>CAZFCY010000051.1:0-29103 GCA_964517665.1 uncultured Opitutaceae bacterium | reverse complement strand
CTGCATCGCCTTGTTGCTCCGTGGTTTTCATTCCTTAGATTGGTTTGTTTGCTGAAACAGCAGGGTTCCGTCGTAAACCATTTCTTTGTGGACGAAACTGCCAAGCTCCACGTCAAATATGTAGTCTGATCCGACTATGCGGCCCCAGTAAACTCTGATAAATAGCAGCTTTTCGTTTATCCATCGGGCCTCGATGGCGAAATTCAAATATGAATCCTCGAATAGGATTTTATATGCGGAGGCATCGGCAAAGACGGTGATTGCTTGGATCTTCTTTTCTGGCGAGGCGACTGAGAACCAATAGCTCTTATTCGCCGATAAAGCGGCATCTTCACCCTTTGGCGGCGTGGTCTTTATTTTCTGTATTAAGGCGCGAGACGCAAACTCAGCGTCAAAAGGTCCATGAAAATTCCTTGGCTCGCGCCAACCGGAAGCATCCGGCGAAGCCAATAACGGCGATGCGAAAAGCGTGATGGCGGTAAATATCAGGGGGTTCATTTCGCCCGACGTTGCATGGTCACACTAAACGGTGGAATAGTAAAGACCCCGGGGCAAGCCCCGCGGCATTGGAGGGTCCACCTCCGTGTGGACCGCTTCGCCTGCGGACGACACGGAGGCCGTCCCTCCAAGAAATCCAAGCCGAAGCAAGCTTCGGGGTTTCCGACCCAAAGGGAATGAATGAAAACAGCCCGCGGGAAACTGGACTTTTTAGGCAAGAAAGGCCGGCCGGAGCGCCACTACAACACGGATGCGCTCGGAAAAGGCAGAGGCCCGGCCATCAGCGCCCCACTTCCCCGACCGGCAGGAGCGTGCCGGGGAGGGCCGTGGGCTGGGGCTCGCCTCCCGGGAGCGGGAGTTCCATGCGCCGGATGGCCGCGCCGAAGAGCAGGCGGCGCTGCTCGGGCGAGAGCCCGGGCTCGAGGACGGCGGTGTGGTATTCGAATGTGCCCTCGAGCTGGCGCTGCCGCGCGAGAAAGCGGACGACGACCGCCTCGGCCGAACCGGCGCGAAACACCTCGTCGTTCTCCGGAATGTATTTTTCCGTCGCGGCGACGATCGCCTCCATGTCCGAATGAAGCGCCGCGACGGCGGCGGCGTTGTCCCGCTCGAATGCCTCGCCCGCCTCCGCGGCCGCGGCCGCGAGGCGGTCCTGGTAGTCGGCGCGATCGGCGGGCTCCTGCGAGGCCGGCGGCTCCACCGCGGCGTGCGCCGCCCGGACCTTCGCGGCCAGGCGCATCTGAAGCCTTCCGCGGTCCCGCTGAAACTCGCGAACCATCTCGTCGAGCGTCTCGGGAAGCGCGTCGGGCACGGTCGGACGTTTCAATGCCGGCGCCTCGATCAACTCGCGCCGGATCTCCTCGGCCAGCTCGTCGAGTTCCTCGAGCCGCGCGCTCTGATTTCGCGCGAGTTCCTCCATGGTCCGGGCGCGCGAGGAGATGAACTTGCGCGCGTCCACCGTGTAGACCGCGTCCCTGATCTCCGCCTTGAGCGCGTCCTTTTCCTTCACGAAGGCGTCGAGGCGCAAGGCCGCCTCCTCGGGCAGGCCCGCGGGGACGCGCACGCGCGCGGTCTCGGGCGAGAAAAAGACGAATCCGTATTCACCCACCGGCGGCGAATCGGACCGGAAAACCTGGTCCTCCATTTCCATCGCCACCTCGCGCAGGAGCCGGCGCTGCGCGGGCGCGAGGCCGTCCTGGAAAAACACCGCCGCGCGCTGCACCTGGTATTCGAGGACGGCGTTTTCCTTCCGCGGCCGATTGAGCGGCCCCACGCCGAGCTTCCATTCGCGCTTGTCGTTCCAGTCGAACTCGTCCCGCCCCCACCGGCCGTCACGATAAAGCTCGCGGCGCATCCGCTCCGCGGTCGCCTCGAGCGCGGCGAGCGCGGGCGTCTGCGCGCGCGCGAACTCCGCGTTCATCCGCCGTCTCGTCTCTGTATCCGCTTCCCGGATACCGTAGATGTGCTCGCGCAACTCGCGGAGAAAACCGGCGCGGAGTTTCATGTAGTCCGCGATCGCGTCCGTCATCTCCGGCTTCATCTGTCGCGCCGCGAGGCGCGCGCTCAAGGGCGCGTAGAAGGGCTCGCCGACGCACTGGCGCAATAATTCGGGCGCATCGCCGCGGACGGGAGCGCTGCCGCGCGGGATCACGACCTCCACGCCGAGCGGCGGCGGGTTGGGCGGAAAGAAAACGCGATGGACGGGCGCGATCCGAACCGGCTCGACCGAAGGGCCATTCCAGTCGGGAAGCCGCGTCCCCGAGCGTTGCGCCCACGCGCCAGCCGCGAGCGCGGACGCGAGCGCCGCGCAGGCGAGAGCGCGCGTCCATCGCGCAGGGGGGCGCGCGCGCGATGGCTCGGAACGCTCGTGATCGATCAAGCGACGCATGGCTGGGGGTCTCCCTGCAAAACAATGCGCGTCCGGGCGGGAGTCGAGCGCGGAGGAGAAGGCCGGCGGCGCGCGCGTGAAAACAGCCTCCCGCCGCGTGGAGTCCCGCCCCGCGCGCAAGCGCGGCAAGCCTCCTACGCCGCCGTGCCTTCGCGCAAGCGCGCGGCCGCCTGCTCGCAGAGACCGGCGAACGTTTCCTCGCCGAGGGCGAGGCGGCGTCCGCGCAGATGCGCCACGCCCCAGCTTCGCTTCAGGGCCCGGCGGCCCAGCGGCAGGGACACGAGCGCGCCGCTCGCGAGTTCCTCCCGCGCGATCCACGAGGCGATGATGCCCGCGCCCACTCCGGTTTTCGCCAGCTCCTTGATCGCGTCCATGCTTCCGAGTTCGATGCAGTCGTTGAGCGCGACGTTCTCCACGCGGAAAAACTCCGCCAACATGCGGAAGGTGTAGGTCGCGCGGTTGTAGAGCAGCAGCGTCTCGCCTCCGATCTCCTCCGGCTCGACGCGCCCCACGCGCGCCCAGCGATGATGCGGCGAGACGACGAAGCGCAACTCGTCCTCGAACAAGGGAAGAAACGTGAACTCGCGATCGCCCTCCGGCCGCAACATGACCGCGAGTTCGACCTGCCCGCTTCGGAGCAACTCGATTTGTTTCATGTGATCGCCCGGTTCGATCCGGATCACGCACTTCGGAAAACCCTGCCGGAACTCGCGCAGCACGGCCGGGAGCAGGTACTGGCAGGCGGTCTCGCTCGCGCCCACGCGCAGCCGGCCGTGGCCCCAGTTGGCGAGATGATCGAGGCCGTTGCGCGCGGAATCCATCTCGCGCAGCACCTTGTGGACGTGGACGAGAAATTGTTCGCCCGCCTGCGTGACCATCACGCGCCGGCCCACGCGGTCGAGCAGGCGATGCCCGAGATCCTCCTCCAGCGCCTTGATCGCGTGGCTCACCGCCGACTGGGTGAGAAACAAATCCTTCGCCGCCAGCGTGAAGCTGCCGCGCCGCGCCACGGCCGCGAAGGCGAGCAGTTGCCTGCTGTCGAGCGTGGTCGTCTTCATCGATGAGCGCCTTTCATCATAGGGATTAAATCTTGGAGAAGCACGAATCGAGCCATCGAGAGCCGCTGGCACGTTGTCCGCTGGAGAGCGCCGCGACCGAACGCGTCGATGATCCACGCCCGACGGACGCGACGAACCTGCGTTTTCCATGAACACCACACAAACTGCGCGCGCGCTTTCCGGCGCCTTGTTGCTCTCTCTTTTCCCCGGCGCTCACGCCGCCGATTCGCTCACGGAAGCCGTCGCCCGCGGAACCGTTTCGCTCGACATCCGCGCCCGCTACGAGCATGCCGCGCAGACCGGCCTGCGCGACGCCGGCGCCTTCACGGCGCGCCCCAGGCTCGGCTACACGACGGGCACATGGAGCAGCCTGCAGGCGATGATCGAATTCGAAACCATCTCCGCCCTCGACGGCGACGCCTACAACCAGGCCGGCATCAATCCCGGCGGCGCGGGCCGCGCCGTCATCGCCGATCCCGAGGGCAGCGAACTCAACCAGGCCTGGCTCGCCTACGCCGGCCACAACTTCACGCTGAAAGCCGGGCGACAGCGCATCGTCCACGACAACGCGCGCTTCATCGGCGATGTCGGCTGGAGACAGAACATGCAGACGTTCGACGCCGCTTCGCTCACGGCGCGCCCCGCCGACGCCTTGCAGGTGAGCTACTCCCATCTCTGGCGGATCAATCGCGTCTTCGGCGACGAGCACGCGCAAGGCCGATGGAGATCCAACTCGCATCTGCTCAACGCCGCGTTGAAGGCCACGCCGGCGATCACCGTCACGGGCTACATCTACCTCCTCGATTTCGACAACTCGCCGGCAAACTCCTCCGCCACCTACGGCATTCGCGCGACAGGGAGCCATGTCTTCGACGAGTCCGCGGGCTCCGCGTTGTCCTATAAACTTGAATACGCGCGGCAGACCGACTTCGCGGACCAGCCGGTCAACTACGCCGCGGACTATCAGTCGATCGAACTCGGCTGGTCCCGCGCGCGCGTCAATGCCGGTCTCGGCCGCGAGCTTCTCGGATCGGACGGCGGCGCGAAGGGCTTCGCCACCCCGCTGGCGACGCTTCATGCCTTCAACGGCTGGGCCGATCTTTTTCCCGCCACGCCCGCCGAGGGGCTGGAGGATTTCTACGCCTGGATCGGAGGAAGTCTTCCGGGAGCCATCGGCGCGCGACTCGTCCATCACCGCTTCGAATCCGACACCGGCGGCATCGACCTGGGCCTCGAATGGGACCTCCAGCTCACGCGCTCTTTCGGCCCGAACTGGTCCGTCCTGATAAAGGCGGCCGACTTCGACAGCGATGGCGCGCTTCCCGACGTGACGCGTTATTGGGCGCAGGCCGAATTCAAGTTCTGAGCCGGCAGCCGGCAATCGATCGCGGAGGGGATCGATGAACATTGTTCATCGAGACAATGAAGAGAAGTCCCGCCGAAAAACCCGGCGGAGCGCGGGCATGGCGCGGCCGTTGCTATAAGGGCCGCGCCCAGCGCATTCACCATTCTCTCGAAACATCCACCATGGACTATATCAAACCACTCGACGTCGTTAAAAACATGATCTCCGCCGGCGTGACCAAGGCCGGCCTTCCAACCCGGGATCTGCTCATCCGCGGATTCCTTTCAGGCGCGCTTCTGGGCTTCGCCACGAGCCTCGCGATCACGGCCACCGCGCAAACGAAGGCGCCCATCGTCGGAGCGCTCATCTTTCCCGTCGGGTTTGTCATCATCGTCCTGTTGGGGCTGGAACTGGTCACGGGCAGTTTCGCCCTCGTCCCGCTCGCGGCCGTGGACCGGCGACGCAGTTGGTCCGAAGTCGGGAGCAATCTCTCCTGGGTGTTTCTCGCGAACCTCCTCGGCAGCGTGGCCTACGGCGTCCTGCTTTGGCTGACCTACACGAATTTCGGGACCACGCCCGGCACGGGCATCGCGCCGCAACTCGTGGCGATCGCCGAAGCCAAAACCATCGCCTACTCCGCCCACGGCGCCGCCGGATTGGCGACGGTGTTCGTCAAGGCGATCCTCTGCAACTGGATGGTCTGCCTCGGCGTCGTCATGGCCCTGACATCGGCTTCCACGCTGGGCAAGGTCGCCGCCGCGTGGCTGCCCGTGGTGATCTTTTTCGGGCAGGGCTTCGAGCATGCCGTGGTCAACATGTTCGTGATCCCGACCGGCATGCTCCTCGGCGCGAACGTGTCCATGAGCGACTGGTGGCTCTGGAACCAGATTCCCGTCACGCTCGGCAATCTCGTCGGCGGCCTGCTCTTCACCGGCCTGTTCCTCTACTGGACCTACAAACCCGCGCCCGAAACGGCTCCCACGCCCAGGCCGGCGACCGACTCCGCCGCGCCTTCCGCGCCCTCCCCGGCGCGCGCCTGAGCACGCCCGGCCCGCCGCCGCGGGCCACTTTTCTGTAACGTACGCGACAGTATTGTGGCTTTTGCAGAGGCTCCGCCTGTTCAAACCTCCTGCCGCAGGATCTCCAGTGGCGGGTGGTTGAGCAGGCGGCGGCCGGAGAGCCAGCCGGTGACAATGGTGAGCGCGCTGACGATCATCCATGCCGCGACGAGGGGCTGCATCGCCGGGCGGACATCGAGTTCGAAAACCCAGTGGCCGAGCGCCCAGGCCGCGAACCAGGCGAGGATGACGCCCGCCAGACTCGCGAACGTGCCGAGCAGCCAGTATTCCACGAGTTGGATGCGCGCGATCTGCCGCCGCGACGCCCCGAGGGTGCGCAGGAGCACGCTCTCGCGCAACCGCTGGAAACGCCCGCTCGCCATCACGCCCGCGAGCACGATGACGCCGGTTCCGAGAATGAAGGCCGCCATGAATCGGAAAACGAAACCGACCTTGTCGAAAATCCGGTCGAGCGTTTCCAGGATCAACATGAGGTCCACCACCGACACGTTGGGAAACTGCTCGAAGACCGCGCGCTGCAGCCGCGCCGATTCCGCGCTGTCGCCAACGTGTGTCGTCATGATCACGAACTGCGGCGCCTCCTCGAGCACGCCGGTGGGAAACACCACGAAGAAATACGGCTGCAGCCGTTTGGTGTCGACGGAACGGATGCTCGCGACCTCGCACTCCATCGGGATTCCCTGCACGTCGAACACGATGCGATCGCCGACAGCGACGCCGAGATCGCCCGCGATGCCCCGCTCGATGGAAATGGGGATGACTTCGCTTCCCGGCTCGAAACGGGCGACCCACTTGCCGGCGACGATCCTCTCCGCGTCGTTCAACGTCTCCCGATAGCTCGAGCGATACTCGCGGCGGAGCACCCAGCCCGGGATGTCGCGGCTCTCGTCCTCGCGCAACACCGCGACCGGCACGCCTCCGACCGACGCGATCTTCATCGTCACGATCGGCGCCTCGTCCATCAACGGCAGGCCGAGATCCGAGAAGATCGCGCGCATGCCCGCGCGCTGGTCCGACTGGATGTCGAAGAGGATGACGTTGGAGCGGTTCTCCTCTTTCGAAAGCGCGAGCTGGCCGACGAGGAGACCCTGCGTGAGCTGCATCGTGACGATGAGAAACGTGCCGAGCCCGAGGGCGAGGATGACGAGCATGGTGCGGTTGTTGGGCCGAAAGAGATTCGCGAGCCCCTGGCGCAACACATAGGGCGCGCGCGCCGGCATCACCTTTCGCACAAGGCGCATGAGCGCGGTTCCGAGCAGCGCCAGCACGCCGAAAACCGCCGTCGTGCCCGCGACAAAACCGACGCCGTGTTTCCACTCGTCGCTCTGATCGATCGCGAAGGCCGTGATCGCGGCGAGTCCGAGCGCGACCACGCCGAGCGCGACCGGATCGCGCCACAAACCCCGCGGCGGCTCGATCGTCGAGCGGATCGCGAGCAACGGCGAGACGCGCCGGACCGCGAGGAGCGGCAGCGCCGCGAGCGCGAGCGTCACGCCCACGCCGGCCACCAGCCCCTGCGCCACCGCGCCCCAACTGATCGCAAGCTCCACCTCCATCGGCAGCGCGTCGCCGAGCAGGCCGGGAAGCATGCCCTGGATCGCGAGCCCGAGCGCCGCGCCGCTGGCCGCGCCGATCACGCCGAGCCCCGCCGCCTGCGCGAGGTAGATGAGCAGCGTCTGCCGCGTCGTCGCCCCGACACAGCGCAACACCGCGATCGAGGTCATCTTCTGGCGCACGAAAACATGGATGCCGCTCGCGACGCCGACGCCGCCGAGCAGCAAAGCGACGAAAGCGACGAGGCTCAGAAACCGCTCCAGGTTGTCGACCGCGCCGCCGAGGTTGCGCTCGCGCGAGGCGACCGTCTGCGTGCGCACGCGCCATTCGCGCAGTTGCTCGCGATTCTCACGCCGGATCGCGTCGATGTCCATGCCCTCGTCGAGCGCGAAATAGATCCGGTATTGGATCCGGCTGCCGCGCTGGACGAGCCCGGTTTCCTCGAGAAAACGCATCGGCATGTACACGCGGGGCGCCACGAGGTTGAAGCCCGGCGACTCGCCCGGGACGGACTTCAGCGCGCCGGCGATGGTGAAGGTGGCCGCCCCGATCCTCAGCTCGTCGCCGACCCCGGCGCCGAAGGCGAGCATGACGTTTTCCTCCACGAGCACGGCGCGCTCGTTTCGAAACGTCGCGCCCGCGCCGGCCGGAGCCGTTTCAAATGAGCCGTAGAACGGAAACCCATCCTCGATCGCGCGCACGCTGACGAGGCGCGACTGCCCCGAGGCGGGAAAGAGAATCATCGATGAAAACGCCGTCTCGCGCGCCTGCCCGCCGCCGAGCGAGTCGAACCACGCGAGCGCTTCGTCGCCGAATGGATCGCCCGACTCGGCGACCAGATCCGCGCCGAGCAGCGCGGTCGATTGGTTGCGCACCGCCTGGCGCAAACTCTCGCCAAACGAGGCGATCGAGACGAGCGCGGCGATGCCGAGCGTGATCGACGCCGTGTACAACAGCAAACGCCGGCGCGACGTGCGGGTGTCGCGCCAGGCCATCTTCAGGATCCACCTCATCGCGCCGCCTCCGGCACGACCACGCCGCCGCGCAGCCGGATCACGCGCGAGGTGAGCCGGGCGAGTTCGAGATCGTGCGTGACCAGCACGAGCGTGGTTCCCGCCTCGCGATTGAGGTCGAAAAGCAGCTCGACAATCCGCCGCGCCGTATCGGCGTCGAGATTGCCGGTCGGCTCGTCGGCAAAGAGAATCTTCGGCTTGTTGATGAACGCGCGGGCCAGCGCCACGCGCTGTTGCTCGCCGCCGGAAAGCTGCGCCGGGTAGTGCTCGAGGCGATCGCCGAGGCCGACACGGGCGAGGAGTTCGCGCGCCTGCGGCTCGACACCGCGCGCGCCGCGCAGCTCGGCCGGGACCATGACGTTTTCCAGCGCGGTGAGCGTCGGCATGAGGTTGAAGCTCTGGAAGACGAAACCGACCAGCTCCCGCCGCAGCCCGGCGCGCGCGTCCTCGTCGAGTTCGCCGAGATCGATGTCGTTCATCACGACATTGCCCGAAGTCGCGCGGTCGAGGCCCGCGCACAGGCCGAGGAGCGTCGTTTTCCCGCTGCCCGAGGGACCGACAATCGCCGCGGTCGAGCCGGCTTCGAGGGCGAAGGAGACATCGCGCAAAACCGTCAGCGTGCCTCCGCCGGATGGGTAAACCTTGGTCAGTCGCTCGACTTTGAGAATGGTGGGCGTAGGCATGTAAGGCCTGTCATCCAAATGCGAATTGTTCACATGACAAACCGTTGGAGCCTTCTTGGCGCCGCGCTGGCGCTTTTCTTCGGAGCCACGTGCGCCGGCCTGCGCGCGAATGGAAGCGGCGCGATCGTCTTCTTCGGCGACAGCCTCACCGCGGGGTACGGAGTCGATCCCGAACAGGCCTATCCCGCGTTGATCGATCGGAAGATCGCGGACGCCGGGCTCGATTTCGAGGTGGTCAACTCCGGCCTCTCCGGCGAAACCACGGCCGCCGGCGCGCGGCGGGTGGACTGGATCCTGCGCCGGCCGGTCGCGGTCTTCGTCCTCGCGCTCGGCGGCAACGACGGCCTGCGCGGCGTGCCGGTCCAGGAAACCGAGGAGAACCTGCGCCGCATCATCGAGACCGTGCGGCAGCGACAGCCGCGCGCGCGCATCGTCCTCGCCGGCATGCAGTCTCCGCCGAACATGGGACTGGTGTTCACGTCGAAGTTTCGAGCCGTGTTTCCCCGCCTCGCGAAAGAGTATCGGCTGCCGCTGATTCCCTTCCTGCTCGAGGGCGTGGGCGGAGTTTTCGAACTCAACCAGCCGGACGGCATCCACCCCAACCCGAAGGGCCACGAGGTCATGGCCGAAAACATCTGGTCGATTCTCGAGCCGGTGTTGAAAGAAGTCGCCGGCGACTGAAGTCCTCGTCCGCCGGGTCGAACACAACTTTGCCCCCTCCCCCCGCCCTTCCCCCACGGACGCATGCATCTCGAAGCCGTCGCCCACGCCCATGCCGCCGCGTTCATCGGGCGCACCCCCTGGGATGTTTCCCGCGATCCGGCGCTGTTGACGGATGCGCATGCGACCGCGTGGCGTTGCTACGGGCAGCGGCAGGTCTCGCCCCTGATCGCGCCGCACCTCGCCGAGGCCGAAGCCTGGGGCCAGGAACTCGCGCCCATCGACGCCGGCGAAGACATGGCGCCGGCCGCGCCGTTGTTCGACGCGATCGAAAAACTGACCGATCTTCCCCCGCTCGATCCGAAGCACGCGCGCCTGGCCGATCTGCTCGATGCCGCCGGACGCCTCGCCAACGACGTGCGCGCCACCGTGGCCGTGCCGGTCAGCGGTCCCTTCGCCATCGCGCAGACGATGCTCGGCCGCGAAAGCCTCCTGCGCGCGCTCGCGGACAAGCCGGAACTCGTCGCGAAGATCCTGCGCGAAATCGCGCGGCAGACGCAGCCCTGGATCCACGCCATCGGCGAAGCCCGCCGCCCGATCGCCATCCACGAGGCGGACTACGATCCGGACATTGTTTCACCTGATCTGTTCGAGCGCGTCCTCGCGCCCGCCTTGAATGAACTCGTCGATCTCGCGCGCCGCGCCACGCGCGAAGCGCCATCGTTGTTCATCGATGGCGACACCGCTTCCATCGCCGCCGTGCTCGGCCGCGGCGGAGCCGGTTATATCAACTGCCCGGATACGACCGCGCAAACCGCGTTCCTCATGAACGTTCGGAAGTTTCCCGATGTGACCGTGCGCGTGGATCTCCCGCGCGATCTCTGGCTCGGCGGCAACTGGCAGGCCGTCTGCGGCGAGATCGCCTCCCGCGCCGGCGTCGCGCGGCTGCACGCCCAAACCGTCCTCGGCACCGGCCCGCTCCCGGTGCGCGCCTCCTCCGTCCTCGTCGTGGACGCCTGTCACTTCACCACCAACATGGACCCCTGGCTGGAGCCGGGGTGAGCCGGGTCCGCGCGGTCGAAAACGACAAATCGGCCCGCCGAAGATCCAGCCTGATGCCGGCTGCTACGGAATGCGCAACACCATGCCGGGCTTCAAGTCGCCGCTCGAGCGCAGGACGTCGCTGTTGGCCTGCATGATCGACTGCCAGCGGTTGCCGGAGCCGTAGAACTTCACGCTGATGCCGTAGAGCGTGTCCTTGGCCTGGACCGTGTAGGTGCGCGTGACGGCGTTGTTCGCCGGGCGCTGGGGTTCCGCGCGCGGCTGCGCAGCCGGGATCTCGATGGGCACGACCGGCTGGACGGCGGCGTTGGCGAAAGGATCGTTGAAGTCGGACTCCCGCTGGGAACCGGGCGCAGGCAGCCGCGATTGGACCAATGAAGTCTGCGGAGGCGTTTGTTTGCCGAGCTTTGTCATTTCGGCGCGGAGCGAGGCGTTTTCCGCCTTCAGCTTCTCGAGCGCGTCGAGGAGATCGAGGCGCTCGAACTGCTGGCCGAGCGGCTCGGCCGCGAGCGTGGCCGCGAACTGCTTTTTCGCGGTGTCGATCAGTTGCCAGACTTGGGGCGCCTGCGGGCTGTTGGGGCGCAACTCGAGATATTTGCGGTAATGGTAGATGGCGGCGATCGGATCCTTGATGTGGTTGAGATAGATCCGCCCCGCTTCGAGGTGCGACTCGGGCGCGTCCCCCCCGCGTTTCTCGATGACCTTCAAGAACGCCTCCAACGCGATCTGATTCTGCCCGCTGCGCGCCATCTGAAGCCCGCGGCGATAATGGGGCTCGTCCGCCTCCGCGGTGATCCGCAGCCCGCCGCCCTTGTCACAGGCGGCAAGCAGAATCACCATCGCCGCGGCCGCAAAAATCTGTCGCCACCACCTGCGTCCGGATCGATGCGCGCTCCATGAAAGGGATTGCTTGAACATCATGTGAACTTACCTTCGCGCCTCTATCACGGCGGAGGAAAGCACATTCATGAACGAGGAGCAATCATCCCTGCTGGCGCGGGGCCGCGCGTGCATCACGATCGAGGCCGAGGCGCTGCGGGCGACCGCGGACGGGCTCGACGAAACGTTCTGCGAGGTCGTCGCGATCCTCGATCGGGCGGTGCGCGCCGGCCGGAAGGTGATCTTCTCCGGCGTGGGAAAATCGGCGCACATCGCGCGGAAGCTCGTGGGCACGTTCAACAGCACGGGCGCGCCGGCCTGTTTCCTCGATCCAGTCAACGCGCTGCACGGCGACCTCGGCTTGTGCCGTGGCGGCGACGTCGCCGTGCTGTTGAGCAACAGCGGCGCGACCGAGGAGCTGATCCGGCTCGTGCCGCTGCTGAAGCGATTCGCGGTCGGCACCGTGACGCTGACCGGCAGGCCGGACTCGCCGCTGGCGCACGCGTGCGACGCGACGCTCGCCTACCACGTGCCGCGCGAGGCCTGTCCGTTGAAGCTCGCGCCGACCGCCAGCACGACCGCGGCGCTGGCGACGGGAGACGCGCTGGCGATGGTCCTGCTCGAGCAGCGCGGCTTCACCAAGGAGGATTTCGCGCGGCTTCACCCCGCGGGAAATCTCGGGCGCATCCTGCTCCTGCGCGTGGCGGACGTGATGCGCGCCGGCGAGCGCTTTCCGGTGCTGCCACACGACCGGTCCACGCAAGAAGCCATCCTCGCCATGACCCGGGCGAAGGCGGGCTGCCTCGCCTTGACCGATCCGGAAACGGGCAGGCTTTCCGGCGTCTTCACCGACGGCGATTTTCGTCGCAGCGCGCTCTCCGGGCCGGGGTTTCTCGAAAAGCCCGTGGCCGGCTTCATGACGAGAAACCCGGTCATCGTGCGGGAGGATGCGCTGGCGGTCGACGCGCTGAAGATCTTCGAGGCCTCGAAGATCGACGATCTTCTCGTCATCGACAGCGAAGGCCGGCCCCGCGGGCTTGTGGACGGCCAGGATCTGCCGCGTTTCCATCTCGTTTGAGTTTTGGGCGGAGCGGCGGCGTTTCGGGACCGGCCGGCTCGCCGACCCGCCACGCGCGCCGGCGGGTTTGTCTTGATTCGCCATGAATCCCGTTAAGTTACCCTGCGATGCCGAGCCCGATGATGAAAACGTGCTTCCCCGCGAGCGCCCAAACCCTCCCGATCATCCGGGCGCGCTGATGGCGACTGCCGCCAACGCGCGTCCGGTGGCTGGTCAGGCGGGTGTCGATTTCGCGGACCTGTTCGGATCGCTGCGGCCCCATTTTGCGGCGCTCGACGTGGTGTTGCAGGCTCAACTGGGCGCGTTCGAGCCGGAGATCCGCGAACTCGCGCTCTACTGTCTCGACACCGGCGGAAAGCGCATCCGGCCGGCGCTTGTTTTCTTCAGCGGCTGGCAGGGAGGCGAGGTCGTGTCCGAAGACCTCGTGCGCCTGGCCGCGGTGATCGAGATGGTGCATCTCGCGACGCTCGTCCACGACGACATCATGGACGAGGCGGAGGTCCGCCGGGGCCGCCAGACCGCTTCGAGGAAGTTCGGGCCCGAGACGGCGGTGCTGCTGGGCGACGCGCTTTTCGCGCACGCGCTCAGCCTCGCGTCGGAGTTTCCCACCACGGAGGTTTGCCGGCACGTCTCGGTCTCCACCCGCAAGGTGTGCGCGGGCGAGATCATGCAGACCCTGGCCTCGGCCGACACCGTGCGCGACCTCGGCTATTATCAACGCGTCATCGAGCTGAAGACGGCCGAGCTTTTTTTTGTTTCCTGCCATCTCGGCGCCCGGTTGTCGGGCGCGGCGGAGCCGGTCGCCCGGGCGGTGGGAAACTTCGGCCGGCGGCTCGGAACGGCGTATCAAATCTACGACGACATCGCCGACTTCTTCGGAACGGAGGCGAAGTTCGGAAAGACCCTCGGGACCGACCTCGCCAGCGGCAAGGTCACACTCCCGCTGCTCCTGCTCCTGGAGAAACTGCCCGCGGCCGAGGCCGCTGCGCTGCGGGCCGAGTTGCGCGGGCACGACGCCGGCAACCTCGCGAGGCGGGTTGCGCAGATGCGGGAGTTCGGGGTCTTTCACCAATCGATGTCCGCCATGCAGGCCGAACTCGGGTCGGCGCTGCGTCATCTGGAGACGGTCGACACGCCGTCGGTCCCGCTGCTGCGGCACATCGCGGATCTGCTCGTCAAGCAGGCCGGGTTGCTGCGGCCGTAGCGCGGCCCCGCGCCAATCGGCGCCCGGCGGCGACTTTCGATTTGCGCAACGCGCGCAATGGCCTCACTTTCCCTCCGCCATGAACGTTTCCCGGGCACTCGGAAAGTCGGTCGCCCTCAGCCCCGAACGAAAAGAGGAGGCTGATTCGGATCTGCGGCTGGTGCAGCGGGTGCAGGCGGGCGAGGTTGTCGCCTTCGACGAGATCGTCAGGAAATACCGCGAGCGCATCTTCGGCGTGGTTTACAACCTCACCTCGAATCGCGAGGACGCCGCCGACCTCACGCAGGAAACGTTCATCAAGGGATTTCAGTCGATCAGCCGCTTCAAGGGCTCGTCGTCGTTCTTCACCTGGCTCTACCGGATCGCGATCAATGCGACTCTCAGCCACCTGCGCCGGCATCGGCTGCGCCGTTTTTTCAGCCTGGAAAAGCTGGCCGAGGAGGACCGGAACGCGGAAGTGATCCGCGCGCTGGTGGCAAACTCGAACACCGAGAAAGAAACGCTCATCAACGAGTTGCAGGAAAAATTGAACGAAGCGTTTCAAAAACTGTCTTTCAATCATCGGACCGTCATCACGCTCTTCGAGGTCGATCAGCTCACGCATCAGGAGATCGCTGACATCACGAATTCCACGGTGGGGACGGTGCGGTCGAGGCTTCACTATGCCAAACAGCAGCTCCAGGCCCACCTCCAAGACTACTTGAAATAATCGCTCATGCCGGAAATCAGAGAAAACGGGAAGACGCGTGTCACGCTTGAGCAACTGCTGGCCTTGAAGCGGGCGGAGAAGCCGCGGCGGGAGTTTTGGGACGAGTTCGATCAGGAGTTTCAGCGGCGGCGCCTCGCGGCGTTGGTCAACACGGTCCCGTGGCACATCAGCGCCGGACGGTTTCTGACCCGGGCGACGCGCATCGTCGCGCCGGTCACCGCGGTGGCCGCGGCCTTGGTTTTCGGAGTGTTCAGCCTCACGAACCGGAATCGTTCCAGCGAGGACGCGGAAACACCCCGGGTGGCGGTGAACGGCGACGTTCCGACTTATACGCTGCTGGACGAAGAATACATTTCGCCCGCGCGACACACGGAGCAGCCCACGATCGAAGCGGAGGCAGCGCCGGATATGGGCAAACTTCGCTACAAGGTCCGCGAAGTCGGCATGATTTCGAGCGCCCCCAAGCAGTTTGTCACGGTTGCCTCACCGCATGTTCTCGCAGTCTCCGACGACAGCACGAGCGGCTATTTCATCCGAACCCTGACCGCCTCCCCGGCCTTTGGCTTGGGACCGCAGGGAACGCCGGCCACTTTCTGACCCTCGTATGCTCCCATTCGGGGGACGAACCGCCCGCATCTCTTTTCGGTGCCGGTATTTGATGGTTGCGATCGGCGCCGCGGCCATTGGCGCGCTCCCCGCAACAGCCGCGCTGGATACAGTCGCGCTTTTCGAGGCGACCGCGCCGGCCGTCGTCCGCGTCGTGATCGCGGAAGAGCCCAACGACGAGGGCGTGGTCACCAAATCGGTGTTCTCCGGATGCTTTATCGACAAGGAGGGGCGCGTGCTGACAAACAGTGGCGGCGGCGCGCCGATCTCGCGAATCTGGGTGGAGAAAGATGGCCTCTCCTACCTCGCGAAGCTGGTCGGAAGCGACTCGCAGACACGCATCGCGCTGGTCCAACTGATCAAGCTTCCCGAACAGTTCGGAACGCTCCCCTTGGACAATGCCGGGCCGCGCGCGCCCGTCGGCGCGCCGGTCATGCGGGTTTCGAGTCCTCTCGAGCTGGACCCCAGCCCGACGCAAGGCCTCGTCACCGGGTATGAAAGCTCGCTCCCATCCGAAGTCTTTCCCTTCACCTACACGCGAATCAACCTCCCGGCAGGCCCAGGCGACGGCGGGGCTCCGGTGGTGGACGAGTCAGGGCATCTTGTCGGCATCACGGTCGCCTCGGTTCCGGAAATAGCCTCGTCCTATCTCGTGCCCGTGACCGCGCTTAAGCGCATCGTGCGCGACCTCCAGAACACGGGAAAAGTTTCTTACGGCTCGCTCCCGATGGAATTCGGCGAGCGCGCGGACCCAACCAATGTCGTGCGCCAGGTCGTCGTCCTCTCCGTGGAGGCCGACAGCACCGCCTCCCGCGCGGATGTCCGCCCGGGAGATATCGTGCGTCGGATCGGCTCCACATCCGTCCGGCGCATCAACGACGTCAGGGACGAGTTGTTTGCCGCCCAACCGGGCCAGTTTATCACTCTGGAAGTCGAGCGAAACGGAAAGCGCATCCCCTTCGCCCTCCCGGTCGATGAGCGACCGGCCGCGGCAGCCGTTCGTCCGACACCAGCGACAGGGTCGATCGAGGATGCGAAGGGCATCCCGTCGGAAACGCCAAAGCTTCAGCCCCCGACCCGGCCCGCGGACTACGAATATCGTCCGTAGCAAACACAGGCTCGCGCGGCTCGCCGCCCGACCCGGATCTTCGCAAGGACACAAAAGAAAGCGAGGTGGCGCTTTCACGCCACCTCGCACACACCTGTTCGAGGACTGCTGGAACCAAATACTAGTTTATGGCCGGATTCCCCGGGACATCCGCCTCGGCGATGCCCATCGATTCGAGCCTGGAGGCCGGGAACACATCCTTGTACGTCGCGCCCTCCGGCGAAAGTATCTTCGCGGTGATGAAGACGATGAGATTGCGCGAGGTGTTGTTCTTCGTGCTGGACCGGAACAACTGGCCGATTCCCGGAATATCGCCGAGCAGGGGCACCTTCGTCTGGCCGGTATTGTCGAGGTTCTCGATCAAGCCGCCGATTCCCATGGTGTAACCGTCCTTGATGGCGACCTGCGTGGAGGTTCTGCGCGTCGATATGATGGGAATATCCGCGCCGCTCGCCCCGCCGAAGGTCGTCGTGCCGTTCCGGCTGCTGACCTCGGGATCGATGCTCAGCGTGATCAGCCCGGCGTTGTTCACCTGGGGCGTGACCTTCATGATGATGCCGATATCCTTATATTCAAATCCGCTCACCTCGAACGTCCCGCGCTCCTGATTGTAGGTATAGCTCGGAATCGGGAACTGCTCGCCGATCGAGATCAGCGCCTCTTGATTGTTGAGCGTCACAACCGTCGGATTCGAAACCAGCTTGGTGTCGTTCTGGGTTTTGAGCGCGCTCAGGATGACGCGAAACTCGGCCGCGTTGAAAACCGCGGTGGTCAGTCGCGAGGACGAGGCCAGGTCGGTGAAGGTGTCGGAAACGGACGTCATATCGAGGACCGTGTTGCCGGTCATATTGTCGATCAAGCGACCGTTGGTGATTCCCGGATCCCCCTGAACGGTGGCGTCATTGCCGCTGAGGTTCACCGTTCCGGTGTTCAACTCCATGCCTCTTTCACGCTCGTATTCGCGCGAGATCGGGCCGGCGCCGATCTCGTATCCGTTCAACGAGGACCAGTTGACGCCAATGTTCTTGATGTCCCGATCGGTGACCTCGATGAACTTCGTCTCGATCATCACCTGCGCCGTCGCCTTGTCCAGGCGGCTGATGATCTCGTCCACCTTCTCGAGCCGCTTCGGGCGCTCGGTCACGACCAGCGCGTTGCTGCGCGTGTCCACCTGGAGCTTGCCGCCCTTGGCCGGCTCGATCATCGAGGAGACGGTCGGGGCGATCTCCCCCGCGCGGGCGTAATTGAGAATAAAGATGCGCGTCTCCGCCGGCTCCACGTTCAAGGACTCGATGCTGACGACCTTGATGATGTTTCCGTCGGACACGTAGGTATAGCCGACCGGGGCGAGAAGAACGTCGAAGATCTGCTTCCAGGTCACATCCCTCAGCTTGAGCGACGCCCGGCCTTCCAGGGTTTCGGGAATGACGAGATTCAGGTCGAAAAGATCGGCGATGTTCCGGAGGATGGTGCGAATCTCGGCGTTCGGAAAGTCGACCGAAAGGGTCTCCTTGTTCTTTTCGCCGGTAATTCCCGTTCCCTCACTCGACTCCACCGTCTCGATGCCGTCGCTGGATGTGTCCGCCTGCGGGTAGGCAGGATAAACTCCGGCGACCAAGACTACTGCAACAGCTGCAATTCGGAACTTCATTGTGTTGTACTCCCTTACTTAAAGTCACGCCGAAGCTCGCTATGGTTGAGCTGAAGCGTATAGGAATTCCTCTCGATCGACGCTATCCGCACTCCGTACACCAACTCTTCGAAAGTGACGGAAATTTGATCACCGACCTTGTACCGCCGTCCCCCGACCAAAAGATACTGTTCGTCGCCGATCAGCATCGTGCCAGTCGGGGCGATCTGCGGGACGATCGCGGTGAGAACCTCGTCATCCGACCTGGCCGGCTTCGCGGGCAATTGAGTATTTTCCACCACGACCCGGCTTTTATCCTCATGCGCCACTGCGCGAAAGAACGGGTCCGTCACCCCGTCGACCAGCGCCGGCCACGAGGCCTTCTCCCGCTCCACCGTCGATCCGGCCACCTTCAGCGCATCCAGCCGCCTCCCGACAGGCAGAACAGCCCCGGCTCCGGCCGCCTGGCAATCCGCCACGGCCATCGCCGAGGCGATTCCGAAAACACCCAATAGCATCCGAAGCTGTGAAACGTTGTTCATGGCGCGCCCAACAATTCGATGTTCATCGACAGCATGAGGGTAGGCCTGCCGACATCGCGTCCCCTCTGCAGATTGAAATTCCTCAGGCGAAAGAAGCGCTCGCCGTGCTCGAGTTCGTTGATGAACGACACGACCTGCGGAAACGTCCCGGAGAGCATGACGTCATAGCCCACTCCGACAAAGAGGCTGTCCTTGCCCTTCGCGCCCGGCGCCGACTGCCGCAGATCCCCAAGCGTGACGCCGGTCTCCGACTCGAGCTTGTAGAAATATTTCAGATTGTCCGCGAGATCGGCCGGGTGCACGAGGCGCGGGCCCAACTGCGAGACAAACGCATTCATCGTCGAGAGGTGGTCGTCGAGGCTGGCGCCGGCGGCGATGTTGTCCTCGACGCGGTTCGACTTCCTTGTCGCGTCATCGAGGCTGGTCTCGATATTGGATATCACATCCATGCGAAAATAATACAGGAGCGCGCAGGCCAGCACGATCGCGCCGCACGCGATCTGCAGCGGGTGCCTCTTGATGCGCTCAACCAGATCCTCTGTTGTCATGCTCGTGTGTTTTTCGCTTTGTCGTCGGGCGCCTGCTTGAGTTGTATCTCGAAGCTGAGACCCTGGGTTCTTGGATCGCGCAACAGGCTCGTGAGTGATATGTCGGAGAAGGCGCCGCCGACCCCGGAATCCGCGCGAAGCGCCTCGAGGTAGGTCGTCAGCCTCGCGCTCGCCGTGTCCGACGCGCCCCGGATCGAGCCTCTCAGCAGAAGCTGGCCCTTGTCGTATGCTATCGAGGTGAAGTCGACGAACTGCGGAACTGTCCGCCCAAGGGCGACGAGCAGCTCCGAGGTGGCGAACGGCGCCTCGCGGAAAGTTTCGATCTCGGTGAACTTGCGGGCGGCGAGCGAGAACTCGTTGCTCATCGCGATGAGCCTTCCGTTCTGCGCGCTCAGTTCCGCGACCCGCGATTCGGCCAGCGCTATGTCGGTCTTGAGCGAGGCGGCCGTATACTCGCGGAACACCGTGAACAACGCCGCGGCCAGCGCCAGCGTGACGAAGAGCATGTTTACGAAGAACGAAGTCCGGACGACCTTCAGGTCCGGCAGCCGGTCGTCGAAACGGAAGCTCGGATGCCAGTTCGCGATCCGTGGAGCCGTCTTCTGTTTACGCTGCAGCTTCATTTTTCTTCTCCCTGTATTGGGCCATCAAACTGAACAAACCGATCCAGGCGGGGCCGCGGGCGGCCTCGACGCACTCCGGAGAAAGCTCGATGCCGCGGGTTTTCAGCCATTCGATATAGTCGATTGCCACCACCCGCATGCCGAGAACGTCGGCCAGCGTCTTGTCGAGCCACTGGACTTTCGAAGGAATCAACGTGCAGCAGAGCTGGCTGACCGAGAGGCCCGTCTGGACCTCATAGAAACCGATCGAGGCCTGCAGCTCGCGGACAAGGCGCTTGGTCAACTGCGCCCCGAGGCCGGTGAAATCGAAGCTGTTCGAGAAGAAAAGCTTTCGCGCCGCCTCCTCGTCCTTCAACGCGAGTTCCTTCTGCACCTGGGGAATCATGGCGTTGATCCCGAAGTGAACGGAACGGCTTATCTCCACGCCCTCGGAGGTGACGATAAACACCCCGGTCGTGTCCTTTCCGATTTCGAGCAGAAGCGTCGGGGCCTTGGATTGGGTGAACTCCAGATAGTCGACCAGCCCTCCGAGAGTGGCCACGGATCCAATCTCGAATCTCGCCGGATAACAGCCGCCTTGCAGCAACCGATCCTGCTGGAGGAGAAGCTCGTCGGTCGGGGCGCCGCAGATCAGCGCGTTTCTCGCCGGTCCCCTGGATTGGGCGATGTCGGAACCGTCCTGCGGCGACAGCATATAAAGGCTGTATCTCGAGGCGTCCACCTTTGCCGCCTCCCGGACGGTTTCAGCCAGGTAGGATTCGTCGGAGAATCGTTTCGGGTCCACGCTCGCGCTGGCGACGATGCGCCCCGCCGGGTAAATGGCGCAGGCTGCCGGGACGAGGGCGTTGCCGCGAACGCCGGCGAGCTGCCTGAGCGCGTCGCCCAGCGCGGAATCCTCGCCGAGCGAAATCTCCCGGAGCTGCTCGACCATCAGCGGCGCCTTCGCGCTCGAGGCGCAGGCGGCGAATGCCGAATCTCCGGCTATATCTAGGAAGATGCTTTTCGACTTGTTACCAAACATCGCGGGACAGGTGGGATGGCGTTTTCCGAGGGCGGATTCGCCCGGAAATGCTATCGGTGCCCCCGTGTCCGGATTGAATTAACAAATGGGTAAATAGCCCCTGTCGTGGTGATGAATCCCACTCGAAGAAGCCGGGCACAACTCCCCGGGAGGGCGCAAAAAACCCCCGCCGCAACGGGGGTGTAAAACAAGCGTGCTTCGCGGTGGACGATAGGCGTGCCTCGAAGAAACGCACCTGACCGGCATCTCGTGCTGGCGCGCGCCACAACAGGCCGCGCCAGACGATCAATCACCACGTGCGCTTCTTGTGACGATTGGCTTTCAAGCGCTTGCGGCGCTTGTGCTTCGACATTTTCAGACGGCGTTTCTTCTTGAGGTTTCCCATGACAAAAAAATTAGCCGGACATTGAGCCTTACCCGCCGGAGGTCTGACAAGTCTAAACTCGCCGATGCGCGCGCGCCATGATCCGGCCCGTCAAACCCCGGCCAAAAACCGCCAGGCCGCGTCGAATGCCTTCGTCCGCGCCGCTTCGATGACCAGATCGTCGGCGCCCGGGCTGCGGAACCGCGCCTGCGCGAGGTGCAGGCAAAGCCCCTGATTGACCGTCGCCACCTCGGCGTCGCGCCGCAGGCGCAGACCTTTCAAGCCGGCGAGGGACAGCGCGCGCACCCGCACATACTTGCTTTCGCCGACGATGCGGAGGCCGGCCTCCCTGGCGTGAATGCGGATCTGGTCCGACCGGTAGAGTGTCGTCTCCGCCCGCCAGGCGGAATAGCCCGGAAACTTCGCGACAAGCGTGAAGCGGGTGGAGGATTTTTTTCCGACGCGCTGCGACACGAAGGCCCGCTCGCGTTCGTCGTCCCAGGCCAGGGGAAGGTTGCACACGCGCGTGTCGCCCACCTCCGCCTCGGCGGCGCCCTCGGTGATCAATTCGAAGACGAACGAGAAGCGATCGGAGCCCAGTTCGTTGCGCAGGCGCGTGGCGGCCTCGCGGTTGGCAGCGACAAGGACGACGCCGGATGCCTCGGCCTCGAGGTCGTTGATCCCCGCCGGCTCCTCAAAGCCGAGACGCCGAAACTGGCCCGCGCCGGCGGCCGTCGCCTGTTGTATCGCGGCCAGAAGGCCGCGGTGGCTCGCCTGCGCGGACTCGCCGACGGCCACGCGCGGCGGTTTCGCCAGCGCGAGCCAGCCGTCGCCGCGATGCACGATCGGCAGCCGCATCGGCCCTTCGGAAACCACTCCGGGAGGAAAGGTGACCTGGGTCGTGGAACTCACGGGTGGATCACGGACAGCGCCTGCATCGTGGAAAAAACTACGCCCCCGCCGTCACGGACGGCCGGGGGCGCGAAAGCAAAACAGCGGAGCGAATGGCGATCAGCCTGCGGCCAGATACTTCGAACAGACCGACTTGTGCCGGCTGGCCGCATTGCGATGGATCACGCCCTTGTTGGCGGCCTTGTCCAGCGCCGAGACATATTCCTGCGCGGCGGTCTTGGTGGCGGCGGCGTCGCCCGCGGTCGAAGTCCTGGCCAGACGACGAGCGAGCGTTTTGATGCGCGACTTCACGCGCTGGTTGCGAAGGCTGCGCCGGACATTCTTGCGAGCATTCTTGATCGCTGACTTGGTGTTGGCCATGGGCTGAAAAGGTCGAGAACGCTCCGAATCGTGAAATCAAAGTCAAGGGCGAATTCGGAAGCCGAAATCCGGCGGGTGTTTGCCGCAGGGCCGATTCTCATCTTCTGATTCGTTTGCGGATTCCAAGAACCCTCGAGTCCCGGGGCTTGTTTTACGAGTTCCCATGCGCAATCGAGACGAGACCGTTCTTGTAGGAGCATGCCTTGGCCACGGTCGGTCAATCTTTCCATGCGCCGGCGCGCCCCGGGCGGGAGACGCGGTGATCCTCGCGCGCGAAGACCGGCGAAACCGGGCCAGCCCGGCGCTGGGGCTGATTCACCGGTTTCGATGCTCACAGCCCCGACCTCACCCGCGACCGCCCTGCCAGCTTGCATGGCCGTACGGATGAGCAAACTGGCAGGGAGGGCAACGCAGCGGCATCCGGCCCGAAGGCGGATCGCCGAACGGTGGCGCGACGAGCGCGCCAACAACTCCGCTACCGTTCCTTTTCCGTCAGCGTGACCTGGAGAAGGACGGCGTTTCTGCCCTCGTCGCCGCTTTCGTGGTAGCCGAAATACATCCGGCCCTGGTCGTCGACCACGCCGCTTCCGCTGATCCGGCCGTTGCGATCGGCTTTGCCCGCCGTCAGGCTGCTGCCGTTGAGTTCGTCCGTGAAGTCGGCGACCTGGCGATTTTTCCCGGTTTCCAGGTCATGCTCGTAAAATCGCAAGGGAGGCCCCTCGCTGACGCGGCTCGGGAACGTGTACAACTTCTTCTCGTCCCGCGATAGAACGATCGAATAACAGATCGTCACCTTCAGGCCCGCGTCGATCTGGTCCCGCGGGAGAAGCGACCCGAGATCCTCGAGCCGCTCCTCGTCCGTGTGAAATACATACAGGTTTCCGAAGAGATCCACGAGGTGAATTCTTTCGCCGCCGGCCGTCGGGATCGCGCCATAGACCATGCCGAAATGATAACGATAGGGCGTCTCTTGAATCTTTCCGGCGCGGAGATCGAATACATACAGCGAGGCCGGCCGCTCGTCATAGTAGGAAAAGAAGACCTTCCCCGAATCGGTCGCGAAGATCTGCCGCGAAGGCTTCCCCGGCTGGCGATGCGCGGCCACGCCCTCGTGCCAGGTGGTGGCGCGTTTCTCGAGATCATAAACAAGGATGTCGCCGAACGGAAACGTGAATCCGGCGAGCTTGTTCTGCTCGCGCAGAATCGTCATGCCCACGATGCCCTGCCGAGGAACGGACACGCCGCCCGGGTCGGCCTTGCTCAAGTCCTCGAACACGCCCGTCGCCATATCATAGGAATAGAAGTGCCCGCCCCGGCGTTTTTCGAGATCCTCCGGTCCGTCATAGGAATGATAATCGTGCGAGGAGAAATAGAGCTTCCCCTTGTATTCCTGGAACGGGACGTGGATCTTCGCGATCGTCTCGCCCTCGGCGAGATTGCCCTCGCTTCGGCTGATCCCGCGAAGCGTTCCCAGCAGTTCCTTCGCCCCCGTGCGGGTGTCATAACGAAAGAGGTCGGTGTCGTCCGGCGTGCGTCCATTCCGATCGCTGAAGGCGACATACACCCGCTGCTGGCCGTCGATGCCCACGGCATCCCAGCAGGTCGACAGCCTCGCTCCTTCCGGCTTCACGTCGTCGAAGCGAATGACCCGGACCGAAGCCTGATCGGCGGCCGGCGCGGGAACCCCGGCGCCGGCCGGATGGCAGGTCAACAACCCGGCAACGCCAAGGCAGGCGATCGATGCCAGCGGGATGATCCGGAAAACCGGGAAGAGGTCGGAGGGGCGAAAAGAAGTCTTCATCGAGCTGCGGGGTCGCGCCGCGCGCTTCCGCCCATTCCGCATTTGAATGTGACGGACGAATCAGGCGCAATCTGCGACCCGACGCTGATAGCTTCGCTCTTCCATTCGAGGCAAGCCATAATCACATGCGCATGTGAATTTTGTGAATCCGCTCGCGACGGAAGATCACGCCGCCGATCCGGCAATCGACCGGATCGGGAATCATCCCATGGGCGACAACCCGCGCCGATGTGCCTCCCGGTTTTGAATCTTTAAACAGACTGTGCTTCCTTCTCCGCCGTTCGCGCGGCGCGCGCGATGTCTGCCCGCTTTCCCATGAACACACCACACCCCGCATCCCCGCTTCGTTCGACTCCTGGTCCCTCCCGCTCGCGCCGCCACGTGTCGGCGCTCGCCTGCCTGCTGGCTGCCGCTCCTCTTGCTTTGTCCGCCCAGCCATCGTCTTCTTCCGGCATTCCGTGGAACGACGACCTGCCGCCGGGCACGGCCGGCCATGTCGAGCGCGCGCTGGCCGAATCCTCGCGGCACGCCGAGTGGGTCGATATCGAGCTGGCCGAAGGCGGGCCGCTCAACGCGTGGGTGGTGTATCCGGAACGCGCCGACAAGGCCGGCGTTGTCCTCGTCATCCACGACATCCGCGGCATGAGCGACTGGGCGCGCGGCGTGACGGACCAGCTCGCGCAGGACGGCTTCATTGCCATCGTCCCGGATTTTCTTTCGGGCAAGGGCCCCGGCGGCGGGGGCACGGCGTCACTCGGCAGCCAGGTCGGCCAGACGATTCGCACGCTCACCAGCGAGGAGGTCGTCGGGCGGCTCGACGCCGCGATGGAATACGGTCGCGGCCTGCCCGCTTCGAACGGGAAGACGGGCGTGCTCGGCTTCTGCTGGGGCGGCACGCAGAGCTTCGGATACGCGATCGCGCAACCCGAACTCGACGCGTCCGTGGTTTTCTACGGCAGCGTGCCGGGATCGACGGCGACTTCCGTGCCGGAAGACAAACTGGCGGCGATCGAGGCGCCGGTGCTGGGATTGTATGGGGGCAACGACGCGCGCATCAACGCGACGCTGCCGCCCACGATCACGGCGATGATGAAACTGAACAAGACCTACTCGTTTCACACCTTCGAGGGCGCGGGCCACGGCTTCACCAGCCGGCAGGACGGCGCGGAAGGCGCGAACCTCGCCGCGACCCGCCACGCGTGGCCGCTCGCGATCGAGTTTCTGAGGCGGCATTTGAAGTAGGCTGGTGGTCGCGGGCATCCCCGCGCGTGTTGCGCGACGCACGGCAGCGCCCCAGGGGCGCAACACTTGCCGGTTTGTTCCCGCCTCACGCGCGCGGGGACATGCGCGGCCACCACGTCACTGCCCCGCCGCCGCCGTCTCCATCTGCGCAAGCCCCTGTTCGAACTGGCCGCCGATCATCTCGTCCATGTTCATGAACAGCCCGATCGCCTTCGCCATGAAGTTCCTCTCCCCTTCCATGCTCCAGGTCACGGTGGTCCCGTCTCCTTCGGGCGCGAAAGTGAACTCCGCGGTGTTGGTCGCCTTCATGGGCTTCAAGAAATCGAGCCGGATGCGGATCCGCTCGCTCGGGCGGCTCTCGAGGATCTCCATGCGGCCGGAGCCGACCTGATTGTTTCCGACCCAGGAGTAGACCGCGCCGACGCCCGCAGGCGCGCCCTCGAAGGTTTCCTTCATCGCCGGATCGATCTTCGCCCACGGCGACCAGGCGGCCCAGTTGTGGAAATCGTTGACCTGATCAAAGAGGGCCGATGCCGGCGCCGCGAGCGTGGCCAACCGCGCAATGCGAAAGGCGGCGGGCTGCATGGCCACAACGACGATAAAGACGACGATGACGACCGCGATACCGATGAGTATTTTCGAGAGCATGATTTTTCCTCGATGAGGTGAAACGTTGATCCGGGACGATTCGAGCGCATCCGAAGCCCGACAAGACAACGAATGGCGGGCCGCCGTTCGGACACAACGCGTCGTTTTTGCGCCGGACCAGGAGGAAGGCGCGTTCACCTGGAGCGGTCCTCGAAAGGCGGAGCCCGATCTCCGGGCGGGCTGTGGGATCCCCGCTCGCGAAAAACCCGCCCGGGAGGTCGGAAGTTTTCGCCGGAAAGTTGCGCCGGTCCGTCCTTCCGGGTCACAGTGCTTCGTCGTATTGGTTGAAAAACAACCCAACTGGAGCCCCCCATGCAAACGAACCCGGCATCCGCGACCTCCCCTTACCTGTTGATCTTCCGCGATTCGCGCCACGACACCTATCGGGCGCTGGCCCCGGAGCAGCGGCAGAAACTCCTGCGCGATTGGTACGCCTGGCACGACGGCCTGGTCTCCGCCGGCAAGGTTCAACACGGGCATCCGTTGGGCTCGGAGGGGCGTGTCGTGGCGTCGGAGGGCGGACGCGTGATCGATGGGCCGTTCGCCGAAACAAAGGAAGTCGTCGGTGGCTATTTTTTCCTCACCGTCAGCGGCATGGAGGAGGCGGTCGAGATCGCGAAACAATGCCCGGCGCTGAGCCTCGGCCTGCCCTTCACCGTGGAGGTCCGCGCCGTGGCCGGGATCTGCCCGATCCTCTCGGGCGGGGAACTGCCGCAAAGCGCGAAGGCATTCGTCCACGCATAAGGGATCCCGTGCCGCATTCTTCCCACATCCAGGCGCCGGGAGAAAACGGCGGCTCCGGGATTCCGGCGACACCGACCTCCGCCCGCGCCTCGCAACTGGTCGAGAATTTCTTCCGCCACGAGCGGGCGCGGCTGCACGGCGCGCTCATGCGCCTGCTCGGGCCGCAAAACATGTCGGCCGTCGAGGACGTGGCGCAGGAGGCGATGATGCGGGCGTTTCGCATCTGGTCGATGGGCGGCATCCCCGCCAACCCGTCCGCCTGGATCACGCGCGTGGCGATGAACCTCGCGCGCGACATGCTGCGCCACCAGCGCATGGCCGTCGCGAAGGAGGCGGATGTCATCACGCACATCGAGCAGACGACCTCCGCCACCAGGACCCAGGCTGAAGTGGATTTCCGGATACGCGACGACAGCCTCCGGCTCATGTTCGTGTGCTGCCACCCCTCGGTCGCGCCCGACGCGCAGGTCGTGATGGCGCTCAAGATCCTGTGCGGTTTCAGCACCGGCGAAATCGCCCGCGCCTTCATGTCCAGCGAGGCCGCGATCGAGAAGCAGCTCACGCGCACGAAACAGCGCATCAGCGCCGCGGACCTCGATTTCGAGCTGCCCGAAGGCGCCGAGCTGGCCTCGAGGCTCGATGGCGTCCTGGCCACGCTCTATCTGCTTTTCAACGAAGGCTACAAGGCGTCCGCCGGCGAGCGCCTCCTGCGCGAGGACCTGTGCCGCGAAGCCATCCGCCTGACCTGGCAGCTCGTCAGCCATCCGGCCGGGCAGGCGCCGCAGAGCCATGCGCTGCTCGCCTTCATGCTCCTGACCGCGGCGCGCTTCCCATCGCGTCTCGATGAGCACGGCGATCTCCTCCGCCTCGACGACCAGGATCGCTCCAAATGGGATCAGTCGCTGATCGAGCGCGGCATCATCCACCTCGGCAAAGCCGCCTCGGGCAGCGAGCTGACGGAATATCATCTTCAGGCGGGCATCGCCGCGTGCCACTGCACCGCGCCGGATCACGCATCGACCGACTGGGCGCGCATCCTGCGCCTCTACGACGAACTCCTTCAGATCAAACCGTCGCCCTTCGTCGCGTTGAATCGCGCCGTCGCCCTCGCGCACCTGCAAGGCGAGCAGGCCGCGCTCGACGCCATCGCCTCGATCCCACAACGGGAGCGCCTGGAGGGCCACTACCTGCTCCACGCCGTCGTGGGCGAACTCCTGTATCGACAAAACAACTACAAGGCCGCCGCGCGAAGCTTCCGCCGGGCATTGGACCTGGCGCGCGTCGGGCCCGAGCAGTCGCACCTCGCGCGCATGCTCGAGCGCTCGACCGATCCCGCGCGGATCGAGCCGTAGCGGGCGCGAAGATCGAACCGGCGCGAATCCCACCGCGAAAGCCTGCCTCGGCCCGGACTGCCTGGAGGAACGGCCGCCGCGCACGGATCTATGCGCATCTCTTGGATCATTTCATCCCTTTGCGGGCGCGCTATGATGAGCGGCAGAAGAACTCAATCCCGCCCCCGCCCCGAAGCCTCTATTTGAACCTCAGCACCCGCGCAAAGGGGGTCCTGCCGGTTAAATAGACACGGTCTCCCACGGCCGACATGCGTCCGCCAACCCAGGCAACCGACTCGCCCTCCATTCGTCCGGGAGGCCGAAAATAGGATCCGGGGCCAAACTCGATAGTATCGCCGCCGACGGTATAGGCGCCCATGCCCTCCTTCAACAGATATGCATCACCCCACTCCTCCGCGGACCTTGCGCGTCCGCGGGCGGATCTGGCGCCAACCTCTGGATTCAGCGCTTCGACGCCCGAAAAGCGCCCGCCCGAACGAAAAGCCAGCTCTATCGCAACCGGAACATTTTCCGGCCCATCGACATCAACGGACAACTCAAAGGCTCCATCGACTTCGCGTATGCTTATCCTGCTATGGAGGCTCACGAACTGCGAAGGCCGGTCGGCGAACGCCATCCTGCTGAAGTAACGACCGAGGATATTCTCCGCAGCCATGTCCGGCTGCAGGGCATATTGGCCGCCGGCCTTGCGCCTGCCCTCTGGCAGCGGCAGATGGTAGGGGACATTGAGATCCTGCCAAAGCAGACAGCCTTCGCCATCGACCTTCAGGCCTTCACTATAAAAAAAGCCGGTGGAGAAGAAACCCGGGGCCATCCGAACGGATTCCAGGATGGCCTCTCCCTTGCGCATCTTGAAAAAGGTCGGGTTTGTGGAAAGCCCCGACCCGTGACC
>CAZFCY010000050.1:0-29195 GCA_964517665.1 uncultured Opitutaceae bacterium | reverse complement strand
CGACCGCGCGGCCGTTCGATCGGCACAGGGGACAGCGGCCCCGGCTCAATCCAGTCCGCAGGCGCGGCGGGCGCGCTTGAGGACGGAGGTGGCGAGGGCGCGCGCCCGGGCGGCGCCGGCGCGGAGGATGTCGTCCACGTGGTCGGGGTTCGCGGCGAGTTCGGCGCGCTTTTGACGCGCGGCCGCGAAATGCTCCCAGTAGCTTTCGAAGAGTTTTTTCTTGAGGTCGCCGTAGCCGAGGCCGCCCGCGCGCAGCCTGTCCTCGAAATCTGAATACACCGCGGGCGGCGCCACGAGTTTGAGGAGTTGCGCCGCGATGTTCTTGTCCGCATCCGGCTTCGGTTCCTGCGGCGTCCGGCTGTCCATGACGATCGACATGATCTTTTTCCGCGCGGCTTTTTCCCCGGCGAAGATCTCGATCGTGTTGCCGTAGCTCTTGCTCATCTTCTGGCCGTCGAGCCCCGGCACGGTCGCGACCTCGTCGCGGATCTCGGGCTCGGGAATGACGAAGGTTTCGCCGTAGGCGAGGTTGAACTTCACCGCGACGTCGCGCGTGACCTCGACGTGTTGTTTCTGGTCGCGGCCGACGGGCACGAGGTTCGAGTCGTAGATCAATATATCAGCCGCCATGAGCACGGGGTAGGCGAACAGGCCGTGGCTCGCGGCGAGTCCCCGCGCGGTCTTGTCCTTGTAGCTGTGGCAGCGCTCGAGCAGGCCCATGGGCGTGACGGTCGAGAGCAGCCATGAAAGCTCGGTCACCTCGGGCACGTCGGACTGCTTGAAGAACACCGTGCGCGCGGGGTCGAGCCCGCAGGCGAGGAAGTCGAGCGCGACATCGCGCGTGTTGCGCCGGCGCTCGGCCGCATCCGTGAGGGACGTGAGCGAATGGTAGTCGGCGATGAAGTAGAACGCCTCGCCGCGCTCCTGAAGTTCGATCGCCGGACGCATCATCCCGAAGTAGTTGCCGAGATGAAGCGCGCCCGAAGGCTGGATGCCGGAAAGAATGCGCATGGGAGAAATGAAGCGTGTAGAGTTTGGAATGCGGAATGAAGAAACGGGATCAGGCGGAAGAAGCGTGGAAGTGACCGCCCACGCCTCGCATTTCGCCACCCGCTGCTCACGTTTTCAAAAAACTCAGTCGCGGCGGGGGGTGAGCGTCGGCGCGCTGGTTCGCACGCGGGCGATCGTGGCGGCCGGCGCGACGCCGGCGAACGCGGTGAGCGGGAAGACGACGGCGCGTTTTCCGAGGATCGCGCCGGGCTGGAGGACGGCATTGCAACCGACCTCGGCCGCGTCGCCGAGGATGGCGCCGAGCTTGCGCATGCCGGTCTCGACGAACGCGCCGTCGGGCATGCGAATGGTCACCGGTTTCTGGTCGAGGCGGAGGTTCGAGCAGATGACGCCGGCGCCGAGGTGCGCCTTGTTGCCCAGCACCGAATCGCCGACGTAGCTGAAGTGCGGCGCCTGCACGCCGTCCATGAGCAGCGCGTTTTTGAACTCGCAGGAATTGCCGAGGACGCAGCCCGCGCCGACGATGACGTTGCCGCGGATGAACGCGCCGGGGCGGATCTCCGTGCCGGGTCCGATCCAGGCCGGACCCTGGATCGCGCAGGTGTGCGGGAGCCTGACGGTCGGATGCAGAAACACGTCGCCCTCGATCGAGACGCCCGCGGGGATCCTGCGCGCGGGATCGATCGTGAGTTCGCGCCCGGCGAGGGCGGCGGCGATGGCCTGAACCCACGTCCACGGCGCCGCGTCCGGCAGAAAATGCGACGCGAACGCGGAGAGGCTCGGGGGCAGATCGAAGAGATCGGAAGCCTTCATTTCAGGAGTCAGGGGTCGGGAGACAGGAGTCAGAGGTGGACCGCCGAATGGTGTCGCCGGGGTGGACCGCCGCGCCCCTGCGGGAGTGTGGGGAGCGGCTCGGGACAACGCGGGCAGGGACGCCCGCGGCCACCTTTCAGCGAGGCTGCATTGCCAGGGTTCAACGGCATCGTTCCGGCTGAGACCTTCGACTTCTGCCCCCCGGTCACCTGACTCCCGAGAACACGAGCGAGGTGTTCGTGCCGCCGAAGCCGTAGGCGTTGGCGAGCGCGACGTTGGCCGCGCGGCGGGCGGCGGTGTTGGGCGTGAAGTTCAAGCCCGTGGCCGCGCAGGCGGGATCGGTGTTTTCCAGGTTGATCGTGGGCGGCACGATGCCGTGGTGAATCGCGAGCACGCCGGCAAACGCGCCCAGCGCGCCGGCGCCGCCGAGGAGGTGGCCGGTCATCGATTTCACGGCGGTGACGTTGACCTTCTCGCGGTGATCGCCGAGGAGCGCGGCGATGGCGGCGGCCTCCTCCTTGTCACCCGCGGGCGTGGAGGTGGCGTGGGCGGAAACGACATCGATCTCCGCGGGGGCGATGCCGGCGTCGGCCACCGCGAGTTCCATCGCGCGGCGGGAACCCTCCGCTTCGGGCGCGAGGCCGGAGATGTGGTGGGCGTCGGCCGTGGCGCCGTAGCCGCGGGCTTCCGCGTAGATGCGCGCGCCGCGGGCCCGGGCGTGTTCCCACTCCTCCATCACGAAGACGATGGCGCCTTCGCCGAGGACGAATCCATCGCGATCGGCCTCGAACGGACGCGAGGCTCGCTCCGGATCATCGTTGCGCGTGGAGAGCGCGCGCATTTGCGCAAACGCGCCGATCGCGAGCGGCGTGACGGTCGATTCCGCGCCGCCGGCAAACATCACGTCGGCCTCGCCGCGCTGGATCGTGCGCAGGGCTTCGCCGATGCTGTGGCCGCTGGTGGCGCAGGCCGAGGCGATGCTGTAGTTCGGCCCGCGCAGATTGAGCGCGATCGCGAGCTGGCCGCTGAGGATGTTCGGCGCGATCTGGATGATGAGAAACGGCGAGATCTTGCGGTAGCCGCCGTTCTTCAAGGTGTCCCCCGCGGCCTCGATTTCGGGCAGGCCGCCGAGGCCGACACCGAGATTGGCTCCCATGCGTTCGGGCGGCAGGGCGTCGCGCAGGCTGTCGAGCCCGCTGTCGGCGTACGCCTCCAGGCCGGCCGCGACGCCGAGCTGGGTGAACCGGCCGAATTTGCGCGTCTCTTTCTGGATGAGCGGCGCCGTCACGATAGGGCCGTTCGCGCCGCGCGGGCGCAGCGTGTATGTGGCCTGCGTCGGATCGAAGCCCTTCACCTCGCCCGCGATCTTGACCGGGCAGGGGTCGATATCGAAGTGCGTGATCCGGCCGATGCCGGAGCGGCCCGCGATCATGCCTGCCCAGGTTTCGGCAGCGGTGAGACCGAGCGGCGTCACGGCGCCGATGCCGGTGATGGCGACGCGGCGCCTGGAAGGGATGGCGGTTTGGGTCATGGGAGATGAGTGAATGACGAAAGACCGGCCGATCGGCGGTCGCGCAAACAACGAGTCGAGAGAATTCCGGAAACAGATTCAAGACAGGAGACGGAAGTCAGCGATGGCGGAAGTCAGCGGGGGCGGAAGCCGAAGGTCTGAAGGTCGAATGTCGCAGGAGGCGAAGGCGTCTCCTCTGTCTCCCGCCCTCTGCCTTGATCCGGATGCGGCGGCATTCCATCTGGCCGCGATCGCCCTCGAGGTCGATCGGGCCGGCCACGCTGAGGAGCCAGCCTCCTGACATCGGCTGCTACGGGACGGCAATCAGCGCGTGAGGTCGCGCAGGATCAAATCCCTGAACGGCCCGGCGAGCAGATAGTCGCGGCACTGAAGTTGCGGCGCGCGCCGTTCAGCGCGAATGCGCAATGCCATCGCAAGGTGGATGCGGACCTCCGGACCGCGTGTTCGTGAAAGCCATCCGGAGTCAATGGACCACGCCGGTGTCCACGAATCGCGCGGTCGCCGTGGTCGAAGGCGTGCGGCTGGTGACGGCCATGCCGGCCTCGCAGGTTTCCGGCAGCGCGATCACGATGGTTTTCAGCAACTGCCAGCTTTCGCCGTCGGTCGAGACGTAGGCATGCGCCATGCCGCCTTCGCGTTCGAGCGCGAGCGACACCGGCGCGTGGAACCCCGGCCACGCCACGCTTTGTGTGATGTCGCCGGAGACGCCGCGCCATTGCAGGATGAGGCCGGTCTCCGGCGTGACGGCGAGGAGCGCGTGTTGCGCGTCCGTCGCGACGCCGGCGCGCAGCATCACGCCCGCCTTGGCGCCGGGATGGGGCGCGTCGATCGCTTCCACCCGCGTCATGAGCGTCGCGTCGCCCTCGATCGAGTGGTGGGCGAAATGAAAGCGATCGCGACGGCCCCAGATGTCGGAGCCGGCGCCGATCAGCACGTGCGTTCCGGTTTCCGGATCGCTCGCGGTGAATCCGCTCGTCGCCGGCCCGCCGATGTCCTCGCCGATGAACGCCCGCGGCGTCCCGGTGATCGTGAAGTTCTCATAGCCCGCCGCCGCCGTGCCCGTTGCGCTGGCGGACGCCGTGATCAGCCCGCCCGCGGCGATGAAGGGAAGATTCACGACGACGCGGCCGATTTCGCTCCATGTCGTCCCTTCCAGCGAAACGGATCCGGTGAACGTGTCGCCCCTGCGCGCGAGCTTGAGCCAGATGGGCGCGGAGCCATTGGCCGTGGCGGCGTTGTTCAACGCATGTCCATGCGCGGCGCGATGGCTCAGGGTCACGGCGCCATTCGGCGCCACCGTCACCGCCACGAAGGCCGCGCCCGGATGCGACGAGCCCCGCAGGATCAAGCCGGCCTGCGCGGAGGGCTCGCCCGCGGTGAAGCGCGCGACGCGCGCCACGAGTTCCGCGTCGCCGGCGACCTCGGCGTGATCGAAACGAAACTGATCGCTCGTCCCGCGCAGTCCGGCGCCGGTCGCGGTGACGGCGAAGGAGCCGTTCGCGTGGTCGAAGCTCGTCGATCCCGCCACGGCCGGCGCGCCGATGTCGCCGTGTTGCAAGCCATCCGAGCGCGCGTTCGACAACGGGGGCGGCGACACGGTGAAGACGACCGGCGCGCTCACGACGCGGCTTCCGTTCGCGCCGATCGCGCGGGCCTGCGCGAGATAGCCGCCGGCGCGCGGCGGCATCCAGTCGAACGCGTAGGGCGCCGACGCGCTGGAATGAACGAGCGCGCCATCGACGAGAAACTCGACCGACGCCACGGGCATCGAATTTCCGGATACACTCGCGAGAAACGCGACGCTCTGGCCCGCGGGCACGCTCGCCTGACCGGCGGGCGCGGAAAGGACGATCGCGAGCGGCGTCTTCGCCGGCGTGTTCGCGGGGGCGGCCGGCGCGCCCGGCGAGGCGTGGCTGGAAACGACGTCGAAACGGCCCGCGCGCTTGACGAGGCGGATCGATTCGCCGGGCGCGACGACGAGCGGATCCGCCAGCCGCAGCCACGTGGCATCGGGATTCAGTTTGAAGCCGTGCCCGCCGCTGTTCGCCTCGAGCCGGAGCGCGGTCTGGTCGGGATAGGCATCCGCGTAGGGCGCGAGCGTGACGACCGCATCCGCGCGATCCGTCGTGACGCGCGCCTCCGACCACGAGGGGTGGATGACCGTGGTCGCGCCGGTGTTGGCAAACTCGTTCTGACCGGCGACAAACGCGGAGGCGTTCACGGTGTTGTCGCGGTAGCGCGGGCGCATGGCGATCGCCGGCAGCGTGGAAATATCCTCGGCCGCGAGCGCGACTTCGTCCGCGATGTTTTCGGCGAACACGACCTCCGCGCCGTTCGCGGGCGCGCCCGACTCGAGCAGAAGGAAGCGCTCGATCGCGCCGCCGGAAGACTCGAGGTTGATCAGCGTGTTCTTCGCCACCTCGATCGCGCGCATCGCCCCCTGGGTTGTGTCGAGGAAGACGGCATGGCCGGAATCCGCGGAGGCAAGCGCGGCGAAACTGTTGCCGCGAATGACGACGCCCTCGACGACTCCGCTCGCCGGGCCGGAGCGGGCGGGCGCGAGCGTCACGTGGCCGTGGCGGCGGTCGCCGTCGGCGCCGTTGTCGATGAAGGTGTTGTTCGCGATGATGGCGCCGTGGAGTTGCGCGTCGATGAGCAGACCGTGTCGAAGGCTGTTCTGCATCGTGTTGCCCTGGACGACGAGGAAGAGCGGCTCATCGCGCAGCCCGGTCGAGGCGAAGCCTTCCCCGCGGAGGACGAATCCATCGAGGCCGTTCTGCGCCAGCGCGCGGCGCGGCTCGAAGATGTTGTCGAGGTAATAGCCGTGCTGCGGCTGGCCAGCCGCCTGGTTGAGATGGGTGGCGACGACACTCGCGAGAGCGTGGTCGTAGATGTCGTTTCCGATCATCCGCGCATCGGCCGAGATGGAAACGCCGACGCCGTTCGAGCCGTGGATTCTGTTGTCCACGATCTCGACCAGACCGAAGCCGGCGCCGTTCGCCTCGATCATGCCGCCGCGAAAGTCGTCCAGCTCGAGGTTCTCGAGCAGGACGCCGGATAGTTGAAAAGTGGATGCAAGCGCGATCGCGACGTGCGAGGGATCGAGGCCGTCGCCCGTGGCCGGATTTGCCGGGCTTTCCAGGCTGCCGGTGGCGGGCGCGTTGCCGGTCACGCGCAGGCTGGAGATCGAGATGTTCGACCGCGGCGCGCGTGGATCGGCCGATCCCTCGATCACGACGGCGCGGCCGCGATGCACGATACCGCCGATCGTTTCCCAGCTCGCGGCCGGATCGCCGCCGCCGAAGCAGTGGAAGGAAAGGATGGTTTTGTCCGGACCCGCTCCGACGATGGCGAGGTCGTCGTATGCGATCGTGAGCGCGTCGCCCCCGGCCGCTTGCGGCGAGATCACATAGACGCCGGCGGGCAGATAAACCGTGCCGCCGAGCGGGCCGATCGCATCGATCGCGGCCTGGATCGCGAGCGTGTCGTCGCCGGCATCGTCCGGCGTCGCGCCGAAGTCGCGGACGTTCACGGTGGATCCCGAAACGAGATCGGGCGGGGTGACGGGCTCCTGTATGGAAATATCGGTGAGAGCGCTCCACGCGACCCCGCCGGACGCCGTCGTGGCGCGGGCGGAGATGAAATAGTCGCCGCTCTCGCCCGGCTTCCACGTCGTGGAAAACCGGGAGGCATGGCTGGAGGCGAGGAGCGTGTCGTCGATGAACACATCGACCGTGATCGGTTCGCCCGTCGTTTGGGCGTGGCCGACGGTGATCGTGACGGGCATGTTTGCCGCGAAGATCGTGCCGCTTGCGGGAGAGAGAATCTCCGGCGTCGGCGCCGGCGAGGCCGGTGGCGGCGCGGTTTTCTTCTCGAAGCGGATCCAATCGACATTGGCGATCGTTCCCCACGAGTGATCCACGTTGTTTTCGAGCCCGAGGATGCGCAGGTCGTGATTGCCGGCGGCGATGTCGGCCTCGAAGGAGATGGTCCGCCACTCCACCCAGCCGCCTGTATCCGGAATCTGGATGCGGCCGCTGATGTCCACGCCGTCCAGCTCGATGCGAAAGGCGCCGCCCGGGCCGTTGGAGGAGACGCGCGCGGTGACGTCGTAGGCGCCGGATTTCGTGGCGTTGATTGAATAGAGGAGCCATTCGCCCGCCTGGAACCAGCCGATGTTGTGTCCTTCGGGATGCGCCTCGATATCGACGGCGTCGGAGCGATAGGCGCCGAGGATGTTTTCCGGCGTCCGGTCGTGATACGCCACTTCCGCGCCGCCTTCATCGTAGTTTTCCGCTTCGACGATTCCCGGGATCGCGGCGCGCTTGCCCTGATACGGAAGGCGCGCGCTCTGCGCGGGAGGAAGCACGGTGAGCGAGACGGATTCGCTCGTCGCGGTCTTGCCGTTCGAGATGGTCACGCGGGCGGTCAGCGCGTGCGTGCCGGCGGGCGGCTCGGCCCAGGTGTGGGACCACGGCGCGGCGGTTTTCTTCGCGATGACCACGCCGCCGGCAAAGAACTCGAGCGCGGTCACATGCGTCGTGTCGCCCGCGAGCGTCGCGGTGATCGCGACCGGCGTGCCGGCGGCGAGAACGGCGCCGTTTGCCGGCGAGGCGATGGCGGGCGTGGGCGGCTCCGGCACGGGCGCGGGCGCTACGACCGGCTCGAATTCGATCCAGTCGATGTTGCCGATGAAGGACGAGGCCTGGCCGTTGGCGAGGCCGAAGATTTTGAGGTCGTGCAAGCCCGCGGTGATCTGCGCCTCGAAGGAGATCGTCTGCCAGTTCGACCAGCCGTTCGTGTTCGGGATGGCGAGCGCGCCGGAGATGTCGACGCCGTCGAGTTCGACGCGGAAGGCGCCGCCCGGCCCGTTGGAGGCGACGCGCGTGACGGCCCGGTAACGCGCGGTCGTGTCTGCCTTTATTGAATACAGCATCCACTCGCCGCTCGAGAAGAAGGCGACGTGGTGTCCCGTGGGATTCGATTCGATATCGACGCCGTCGCTCCGGAAACTCCCGCCGTAATTCGCGCTTGTGTCATCGTGGTAGGCGACGCCCTCTCCGCCCACGTCGTAGCGCTCGAACTCGATCCGGCCGGGGATCGACGGCCGCTCGTCGCCATAGGGGGAGCGGACGATGGGAACGGGCGCGGGTGTGACGGTGAACGACACCGGGCTGCTGTCGCGACCGTTGCCCGAACTGTCGATCGCGCGGGCCTTGATCGTGTGGCTGCCGGTCGTGGCCGGCGTCCAGGCCGCGGTCCAGGGCGCGGCGGACTTTTCCGCGATCTTCGCGCTGCCGGCGTAGAATTCGACCTTCACGACATCGCCGGTCGTCGACGCGGCGAGCGCGACGCTCGCGCCGATCTCGACCGAACCGCCACTGGCGGGCTTGGTCAGCGAAACCGTCACCGCGGCCGGCCCATCGTCCTGCGGCGCGGGCGCCTTGCGGGCGAGCACATTCCATGCGCCCGGGACAGGGTAGGGCGTGATCTCGAGTTCGCCGGTGTGGTCGAGGATGGTCTTGCCGTTGCGGCGGATTTCGAAGCGCGGATAGCCGAAGTCGGAGGGGCCGAACGTATGAAGCGGATAGCCAAGGCCCGAGTCGCCGAAGGATTTCTCGCCGGGTTTCACGAGCAGGTGCTCGCCGGCGGGGAGGTTGTCGCCGACCTTCACGCCGTTGATATAGACATCGGCCGGCGACTTCAGGCGCACCGCCACGTGGATGCCGTCGGAGAATTTCCCCCAGTCGATCGCGCTCTGGTAGTTGGGCCCCCAGCCCTTGTAGGATTCCGGCAGCGCGCCCTTGCGATAAAGCCATTCCGCCGGCTGGCCGGGCGCGATCCATTTTTGCAGCGCGTCCTTCGTCGCCTGCGGCAGTGCGTGGTAGTCCGCGGCGTCGCGCGGGTGGAGCCGGTAGGAATAATAGAGTTCGTCCTCGGTGATGGCGGGCTCCTGCCCGGTTTTGTACCACTGGATATAACGCTTCGAGAAATAGCGAAAGCCGGAGTGGTCGAGGATCGCGGGGACGTCGAACGCGTTCCAGTGGTTGACGATGATCGGCGGATCGTCCTCCGCCCAGGAGTTGAAATAGGAGCTTTCGGCGAAGTCGTTGAGCGTGATGAACTCGATCGCGGGGATGCCGGAGTCGATCGCGCGCCGGAGCGTGTCCCGCAGGCGGGTGAAGCCCCAGCCTTCGTAGGTCATCCAGTTGCCCTTGTGGGCGAATCCCTTGTAGTAGGCGACGATCGATCCGCGCGCGGTCTTTCCGTTCGCCTTGGCGGCGTTCCACATCCAGTCGATCTGGCTGGCCTGGTCGCCGATCGATTTGGCGATCTCGAAGGCGGCTAATCCCTGCGCGTCCTTCCACGTCGGGTGCGAGTAGAGGATGTTCCAGGTCTCTGGCGTGGCCGAAGTGATATATCCGCTTTCCCAGGCCTGGGTTTTGTAGTCTCCGAAAAAGTTTCGCGGAAACACCATCGGCTCGAGGTAAACGGGATAGCCCTGGGACGCGAGGGAGGCCGCGACCGCCGGAAGATGCTGCGAGGCGTGATAGGCGGAGAGGTAGGGCCTGCCTTCGACGAAGAGGCGCGCGGCCGCGTACTTCGGATCGGAGAGGTTTTTCACGTAGTTCGCATAGCGCTCGATTTCCTCCTTCGGGAAATAGGTCATCGACATCGCGAACTTGAAGCCCTCGGCCACGCCGGCCTCGTGATATTTCAAGCCGTTGACCGCGAGCTGGGGGCCGCCGCCGGTGAGGCCGCCGATGTCGAAGAGCATCACGGCGTCGAGGCCCATGTCCTTCCACTGGCGCACCTCCTCGCGCATCTGCGCGACGGAGGTGTGGCCGCCGTAGCGCGGCATCGGCAGCATCTGGTGGCCGACGACGAGTTTCTCCGCTCGCGCGATGCCGGTCGGAAGCAGGATCCCCGCGAGCGCCGCCGCCATCGATCCGCGCGTGACCATGCGCCGGGCTGGACCGAAGAGGCTTCCGAACACCGTCCGGCCTCTTCCGAGACCCGTTTTTTCCCCTGATTTGCGCACGAGTCGCCAACGGAAGCCGCCCTGCGCCCTTGAGACCGGGGCCCGAGGAACTGAAAGCCGCCGGCGCCATTGAGAGCGGGTTTACCCGCATCGCGCCAACTACTCACCCGGCGGGCGCGGAGATTGCTCAGCTTTGGCGAAGCGGACCTGGAGTGTTTTCCGCAATCGGGCCGGGTGGGATCCTTCACGGGACGGAGTGGATCACGCCTGGGGAAGGCTGCCGTATCCAGCGTCGGGTGGCGGGCAATTGTGCGCGAGGCCGCGGGTGGATGGCCTTCAGGAGGATGTGGAGTGCTTCCTTGGAACGGCCGGGAGATTCTGCTCGCCAGCCTCTGACTGTATGAGCCCCTCCCGGTGGTCTTTCGCTTTTGGGCTGAGCACGGTCGGCGTCCGCTGATCACGAGGATCCCGGGCTGGCGTTGGCAGGCCGGCGTGGGTGTCGTTGATCCGCCTTCCCCTTTTCGTGCGTTATTCTCTTCCCATGCCCGCGGGCGGTTGCAGTTTACTCGCCGGACCGGCGGCGCCAGTGGCGCTGTCGGCCGCGATTCCCCTCGCATCCCCACAACAAGCCACCCCATGAGCGGATTTCATCCTTTGGATCTCGTGGCGATCGTCGCCTATCTCGCGATCGTTCTCTATCTCGGCCGGCGCGCCTCGCATCAAACGAAGGAAAACGAGGAGGGGTACTTCCTCGCCGGCCGCAAGCTCGGCAAGGCCTACCAGTTTTTCCTCAACTTCGGCAACGCGACCGATGCCAACGGCGCCGTCAGCACCGCGAGCCTCGTTTACCAGAAGGGCGTCTCGGGCGTGTGGCTCTCGCTGCAGACGCTGTTCATGAATCCCTACTACTGGTTTATGAACATGTGGTTTCGCCGGGTTCGTCTCGTGACGGTGGCGGACCTGTTCGAGGACCGGTTCGGCACGCGCGCCCTCGCGCGTTTCTACGCGATCTTCCAGGTCTTCGCCACGGTCATCGTGATCATCGGCTTCGGCAATCTCGTGGCCTACAAGGTGACGGCGTCCCTCCTCGTCAAACCCGAGGCGGAGTGGTCCGCCACCGAGCGCGCCTCGGTCGAGGGCTATCACGAGATGTATCAGCTTCGGGCCGAGGCCCGGACCGAGGCCGGGCTCACGGCCGGACAGCAGGCGCGGCTCGGCATGCTCGAGGACATGAACAAACGCGGCGAGCTTCGCAGCTTTGTCTCCTATCTCGACAGCACGTTCGGCAAATGGGCCTACTATATCATCTATTCAGCGGTCGTGGGCGGCTATATTGTCATGGGCGGCCTTGCCGCGGCCGCGGTAAACGAGGCGTTTCAGGGCGTCTTGATCGTCGTCTTCTCCGCCATGCTCATTCCGTTCGGCCTGACCGCGATCGGCGGCTGGGACGCGCTCAGCGAGAAGGTTCCGGCGGGCAACTTCGAGTTGCTGACCTCCGGCGGCATCGGGCTCTGGGAGCTCATCGGCATCTTTCTCATCAGCATCGTCCAGATCCACGGCATCATCGGGAACATGAGCGTTGCCGGCTCGGCCAAGAACGAGTTTGCCGCGCGCTTCGGAGCCGTCACGGGCACTTACGCGAAGCGCGTCATGATCATCCTGTGGGCGGTCACCGGCCTCATCGCGATCGCGCTTTATCAGGGGGCCGACACCCTTTCCGATCCGGACTCGGCGTGGGGCGCGATGGCGCTGCAGTTGCTCCGGCCCGGTTTTCTCGGCTTGATGATGGCCGGCCTGCTCGCGGCCAACATGTCCACCATTGCCGCGCAGACGATGGCTGTCTCGGCGCTCTTCACGCGCAATATCTATAAATACCTGTTCCCGAAGACGACCGAGCAGGGCTCGGTCATGGCGGGCCGCATCTCGATCGTGGTCATCCTCGCCTGCGGCGTCGTCGCCGCCGCTTCAATGAACGATGTTTACGCGGTCATCCAGTTGCTCCTCACGATCAATGTGCCTTTCGGCGCGTCCGTGGTCCTCATCTTTTTCTGGCGCAAGCTCACCGCCGCCGCGGTCTGGTGGGCCGTGGGCGTCTCCTCGATCCTCAACATCATCGCGCCGGCCTGGCTCGCCTCCGTCGTGCCGTCGATGCGCGAGGCGCCCGCGCTCGTGCGGGAGGTCGCCTACGAGGATGGCTCCACCGCGGCGGTCTATTTCGAATCCGTCGTGCGCAAGAACCCCGAGGATCCCGCCAGCCCGCGCGTCGGCCAGGGGCGTTTCCATCTCGAACTCTGGACGCTGCATCTCGTCGGCGTCGACGTGGGGTCGTTCACGCCCAGCGGGCGCAACGCCGCGCGTTTCATCTACGACGGGCTTTTCCCGTTCGCCGTGCTTCTTGTCGTCAGCCTCCTGACCCGGCCGCCCGCTCGCGAGCGCGTGGACCAGTTCTTCGGCAAGATGAAGACACCCGTCGGCGCGACGCCCGAGCTGGAGATCGCGGCGATGGAGGAAACGCGGCGCAACCCGCGCCGCTTCGATCATCTCAAGCTCTTCCCGAAATCGTCCTGGGAAATGACGCGGTGGGACAAGGTCGACGCGCTCGGCTTCATTGCCTGCCTCGGTGTTTCGTTCGCCATCCTCGCGGCGTTCTGGATATTGCTGCGCATGGCGTCCGCTTAGCGCGTCAGGTCGAAGGTTCGGTGGCGTATGGACCGGCGCGCAGTCATTCGAACGGTCCGGACTTTTGTCCGGCGGCGTGGTTTGACTTCGCCCGGCGGCGCGGCCTCGTTGCCGGGATGATCCTGCGGGCCGCCCTCCTTGTCGCGTTGTCTCCATTTATTGCATGCGCGGCTGTTCCTTCCGCATTGTCGATCTCGCCCAATCTCGAGGGCGCGCTCGAGCGCCCGCTGCGCTACCATCCGGACGGCGCGGATTTCGTGATCGAGAACGGGCGGGAGCTTTTCAACCGCCCGCTCTACGGCGGCAATACCGCCTTTCGCGTCGATACCGGCGATCTTCCGGAGTTCGTTCTCTACCTGCCCGGTCGCGGCGGCAACCTGCGCCTCGGCCTGCGGGCGGGAGGAGAGACGCGGTGGCTGCACGACATGGCGAAGATCGAGGCGCGCTATCGACCCGGCTCGATGTTGCACGAGGCACGCGACCGCGAGCTGCTCGGCGAGTCCGGTGTGCTGCGCCTCGCCGCGGTCGTCTTGCGCGAGTCCGAGGGCCTGATCTTGCGGGTCGAACTCGCGGGCGCCGACAGGCCGGTCGAGCTGTTCTGGGCCTATGGCGGGGTGAACGGCGAGCGCGGCCGGCGCGATGGCGACATCGGGACCGAGTCCGTGCCGATCAGCGAGTGGTTTCAGCTCCAGCCCGAGTTCTGCCGGGACAACGTGTATTCAATTTCTGGTGACACATTCACCCTGGAGGCCGCGCCCGGGCGCATCGCGGGATTGTTTCCGCCCGGCTCGATGCTTCGCCTTGCCGATGCGCGGAGCTGGGAATCTCCGGGGGAGTTGTTGAACGGTTCGGGAAACTCCGCGTCGGATGCGCCTGAGCTGCCCGTTCTCGTCGGCCGCGCCGCGCTCGCGAACGGCGCGCCTGTTTTCATCGGCCTGCAACGGCTGCCGCGCGCCGGCGATCGGCAAGAGGAACTGCAAACCTACCTCGACGTCCGCAGCGACCGGCCCGGCGAGAAGGACGCGCCTGCGACCGCGCAACCTGCCGCCGAGGAGCGCGCGGTCCTCACGATCGAGAATCTTCCTGCCGCGTTCGCCCGCGCCGAGGCCGGGCGCGCGGCCATCGCCTCGCAATTGCGCGTCGAGACGCCGGATCCGTTTATCAATGCCGCGGTCGCCGCGCTCGACATCGCGGCTGACGCCGTGTGGGACGAGCCCCAGGGCGCGGTCATGCACGGCGCGATCGCCTGGCGCTCGAAGCTCCTCGGCTGGCGCGGACCATACGCGATGGACGCGCTGGGCTGGCACGACCGCGCGCGCCGCCATCTCGCCTACTGGGCCACGCGGCAAAACCTCGATCCGATCCCCGACACGCTTCCGCCGCCCGAGGAGGAGACGAACCTCGCGCGCCGCCGCGCCGCGCTGCACAGCAACGGCAATCTCTCCAACTCGCACTACGATATGAACCTCGTCTATATCGATGCCCTCTTCCGGCATCTGCAATGGACGGGAGATCTCGGGTTCGCCCGTGAAGTGTGGCCGGTCATCGAGCGCCATCTCGCGTGGGAGCGCCGCATGTTTCGCCGCGAGTTCGGCCCGGAGAAGCTTCCGCTCTACGAGGCCTACGCCGCGATCTGGGCGAGCGACGATTTGCAATATCACGGCGGCGGCGTCGCCTACAGCAGCGCCTATAACTTCTGGCACAACCTCATGGCCGCGCGCCTCGCCCGCCTCCTCGGCCAGGATCCTGTAACGTACGAGACAGAATCCCGGCTCATCGCCCGGGCCATGCGCGAGATTCTCTGGATGGACGACCGCGGGATGTTCGCGGAGTTCAAGGATCTGCTGGGCAACCAGCTCGTCCACCCGAGCGCGGGGCTGTGGTCGTTTTATCATGTGCTCGACGCCGGACTGCCGACCGCGGACGAGGCGCTCGCGATGACCCGCTGGGTCGACACGAACATTCCACGCCTGCCTGTGCGCGGGCCGGGCGTGCCGGACGACCGCGAATATCATGTGCTCTCCTCGACGAACTGGCTGCCCTATACGTGGTCGGTGAACAACGTGGTGATGGGCGAAAACATCCACACTGCGCTCGGGTTCTGGCAGGCCGGCCGCGCGGAGGAGGCGTTTCGCATCACCAAGAGCGCGTTGCTCGCGAGCATGTTCATGGGCATCTGTCCGGGCAATGTGGGTTCGATGAGCTTCCTCGATGTTTACCGTCGCGAATCCCAGCGCGATTTCGCCGATGGCTCCGGCGTGCTGTCGCGCGCGCTGGTCGAGGGTTTGTTTGGCGTGAAACCCGACCTGCTCGCCGGCCGGCTCGTCGTCGCGCCGGGATTTCCGGCGGAGTGGGATCGCGCCACCCTGCGGCATGCGGACGTGAGCCTGTCCTTTTCGCGCGAGGGCAGGGTGGATCGCTATGTGATCGAGTCGCGGCTTCCGAAACAACCGGAACTCGCGCTCCGACTTCCCGCCCGCGGCGACGCCGCCACAGTGGAGGTCGATGGCCGGCGGATCGCGACCCGCGTTTCGAAGGACTCGCCTGTATCCACGATTTCCATACAAGCCGGAGCCGGCGAAAGGTGGGTGATCGAGGTTGCCTGGCGCGGACCGGCGCCGAAGCCCTTCGAGACGCATTATTGGCCGCCGCCGCCGGGCGACCGCGTCATCGCCGGCATTTCCGGGATCGACTGGCGCCAGCCGCTGCCTCACGACGCGCGTCTCGAGCCGGTCGATCTCGCCGCGCATTTCAACGACGCCGTCACGCGCATCTTCGAGCCCGGCAAGTACCGGCATCCGCGCTCGCCCCATGTCTCGCTCGCCATTCCGGCGCAGGGCATCGGCGCGTGGGCCGGGCATGTGAACGCCGCCGCGGCGATCGACGATTCTGGATTGCGCGGCGCGGCGCGCGCGAACGATGGCCTTTTCCGGCTCCCCAGCGGCGTTCCCTTCGCCACGCCGGTCGAGCCGGACGCGGCGAACATCGTCTTCACTTCGCAATGGGACAATTACCCGGAGGCGGCGCGCATCCCCCTTTCGGGCCGCGCCCGCCGTGTGTTTCTTCTCATGGCCGGATCGACCAACCACATGCAAAGCCGGCTCGACAACGGCGAGGTCGTCGTCGGGTACGCGGATGGATCGAGCGAGCGGCTCGCGCTCCACAATCCGACCACCTGGTGGCCGATCGACCAGGATTACTTTATCGACGACTATCAATTCAGCCGGCCCGGTCCGCTTCCGCCGCGCGTCGATCTCGCGAGCGGAAGGGTCCGCCTGCTCGATCCCGAGGCATTCAAGGGCGAGGGGCGCGCGGCGTCGGGCGGCGCCGCGACGGTCCTTGTGCTCGACCTCGATCCGGACAAACCCCTCGAATCGCTCGCCGTGCGCGCGCTCGCGAATGAAGTCGTCATCGGCCTGATGGCCGCGACGCTCGAGCGCTGACGGCGCAACCTCGATCGTGCTCGCCACGTCGTCGGAATAATCGAGTCTCCCTTCCGAACCGTTTTCTATTTTCCCGTCATGAAACTCGTTTCGTCCTTTCTTCTTTCGATCTTCGCCGCCACCGCGCCGCTTGTGGCAGCAGGGAAGCCGGTGGCATCGGACGAAGCCTTTCTTTTCACCTATTTCATCGGGAACGGCGAAGACGGTCTGCACCTCGCGTGGAGCGAGGACGGCTTCCGCTGGGAATCGCTCGGCGGCGGCGGCAGTTTTCTGCGGCCCGGGATCGGCAAGGCGAAACTCATGCGCGATCCCTGCGCGGTCCGCGGGCCCGACGGCGTTTATCACATGGTGTGGACCTCGGGTTGGTGGGAGAACGGCATCGGCTACGCGTCCACCCGGGACTTCATTCACTGGAGCGAGCAGAAGGAGATTCCGGTCATGGCGCACGAGCCGGCGGTGCGCAACTGCTGGGCGCCGGAGATCGCGTGGGATGCGCGACGCCAGGAGTTCATCATCTTCTGGGCCTCGACCATCCCGGGGCGTTTCGAGAACACCGCGGGCGCGTCGGAGGACGATCTCAACCACCGCATGTATTTCACCGCCACGAAGGACTTCGAATCGTTCACACCGGCGCGGCTTTTTCTCGACCCGGGATTCAGCGTGATCGACGCGACCTTTCTGCGCGCGAACGACCGCCACTACCTGATCATCAAGGACGAGACCCGGAACCCGCCGAAGAAATACCTGCAGATCGCCGCCGCCGACGACATGCGCGGACCATTCCGTGATTTCTCGCCGCCGTTCTCGCCCGAAGGCGTCTGGGTCGAAGGACCGACCGCGTTCGAAGTCGGCGACGAGCACATCGTCCTCTACGACGCGTATCAAGACAAGCGCTACGGCGCGCTCGCTTCGCGCGACCTCGCGCATTGGGAGGACGTTTCCGATCGCCTGGAAATGCCCGACGAGGGCACGCCGAGGCGTGCGCGGCACGGCACGGTGCTTCGTGTCTCTCGCGCGATCGTCGATGCGCTTCAGGAACACGGCGCGACCGCCGCCGCGGAGTGACTTCGTCGGCAATTATTGACTGTCAGATTTCTGTCGCGGGTGAACCGTTTGACAGTAAACGTTTTGGGGCATAGTCCGGACATGCGAATGTCGGAGCAGCCCGTCCGCCGAGTCGTGCGCGCTTCCCCATTCGCACAATATGCGACCCATTTAAAAAATCCGAATAGCGCTCGTGCCGTCGTCCGACCAACGGACAAATCAGGACGGGTGAGCGCGCTTCATATTTAGCGTGTCCCCAACGGGAGCCGCCCTGATCTCACTGTGGTTCTTGTTGGTTCTAGTTGTGCCTTTCGCGCGCAGTCACTCCCCTTCCCCAAACCCTAACTACATCCCGTAATGAAACGTTTACACCATACTTCGAGGATGGCCTGGATTCCCATGGCCACGGCCGTCCTTTTCGCCAGCTCTGCCCTGGCTCAGCAAACCTCGACCGGCCCAGCCGCGCCGGAACAGGCAACCTCAGGCGACGTGGTGGAGCTTTCTCCCTTCCAGGTCGATGCTTCGCGTGACGCCGGTTACTACGCCGAGAACACGCTCGCGGGCAGCCGCTTGAACACGAATATCGGCGATCTGGCCGCCTCCATCACGGTCGTTACCAAACAACAGATGGAGGACACGGCTTCCCTCGACATCAACGACGTCTTCCGTTACGAGGCGAGCACCGAGGGGTCCAGCACCTACGCGCCCTCGATCGTCGATCGCGGCACGGTGAAGGATACGGTCGCCGGCTACACTTTCGGCAATGACGGCACATCGACCACCAATGCGCAGTCGAACCGTGTGCGCGGCATGAGCGCGCCGGATGCCGCGGTCAACAATTACGCGTCCAGCAGTCGCGTCCCATTGGATTCCTACAATACGCAGTCGCTGGAAATCAGCCGCGGTCCCAATTCATCGATCTTCGGTCTGGGCTCGCCCTCCGGCATCGTCAACCAGACGACCGCCCAGGCGCTTCTCGACCGCGATACCACCAGCATTTCCGCGCGCACCGACCACCTCGGTTCGTTCCGCGCTTCAATCGCCCTGAATCGATCGATCATCGACGGCAAGCTCGCGATCTACGCGGCTGCCTTGCACAACGACCAGAACTTCGAACGCAAGCCTTCGAGCGATCTCACCCGCCGCTATTATGGCGCGATCACTTTCAAGCCGTTCGAGAACACGGTCATTCGTGGATTCGCCGAGCGGTACAAGAACAAGGCCAACCGGCCAAACTTTTTCACGCCGCGCGATCACGTGACTCCTTGGATCCAAGCGGGGCGACCGGTATATGATCCGGTGACCCGCTCCGTCACCGTTCAGAGCACCGGGCAGGTGCTTGGTCCGTATGTCACGTCGTCTTGGTCGCCGGGCTACGATCCCGCCGTCAACAACATCATCGGCGTAAACGCGCTGACGAACACCAGTTCGAATCTCTTCGTTCCGGGCATGTTTTTCGACGACGTGGCCCGTCCGCTCCGCCGCATTGGCACGGATGGCGATCCGTTGGACTTCTTTGCCCGCCAGCCCACGATCGGCTACCCGACACAGCACACGAATCCGGCAACGGCGGCTCCAAGCTTCGCTTCCCTTGAGTGGGTCGTGGACGGTGCTGTCACGGACCTAGGCACGCAGATGCTGCCTTACCTCGACCGTCTCTGGACGGCGTCGGGCGCGCTGCCCAATCCCCGCCCGACCGTCAACGGTGTGCTCGGAACCTACGGAAGCTGGCTGAACCAAGGGGTCACCGACAAGTCGATCTACAACTGGGAGAAATACAGCACGCTCGCCGCGAATTTCTCGGAGGTGACCGCAAACAATTTCAACCTCGAGATCGAGCAGCGCATCACCCGCGATCTCCAGGCGCAAGTCGGCTGGTTTCGCCAGGACATTTCCGACACCAGCAACAACACGCTGAACTCGCTGACCGGCGCGACGCTGCGCATCGACACGAACGTCAACATGCCCGACGGCACGCCGAATCCTTATTATCTGCTGCCGTTCCTCTCCGAGGGCGAAGGCGGCGGTCTGGATACGTTCTATTCGCCGGAGCTGGCCGACAATTATCGAGGCATGCTGGCCTACAACCTCGACCTCCGCAACAACGACGGCTGGACCCGCTGGCTCGGCCGCCATCGCATGCTCGGCCTCGTTTCCCGGCAGGACGTCAGGCGCCGGATCGAACGCTGGCGCATGAACTTCGTCGATGGCGACGCGGATGCCAAGCTTCGTTACACGCGCAATCTCTCCCTGCCGACCCAGGCGATGTGGAGCAACACGGCCACCATGCGCAAGTTCTACATGGCCCGGCCCGGCGACCCCGCCGCCACGGTCACCAGCGGCGTCGGTTTTTATGGCAACCGGGGCTGGGATGAGCCCTACACTTCGCAGGTGCGTGTATGGAACTACAACACCGGCCAGTTCGAGGATCACACTCTCGTGGAGCGCACGGTCTTTTCCGATGCAGGCAGCTACCAGTCTCAGCGGCGGGTGGACAGCGCGCAGTTCACGTTGCAGAGCTACCTGTGGGATGACCGCTTGATCACTGTCTTTGGTCTTCGCAAGGACGATTACAAGGCGCGGCGCACGACCACCGGCGCGATTACGAACAAGGAGGGCACGGTCATCGAGCCTGGTCTCTCGGGCACTGATTTTTACTCCAACGGCTTCACCGGTGAAATCGACTATGACCGCGTCATGAATCGCTGGGGAGGCTGGGATGAACTCGACGGCACCACGCGAACCTATGGCCTCGCACTGCGGCCTTTCCGCGACATCGGCGCCTTTCAGGACAACAACTCATTCGTCGACGGGCTCGTGAGCGGACTGACGTTCTATTACAATCAGTCTGACAACTTCAATCCGCCGCCGAGCTTCCAGACGGATGCCTTCTTCCGGCCTCTTCCCAAGCCGACCGGCGAAGGCAAGGATATCGGAGTGGGTTTCAATCTGTTCGACGGAAAGCTGGTTGCTCGCATCAACTGGTTCGAGGTTGAGAATCAGAACGAGCGCACTGGCGCCGCCGGCACGCTGCTGACGCGCCTCCTTTATTCGGACACGACCACCGGAATGGCGTGGTCCAGCGCGGTGCAGCGTCTCGAAAAGGCGTTCTCGCTCGGCTATACGCTCGATCAAGTGACTAGTGGCGATGGCGATTTCACCTCGGGCTGGAACTCTGACACGAACAACGGCGGCATCCTCGATGTCAGCGACGAGGCCAGCCAGCGCGCCATTTACGACCGGCTCCAACTGCCCTACCGTTACTACGACGGGTTGGCGCAAGGCGCGACCCAGCACAGCAAGTCCAAGGGTTACGAGGTTCAATTGACCTACAATCCGACCCCGAACTGGACGATCAAGTTCACCGGTTCGAAGTCCAACGCGTCCTACACGGCAGTGGCGCCGCAGTACGATGCCTGGCTGGCCGTTCGCAAACCCGTCTGGGAGAGCCTCTCTTCCAGCATACCGGACTTCGTCGACAGCAATGGCCGTGAGTGGAGGCTCGGTTCCTTCTGGAGCGGTTATGGTTTCCACACCGTTGCGTTGAAGGAGAACAACGACGGCAACACCAGCCCGTCGGCCTACTTTGCCAATGTGGTCGAATCGCAGGTCGCGCTGGCGAAAGCGCTCGAAGGCGCCAATTCACCCTCGGAGCGCGAGTACCGCACCGCCTTGATCACCAACTATTCCTTCAGCGAGGGGCGGTTCAAGGGCTGGTCCACCGGCGGCGCCTATCGCTGGGAGTCGAAGGCCGCCATCGGCTACTACGGCAAGGTTGGCGATCCGGTCAATTCGCCCACGGTGATCAACCTCAACGACGTCACCCGCCCGGTTTACGACAGTGGAAACTCCTATGTGGACCTTTGGGTGTCGTATCGCACGAGGGTGTTCAACGACAGGGTCGGCATGAAGATCCAGCTCAACGTCAACAACGCGTTGGAGGGTGGAGAGCTGCGCGCGACCCAGGTCAACTTCGACGGAACGCCCTGGGCTTTCCGCATCATCGATCCGCGTCAGTTCATCCTGACCACGACGTTCGACTTCTGATACCGGTCGATCTCACTGTTTGCTGATCGCACACGAACACCCCGGTCCAGCCGGGGTGTTCTTTTTTTTGAACGGGATTGTATCGATGTGGCGCGGCCGTGGCCGGCCCGCTCGCATCGCCTTCTTTAAGTGTGACGAGGCCGGCTCCGTGCGTTTCCCTCCCTCACCATGATTGCAGCGCTGTTTCGGCATCGGATCCGCTTCGTGGCGCCGGTCGTCCTCGTGGCCGGCATCGTTGCCGCCTATTGGAACAGTCTGCCTTCGCCGTTCCTGTTTGATGACGCAGGCGCTGTTCTGCGGAATCCGACCATCCACAGTCTGGGCTCGGCCTGGATGCCGCCGACGGATGGGAGCGCCACGACCGGCCGCCCGGTTGTCAATGTGTCGTTTGCCCTCAACCACGCCATCGGCGGCGAGTCCGTCCGGGGATATCGGGCGACGAATGTGCTCATTCACACATTTGCCGCCCTGATCCTGATGGGGTTGGTCCGTCGCACGCTCGAGCTGCCTTCCCTGCGCGAGCGCTTCGGAGCGGTGGCGAAGCCGGCCGCCTTTGTCATGGCGCTCATCTGGGGGCTGCATCCGCTCCACACGGAGTCGGTGGTCTGCATCGCGCAACGGACGGAGTTGTTGGGCGGTTTGTTTTTTCTGCTGACATTTTATGGGTTTGTTCGAGCAGTGGAGGATCAACCCCGCGCGATGATATGGAGGAGTTTGTCGGTGGGCGCCTGCCTGGCCGGGATGGGATCCAAGGAGATCCTCGTGATGGCTCCGCTCCTCGTCTGGTTTTATGATCGGACATTTGTCGCCGGCACGTTTGCCGGGGCATGGCGGCGGCGGTGGCGCTATTATGCGGCGCTCGCCTGCGCCTACACTCTATTGCTGGCGCTGGTGATCGCCGGCCGCGGAACCCGCGGCGCGTCCGCCGGCTTTGGCCTGGGTGTCTCGTGGTGGCCTTATTTATTGACGCAAGCCGAGGCGATCGTGCTCTACCTGCGGCTGGCTTTGTGGCCGCATCCGCTCGTGTTGGATTATGGCACACCGGTGGTGTCGTCGATCGCCGAGGTCTGGTGGCAGGGGCTCGTGGTGCTTGCGCTGCTGGGCGGGACGTTGTGGGCGATCATCCGCCGATCGGCCGCCGCATTCTGCGGAGTTTGGTTTTTCGCGATCCTCGCGCCGAGTTCCAGCGTGCTTCCGCTGGTCACGCAGACGATGGCGGAACACCGCATGTATCTCCCGCTGATCGCGGTGTTGGGAATCGCGGTTCCGCTGTTGTTCTTGCATCTGCCAAAGCCAGCTCGCGGGTTGTTCCTGGTGGTTGCGGTGGCCGCCGGGCTCGCGACCGTCGATCGCAATCGCGACTATCGTGACGCCCTCGCCATCTGGTCCGCGACTGTCGCCGATGCGCCGGCCAATCCCCGCGCCCACAACAACCTCGCCCTCGCTCTGCAGGAGGCGGGAACGGTGGCGCAGGCCAACGAACATTTCGCCCGCGCGGTCGAACTCGATCCTGGCTATGTATGGGCCCGTTATAATTGGGGGACGTCGTTGCTCGAGGAGGGCCGGCTGGATGAGGCATTGGTTCAACTCGAGGAAGCCGTCCGCCTGGCGCCCGATCACGCCGATGCGCGGCTGAATCTCGGCAATGCCCTCGTGCGTTCCGGTCGTGTGTCCGAGGCCGTCGAGCAATACGAGGGCGTCCTTCGGCTGCGCCCCGAGCCTGACGCGTTGTTCAATCTCGGTGTCGCCTATTTCGACGCGGGACAGGACGAGCGGGCGGCGGCACGATTTCGGTCGGCGTTGCGCATGGATCCGGATCTGCCCGACGCGCATGTCTATCTCGGGCGGTTGAGCGAGCGCCGGGGCGAAGCCGCCTCCGCGGCGGAAGCGCGGTTTCGAGAGGCGCTGCGCCTGAGGCCCGGCCACCCGGAAGCCACGCGGCGCCTCGCAATGCTGCTTGCGCGCGACGGCCGATACGGGGAGGCCGCCCAATGGTTCCGGGCGCTCACCCGCATCGCCCCAAATGACGCCGAGGCGCATGCGAACCTGGGCAATTCGCTGCTCGTGCAGGGCTTGGCGCGCGAGGCCATTTCGTCTTATGAGGAAGCATTGCGCCTGCGGCCGGATGACGCGCGGATGCAGGAGAATATTCGAATTGCGAGGGAGATCGAACGGCAGTCGCGCTAGGACGTTTTTGCGATGAAGAATCGAGCACATTCGCCCGCTGGCGACCGGCCGGAAGCGCGCCGGGTTTCAACCAGGCTTCTGGAGGCTTCCTGGTTTGCGCCGGCTCTGATCGTCCTGGCGTCTGTTGTCGTCTACCTGAACAGTTTGCCCGCCCCGTTCGTCTTTGATGATATATCGGCGATCGTCGACAATCCGACGATTCGGGATCTGGGCAACTGGCGGCAGGTGCTTTCGCCGCCTCCATCGGGGGCCGGTGTGACGGCCCGGCCGGTGGTCAACCTTACGCTCGCCATCGACCACGCGCTCCACGGTTTCGACCCGCGCGGGTATCGGGCGACCAATATGGCGATTCACGCGCTCGCCGCGCTTGCTCTCTGGGGGCTGGCCCGCCGGACGCTGCGCCGGGAAGCGCTGCCGGCGTCGGTTCGGGCGGTTTCCGATTCCGCCTCGTTGGCCATTGCGCTGCTGTGGGCCGTTCATCCGCTGCAAACCGAGACGGTTGTCTGTGTCACGCAGCGCACGGAATCATTGGTCAGCCTGTTTTATATCGGGATGCTTTACGCGTTCAATCGCGCCGTTGACGCGCGGCATCCCCTCCGATGGCTGGTCGTGGCAGTCGCCGCTTCGCTTGCCGGCATGGCGTCGAAGGAGGTCATGGTCACGGCGCCGGTGATGGTCTTGTTCTATGACCGGACGTTTTTCGCGGGCACATTTGCCGGGGCGTGGCGGCAACGCTGGCGCTGGCATGTGTCGCTCGCGTGCGCCTGGGGGATGCTTGCCTGGGTCGTCCTTTCCTCGGGTGGGAACCGCGGGATGTCCGCGGGCTTCGGCCTGGGCGTTTCGACGTGGGCTTATCTTCTCACGCAAGCGAAGGCGATTGCTCTGTATTTGAAGTTGTCGATATGGCCGCACCCGCTTGTTGCCGATTACGGATCCGGTCTCGTGACAGGAGCGATGGAGGTGTGGCCTCAATTGCTGCTGGTTCTCGGATTGTTGCTGGCCACGTTCGTCGCGCTTGCGCGCCATCCCCGCGCGAGCTTCCTCGGCGTCTGGTTTTTCGGCCTCCTCGCGCCGAGTTCCAGCGTGGTTCCGCTGGTCACGCAGACCATCGCCGAGCATCGGATGTATCTTCCTCTGGCGGCGGTGGTGACCGCGCTCGTGTTGCCGGCATTCTCGAAAGCGCGCGGCCTGGGAATGTCTGTTTGCGGAGTGATCATCCTGGTTTTCGGAGGGCTGACGATGGCGCGCAATTTCGACTACCGCGACGAAGAGCGGCTCTGGCGCGGGAACGTCCGGGATTTTCCCGAGAGCGCGCGCGCCCACAGCAATCTCGGCCGGGCGCTGGCCAACAAGGAGCGCTGGCCGGAGGCGATGGACGAATATCGCGAGGCGTTGCGCCTGGATCCAGGCCTGGCCTATGCGCACTACAACCTCGGGCTCGCCCTGGAGACGGAGCAGCGGTGGGACGAAGCGGGAGCGAGTTACCGGAACGCGCTCGAACTCCTGCCGCATTTTTCCCAGGCGGGTGTGCAACTGGCCAAAATACTCCAGAGGCAGTCCCGCGCCGCGGAGGCGCTTCCCGTCTTGTATCAGGCGCTTCGTTATCAACCACGGCTGGCCGACGCGCATTTCCAGATTGGCCGGGCATGCCTCGATCTCGGCAGGATCGAGGATGCCATTCCCCATCTGGAGCGCGCGCTCGAGATTGATCCGGGTTTCGCGGCCGCGGAGGGAAACCTGGGCGTGGCCTTGTGCCGCCTCGGACGTTATGACGCCGCCGTCCCGCGGTTGCGAAGAGCAATAACATTGGATGCTTCGCTTCCCGACCTGCATTTCAATCTCGGCATCGCGCTCGATCAGCTCGGCCGGGCGGCGGATGCGCTCGCGAGCTTCCGCGAGGCGGTGGCGCTGCGGCCCGAGCACGCCGAGGCGCGCCTCAATTATGGTGTCGCCCTCGCGCATTCCGGCCGATTGCGGGACGCCCAGATTGAACTGCGGGCCGCTGCCCGCCTGGCGCCCGGATCGGCCGGAGCCCACGCCAATCTGGCCAATGTGCTCGCCGAGTCCGGCCTGCTGGAGGAGGCGATTGAAAACTACGAAGAGGCGCTCCGTTTGCGGCCCGACTACGCGCAGGCTCACTATAATCTGGGCAACGCGCTCCTCCGATCGGGGCGGTTCTCCCAGGCGCGGAGTCATTTCGAGGAGGCCCTGCGCCTCGATCCGAATTTCGAGCCGGCCCGGGAGATGGTGCGCCGGATGACAAGCCCGCCCTGAGCAGGCGTGGTCGCGGCGCCAGCCGCCTGCGCCGCCCCTTTACTGTCACGGAACCTTTCAATTGTAACCGCCGGTCGATGGCGGAAGGTGGTCGCCGTCGATCTCCCGCCCGGCGGGCCAACCCCTTTGCTTATGAAGTTTCGATCGAGTTTTGCTCACGGCTGCGCTTGTGTATCCGCCATCGTCGCGGGACTTTCAACTTCAACTCCGCTCATGAGCGCCACCGCCCCATCCGCCTCCGAGGCGAAACTCGTGCTTCACGCCGATCAGCCCGGCCCCACCGTCAACCCCAACATTTACGGGCACTTCGCCGAGCACCTCGGCCGCTGCATTTACGGCGGCATCTGGGTGGGCGAGGATTCGCCCATCCCGAACACCCGCGGCATCCGCAACGACACGGTCGAAGCGCTGCGCAATCTCGACATTCCCGTCCTGCGCTGGCCGGGCGGCTGCTTCGCCGACGAATATCATTGGAAGGACGGCATCGGCCCGCGCGAGAAGCGCCCCGCCATGATCAACACGCACTGGGGCGGGGTGGTGGAAAACAATCACTTCGGCACGCACGAGTTCATGGAGTTGATCAGCCAGCTCGGTTGCGAGGCCTATATCTGCGGCAATGTCGGCAGCGGCACGGTGCAGGAAATGATGGAGTGGGTTGAATATATGACATCCGCGGCCGACTCGCCCATGGCCAACCTGCGCCGCGCGAACGGCCGGGACGAGCCCTGGAAGGTGCGGTATTTCGGCGTGGGCAACGAGAGCTGGGGTTGCGGCGGCAACATGCGCCCCGAGTTCTACGCCGACCAGTACCGGCGCTATAACACCTTCGTGAAAAACTACGACCGCGCGAATCCGATCCAGCGCTTCGCCTGCGGCTCCAACGGCACGGACTACAACTGGACCGAGGTGCTCATGTCGATGGTGCCCGCGCGGCAGATGGACGGGCTGTCGCTGCACTGGTACACGCTGCCCACCGGCAACTGGCGCGCGAAGGGCTCCTCCACGGATTTCGCGGAGGACCAGTGGTTCTCGACGTTGCGGAACACCCTGCGCATGGACGAGCTGATCACGAAGCACAGTGAGATCATGGACAGGCACGACCCCGAAAAGCGCGTCGGCATGATCGTGGACGAGTGGGGCACGTGGTACGATCCGCTGCCGGGAACCAATCCCGGTTTCCTCGAACAACAGAACTCCTTGCGCGACGCCATCGTCGCCGGGCTCAACTTCCACATCTTCCAGAAGCACGCCGATCGCGTGACCATGGCCAACATCGCCCAGACGGTGAACGTGCTCCAGGCCATGATCCTGACCGACGGGCCGAAGATGACGCTGACGCCGACCTACTGGGTTTTCGAAATGTTCAAAGTCCATCAGGGCGGCACGGTGCTGCCGGTCGAGCTGGACGCGCCGGAATATGCGTTCGGCGACGCGGAGATCCCGCAGGTCAGCGCGTCCGCCACGCGCGGCGAAGACGGCGCGACCTCCCTGTCGCTCGTCAACACCAGCCCGGACACGGCGGCCACGATCACTTGCGAGCTGCGGGGCCTCGCCGGCGCCTCCGCGATATCCGGCCGTATCCTCACCGCGGATACGATCAACGCCCTCAACACCCTCGACGCGCCGGACACCGTGAAACCGCGCGAGTTCTCCGGCGCGAAGCTCTCGGCCGGCCGCCTCACGCTCACGCTCCCGGCGAAGTCGGTCGTGATGCTCGAGTTGCGCTGACGCCCGGGTGATCGATCCCGCTCCTCCCGGAGCGGGAAAGCGCCCGGCGGCGAATACAAGGTCGTCTCCCGCCATGGAGAATCGCATCGACTTTTGAGCGTGACGGCTTGCCGCCGCCATTGTCGAGCCAGCTCGAAGGCCCGCATCCGCGCCGGGCATCGACGATCGCACGGCTCTCGACCAGCTCCGCGCGCAGGCCAAGGGCGCCCTCATTCGCCGCATCACGGACGACGAGATGACAAACGAGACCTTCCTCGAGGTCGTTGATGGGCGACTGGCGATCCGACGGGAGGTCTGAACGGCGAACTCAACAAGACGATGAGCTGCATCCCGCGCGCCCGGCGTCGCAGCGGCCTGCATCGCAAAAGCTCGGGACCGACAAACATCGCCTTCATCGTCGCCTGACCCGGAAGACAAAAGCAATCGTCCTTTGTTGTAGCCCGATTGCGCCCCCAAGCCGGCCGTTGCGTCACCCGCACGGCCGGCTTTTTTGTGTATGGAAGTAGCGGGTAGATCGATCCGCCTGAAACTTCACCCTTCAATCTTCATCCTTTCATCTCTCCGCCCGTTGGCTCCTCCGCCCCTGCCCATGCGATTGACACATTCCGCCCGACACATGAACGTAACTTCACCGTCCCCTTCATCCCCATGCCCCATCTCCACCCGCGCAAGTTTCAACTGTGTCGAGGTTAAGAAGCACTGTTCGGCGGAAGAAGATGAGCACCCCGGTCATACTGTTTTCGATCCATTTTTTTATCGGTTTAATTCTGATGATCGTCGCTATGGCGTCGCCCGGAAAAGAGAAGAGAGCGACGGGCTTATTGTCGCTCGGAGCCGGCGATGGTTTCGATGCGGGCCTGATGATCTTCGTTGCCCTTCTTTGGCCAGTTTGGCTGCTGGCCATGCTCGCGAAGAAAGGGGCGAAAGCATGAAAGAGCCGATCCAGTCGCCACCGCGCAACGCAGGCAGCCGTCCGATTTCAAGCGATTTACCGGCATCCACAGCCATGGCCGCCTCGCATGGCTGCGCATGTATCGTTCGGCAAAAATGAAAGGCTTCGCCTCATTTCTTCTGTCCTTCGCGCTGGCTGCCTGCACGAGCCGGACGATTGAGGTGAGTTCGATTCGTTTCCGCCCCGTCAATGTGGATGTCGAGGTGGAAGCATTCAGCCCGCCGCTGAAAGACAGGGGAGATTCGGCCTATGCAGTGACAGTGCGTATTCTCGACGAAAGAGGAGATGGCGTTTCGAAAGCGCGGCTTGTGGTCTCCGACATCACGAATGATGCCGAGCCGTTTTTAGCTGCTGGTTCTCGGTGGCGTATTCATGCCGACGAAGAGATGTTTGAGCAGCAGAAAGCTGTCGGATTTTCATTTTGGACTCTGCATGACCTTCGACCTGCGCCTGAGGTGGACCCGATTCATTGGACAGGGGAACCGTGAAAGTTAGTTATGGTGA
>CAZFCY010000049.1:23326-29826 GCA_964517665.1 uncultured Opitutaceae bacterium | reverse complement strand
GTGAAGAGTGAAAAGAGAGCGCGCGGCTTTTCACAGAGCTGGTTGGTTCTGTCCTTGAGGCCCAAGGGGCTGTCATCCCTCAGCCCAGCCCAACGGGCTGGAAACAAAGAGCAGGATCCTGCGCGCTGAAGGCGCGCGATATCCTCCATCGCGGACTTTCAGCCCGCAGAGTTTCGGGCACGCATACCCAGCCCGTTGGGCTGGGCTGAGCGATGGTGGCCCTTCGGGCCGGTGAATCAGCCTTGGGCTTTTCACTCCCTTTGGGTCGGAAACCCCGAAGCTTGCTTCGGCTTGGATTTCTTGGAGGGGCGACCTCCGTGTCGCCCGCAGGCGAAGCGGTCCACACGGAGGTGGACCCTCCAGGATGATATGGACAAGATTTGAAATGGAGGGACCAGCTCCGTCTGGTCCGGTTCGGGATCAGCGGTCCACACGGAGGTGGACCCTCCAATGCCGCGGGGCTTGCCCCGCGGATCTTTACCACTCGCTGCTCGCTTCTCTCCCTGCACTTCGCGCCTTGCGCCTTCGCGCTTTCTCGACACGCAGGTGGGCGGATGTTTTCGATCTTCAAGAAGTTCAAGGACGGCCTGACCAAGACCGCGCAATCGATCGCCTCGTCCGTCGGCGGGCTCTTCGGCCTGCGCCCGATCGACACCTCGACGATCGAGAAGCTCGAGGAGTCGCTCTATTCGGCGGACTTCGGCGTCGAGACCACGGAGGAGATCCTCGAGGAGATCCGCCGCGCGATGCGCAAGGAAAAGGAGCTGCGCGGGCAGGAGGCCGGCGCGATCGGCGCGGCGGTCCTGAAACGCGTCCTGCGCGGCTCCGAGGGCGAGCTGAAACCGGCCGCGGCTTTGCCGACCGTCGTCTGCCTCATCGGCGTCAACGGCTCCGGCAAGACCACGACCGCGGCCAAGCTCGGCCATGATCTGAAGGAGGACGGCAAAAAAGTGCTGCTCGTGGCCGGCGACACGTTTCGAGCCGCCGCGATCGAACAGCTCAAGACCTGGGCCGATCGCCTCGGGCTCGAGATCATCGCCGGCAAGCACGGCTCGGATGCGGCGGCGGTGGCTTTCGACGGCTGGCAGGCCGCCCGGGCGCGCGGGCACGACACGCTCATCATCGACACCGCCGGACGGCTCCACACGAAGAGCAACCTCATGCAGGAACTCGCGAAGATCCGGCGTGTGCTGCAAAAAAACGACGCCACCGCGCCGCACTACAGCCTGCTCGTCGTCGATGGCAGCCTCGGCACGAACTCACTCGAGCAGGCGCGGGTCTTTCACCGCGAGTTCGGCCTGGATGGCTTGATCGTGACCAAGCTCGATGGCACGAGCAAAGGCGGCGCGCTCGTCGCGATCTACCGCGAACTCAAGCTCCCGATCTTCTTCCTCGGCCTCGGCGAGAAACCGGAGGATCTGCAGCCGTTCTCCATCGACAACTACGTGCGCGCCGTCTTCGGGATCGAAGGGGAAGAGATCAGCAAATTCAGGCAAGAATGATGCATGACGAATTCAGGTCCGAGCGAAGCGACAAGGCCGGACGCGCAGCGGGCCGGAACAACTGGATGCATCGGCGGCTCCGCCTCTCATTCTACATTCCGCATTCATCATTATTCCTTTTCTGGCTCAGTCCACGTTGCGGAGCTGGATGCTGTTGATCAGCCGGTCGCTCGCGAGGATGTCGCTCACGACCACGATCTTGTCGCCGAAGTGGACGTAGCCTTCCTGGTGCAACGCGCCGATCGCCTTCTGGACGGTCAGTTCCGGCTCGGATCCGAAGTTCATGAAAAACGGCTCGACGCCGCGGAAGAGCCGCATCTGGCGGTAGGTCGAGCGTGAATTGGTGAAGGCGAAGATCGGCGCGTGCTCCGGCCGGAGCGCGGAGACACCCTGGGCGATGAAGCCGCGGCGCGTGAACACGACCACGCCGGCCGCCTTCAGCTCGTTGGCCATGAGCACGGCCGAGCGGAGCATCTTTGCCTGGTCGCTTCCGAGCACGGTCTCGACCTTGTGCAGGGGGCCGTCTTCGCGTTCGATCCGGCGCGCGATGCGATCGAGCGCGAGCACGCACTCGACCGGGTATTTGCCCACGGTGGTCTCGCCGGAGAGCATGACGCAGTCGGCCTGTTCCTGGACGGCGTTGGAAACATCCGAGACCTCCGCGCGGGTCGGCATCGGCGAGTTGACCATCGATTCCAGCATGTGCGTGGCGATGATGACCGGTTTCCCATACATCAGGCAGGTGCGGACGGCGCGGCGCTGGATGATCGGCAGGTCTTCGAAGGGGCATTCGATCCCGAGGTCGCCGCGCGCGACCATGAGGCCGTCGCAGGTCTTGATGATGCCCTCGAGATTCGTGATCGCCTGCTGGTCCTCGATCTTGGCCACGATCTGGGCGGGCGAACGAAGCTCCTCGAGCACGGCGCGGAGTTTCTCGATGTCCGCCGGCTCGCGCACGAAACTGAGCGCGATCAGGTCGATCCCGCATTCGACCGCGACCTTGATGTCGCCGATGTCCTTCGCGGTCAGCGCGGGGAGGTTGACGCGCACGCCGGGGAGGTTGATGTGGCGCCGGCTCGAGAGTGTGCCGGGGATCTCGACCTTGCAGCGGATGCGGGCGTCGTTCTTCTCGAGCACCTCGAAGCGGATGAGGCCGTTGTCGACAAGCACGGTGTCGCCGACCTTGATGTCGTTGACGAGGTCGCGGTAGTTGACATCGACCGAGCGGATTTCCTCGCCGTGCTCGCGCGCGCTGTCGGGCTTGACGGTGAAATCGAAGATCTCGCCCGGCTTCAGGTCCATCGGGGCGACGAGGTCGCCGGTGCGGATCTCGGGGCCCTTCACGTCCATCATGATCGCGATGTCGCGACCGGTGCGCTCGGAGGCGGCGCGGATGGCGGCGCAGATCTGGCGCGTCCAGTCGTGCGTGGCATGCGCCATGTTGATGCGGCAGACGTCGGCTCCGGCGTTCAACAACGCGTCGAGCATCTCCGGCGCCTCGGTGGCGGGGCCGATGGTGAAAATGATCTTGGTGCGGCGGCACCTCTTGGCTGGCGGGTTCATGGGAGGTCGAAAACGGGCCCGGCAATCCCGGGTTGGACGACGGAAAGGGAAAACGCCGAGCCGCCCCCGCGGAAGCAGGCAAACGTCTGCTCGACGGCGGCGAGGCTGTTGCAATCGCGGCTGAGGTGCGCGAGGCAGACGTGTTTCCAGCGCGGGCGGTCGACGGAGGTCATCAGCTCGCGCGCGGCCTCGTTCGAAAGGTGGCCGTGGCGGCCGGAGATGCGTTGTTTCACCGACCACGGGCGCCGCGTGTCCTGCTTGAGCAGGGCGGGATCGTGATTCGCCTCGAGCACGAGCAGATCGACCTCGCGCACGCGCTGGCGCACCAACTCGGAGGCGTAGCCGAGATCCGTGACCCACGCCATCGAGCGCCGCGGCGAGAAGAGATCGTCGCGCCCATGGGTGAAGACAAACGCGACCGGCTCCATCGCGTCGTGCGGAATGAGAAAACTGTCCACGTCGAGCCCGCGAAACGGGAAGCGCGCGCCGGTCTCGAAGAGATGCCAGTTGGGCCGGTGTTTCAATCCGCGTTGCACCGCCTCGGCCGTTCCGCGGTTGGCGTAGATCGGGAGATCCGCGCGCCTGCGCAGGCCCGAGAGCCCGGAGCAATGGTCGCCGTGTTCGTGCGTGAGGAAGACCGCGTCGATCGAGTCGATGTTCTCGCCCACGGACTCGAGCATCTCGCCGATCCGGCGGGCGGAAAATCCGGCGTCGATCAGCACCTTGCAGTCGTCCGTGACGAGGAGCGCGCAGTTGCCCGAGCTGCTGCTGCCGAGAATGCTGAAGCGGATCGCCATGTGCCTCGCGATACAGTGCCCCGCCGCCAGCCCGGGCAACGGAATTCTCGCCCGCGCGCGAGTGAGGCGCGCGTGTTGAAGAAACGCGCGGTTTGCGCGCCGCGTGTATCGCACAGCACGCGCGCGGCCGCCGGCAAAGCCACGATCCTGTCGCGTACGCGACAGGATCGTGGCTTTCGGTCTTTCGGCGTTTTGAGGGAGCCGTGGGTTGACGCGTTTTCCGATCCGGGCTACGTCGGCGCCTTTATGCCCGCGAAGCGCAGTGTTTCCAAAACCTCGAGCGACGTTCATGTCCGGCCGCCCGCCGGACCGGTGGTGGTCACGCGCACGGCGCATTTCAATGCCGCGCATCGTCTCCATAATCCCGCGCGATCGGCGCGGTGGAATCGCGAGACGTTCGGCCCGTGCAACCATCCGAACTGGCACGGACACAATTACGAACTCGAGGTCTCCGTCGTCGGCGCGCCCGATCCCGAGACAGGATACGTGATCGACCTCGGGGATTTGCGCGATCTGCTGGAGCGCGAGATCGTCTCCAAGTGCGACCATCGCAACCTCAACCTCGATGTCGATTTTCTGCGCGGGATCATTCCGTCGGCTGAAAATCTCGCCATCGCCTTCTGGGGGCGGATCGAGCCGAGGCTGACGGGCGCCAGGCTTCATCGCGTGTGCGTGCGGGAGACCGCGCGCAATCGCGCCGAGTATTTTGGTCCGGGGGGCGTCGCCTGAGCGATGCGTTCCCTCACGGCTCCCGCGGAGGAGCGGCGGTTATCGTCACCAACCGCTTGATATAAAAACGAATCATGAAGAAGAAAAAAACGAAGCTGTATCTTCACCGCGCCGACGCCGGCGCCGCGCCCGCGATTTCGCGCGGGTTCGACGCGGCCTGGCGTCCGGCCCCGGAGGATCACGCGGAGCTGCCGGACATGATGAGCGCGGTCGATGCCATCCAGGGCGCGAACGTCCCGATCCAGCAGGTCGGCATTTCCAACTTCAAGCTGCCGCTCAGGTTCGCGGTCGAGGGCGGCGAGCCGGTCGTGTTGGAGACGAGCGTGACCGGCACGGTTTCCCTCGAGGCGGATTTGAAGGGCATCAACATGTCGCGCATCATCCGCTCGTTCTACGAGCATCGGGACGCGGTCTTCTCGCTCGACGTCCTGAAGCGCGTCCTCGCCGGCTACCGGCGCAGGATCGGGAGCTTCCACGCGCGGATCAAGCTGTCGTTCTCGTATCCCATGCTGCAACAGAGCCTGCGCAGCGGCCTCGAGGGCTGGCAGTATTACAAGGCCGCGTTCGAGGGCGCGCTGGATCGCGAGGGGCGGTTTCGGAAGTTTCTTCATTTCGACTTCGTCTATTCGTCCGCCTGTCCGTGCTCGGCCGAGCTGGCGGAGCACGCGCGCGACACGCGGGGTGTCTATGCGATCCCGCATTCGCAGCGGAGCAAGGCGCGCGTGAGCGTCGAGGTCGCGGAGGGGAAGCGGCTCGCGATCGAGGACCTGCGCCGGCATTGTATCCGCGCTTTGAATACGGAGACGCAGGTGATGGTGAAGCGCGAGGACGAGCAGGCCTTCGCCGAGTTGAACGGCGCTTATATCAAATTCGTGGAGGACGCCGCGCGGCTTGTCCATGAGCAGCTGGCGGGCGACCCGCGCATCCGCGATTTTCAGGTCGCGTGCTCGCACCTCGAGTCGTTGCACTCGCACGACGCCGTCTCGGTCGTCTGCAAGGGCGTTCCGGGCGGATATGCCGCCGACTTCAACGACTTCCAGAGCCTCGTCTGCTGATGTGATGGCCGCGACCCGTCAAAGAAAACCGTCCGCGCCCGTGGTCGTGATCACGGGCGCGTCGCAGGGGATCGGCGCGGCCGTCGCGACGGCGTTCGCGGCCGGCGCGAGGGGCGCGCGCATCGCGCTGCTGGCGCGAAACGAGAGGAAATTGAAGCAGGTCGCGCGCGCGATCGAGCGGCGCGGCGCGAAGGCGCTCGTGGTTGTTTGCGACGCGACGGATGAATCGTCGGTGGCGGCCGCGGCGCGTTCGGTCGCGGATGCGTTTGGCGCCGCGGATGCGCTGGTGAACAACGCGGGCCGGTTCGCCGGCGCTCCGTTTCTCGAGATGTCCGTGAAGGACTTCGACGCGCTCGTGACCGACAACCTGTGCAGCGTGTTTCTTGTTTCGAAGGCGTTCGTCCCCGCCATGGCGGCGCGCGGGCGCGGGCATGTTTTCAACATGAGTTCGATCGCCGGGCTCCAGGCCTATCCGAACGGCGCGGGCTACGGCGCGGCGAAACACGGCGTGGCGGGCCTGAGCGCGGTCATGCGGCGCGAGCTGCGCGAGCGTGGCGTGCAGGTCACGACCGTTTTTCCCGGCGCGACCTGGACGCCGTCGTGGGAGGGTTCCGGCATGCCGGCCGCGCGCATGATGCCGGCCGCTGGCGTGGCGCAGGCGATCGTCGATGCCTGGCGGCTCGGGCCGGCGACGGTGGTGGAGGAACTCGTCCTGCGCCCGCCCGGCGGGGATCTGTGAGGGCGAAGGGGAGGGGCGAACTGGCGAGATTCACGAGAGAAGGTGGGAAACGGTGGATTGGGCCGCCCTTTCAAGGTTTTTGAACTCGCAAACATGTTTCCCAGGGCGTTGCCCC
>CAZFCY010000049.1:0-23226 GCA_964517665.1 uncultured Opitutaceae bacterium | reverse complement strand
GGGCTGGGGCGCGCCGTTGGCGCTTAAGCACGATGGGTGTCGGTGGTTGTTGTGAGAGAGGATTCGGGGATTCGAGGCGACCGAGCCGTGCCGGTTCGCGATCGTGTCGCGGTTGAAGCCGCTACGTCCGCGGCGTCGTCGCGTCGTAAACCGGCGTGGCTCCACGTCGCGTCGCGACCCATTCGCCGAGGCGGCAGGCGCGCGCGAGGAGTTCGGCGTCGGAGTTTTTGCCCTCGATCAGGCCGGCGACGAGGCAGGCGAGAAAGGCGTCGCCCGCGCCGACCGTGTCCCGCACTTCCACCTCGCGCCCGGATTCCCAGAGCCATTTTTCGCCGCGCAGCAGACCGGCGCCGCGCGAGCCGGCGGTGACGCAGATGAGCGCGCATCCGGTTTGGCGCGCGATGGCGCGGGCGTTCGCCTCCTCGTGGCCTTCGACTTGATCGGCGCGGTCCGCGAGGCGCGCGGCTTCCTCGGCGTTGAGCTTTGTCAGGCCCGCGCGTTGCGCGAGGAAGCGGGCGAGGTCGAGATTGTCGTGCGGCGCGCGCAGGTTGACATCGAACACCCGCAGCGCGCGGGCCGGAACCATGTCGAGCAAAGCGGAGATGGCCGCGAGGTTGCCATCGCTGCGCTGGGCGAGGGTGCCGAAGACGATGCCGTCCGCCTCCCGGGCGATCGCGCGCACGGCCTCGGTCAGCGGGATGTAATCCCAGGCGACGTTTTTCGTGATCGTATATTTAGCGTCGCCGGTGGCGCCGAGGGCGGCGCGGACGTAGCCGGTGGGCACGCCGGGGAGCCGCGCGACCGAGTCGGCCGGGAGTTTCCAGGCTTCCATGCGGCGCGTGAGTTCCTCGCCGAGAAGGTCGTCGCCGACGGCGGAGACGAGGCGCGAGGAGACGCCGTATTGAAAAAGATGATACGAGACGTTGAAGGGCGCGCCGCCGACGAAGAGCCCGTCGGGCAGGAAGTCCCAGAGGATCTCGCCGAAGCAGAGGACGGATGGCATGAGGAGAGCGTAAGAGCGTAAGGAGGCGGGAGTGTGACTTTGCTTACGCTCTTACGCTCTTAAAACTTATAAACTAATCCTCCCGCATCAGGTGCTCGGGATCGGCTTCGAGTTCGTGGCAGGCGCGGATGAACGAAGCGGCGGACCAGGCCTGGTAGGCCTTGCCCATGGGGCGGCCGGTCTGGCCGTGGATCCATTCGTTGAATTCCCAATCCTTGTGCCGGCCGATGCGGTTGGCCTCGGCGAGGCGGACCAGCTCGCGGCAGGCGACATCGTGCAGGCCGATGCGATGGATGGCGCGCACCCACATCCCGCCGATGAAGGGCCAGACGCCGCCGTTGTGGTAGTGGTGCGGGAGGTTGAGGAGGTTGACCGTGTAGTAGGCCTTCCAGTCGGGGTCGCCCGCCTGCACGACGGGATAGAGATTGGCGACGGGCCAGGGCTGGTTGACGCCCACGCCCCACATGAAGTGAAAGGCCTGTCGCGCGCGGTCGATGTCGAGCAGGTTGGTGAGGAAGGCGAGGAGATTGCCGAGCACGTCGCACCGCCAGTTGAAGGCGAACGGCGTGACCTCGGCGATGAGGTAGTGCGTGTCGCCGAGCGAGAACTGGCGCTCGGCGAAGGTGGCGGGCGCGTTGCCCGTGTCGCTGAAGGTGGTCGTGGGCCAGAAGGTGGCGAGCACGCGCGAGCGGATGTGCTGGGCCCAGCGCAGGTAGTCGGCGGCGCGGGTGAAGTCGGCCCGCATCTCGAGCATGCGGCCGAAGCAGACGTTGGCGCGAAACCACAGGACCTCGTCGTAGAGCACGTTGTAGCTGCGGCCGAAGAGATCGGTCCAGTCGCCGGCCTCGGGGATTTCCAGGAGCCCGTCGTTGTTGCTGTCGTGCGCGCTGAGCCAGTTCATGGCGCGCTGGAGGCGCTCGAAATATTCCTCGAGAAACGCGAGGTCGCGCGTGCGCGTGATGTAATTGTAGAACGCGATGATGACCCACATCCCGCTGTCGATGGAGCAGATGTTTCCAATGCCCGAGTAATCGGGCACGCCGTCGTCGATGCGCACGTTGGCCGGGATCTGGCCGGTCGGCGAGATCGAGCCGACGAGGGTTTCGAGGGTCCGGCGGCAGGCGCCGCTGATCTCCTCGTCGTCGATGCGCACGAGGCTCGTGATCGCGATGGCTCCATCGCGCGCCCAGACCGAGCGGTAGTTTGCGTCGGTTCCGGTCACGGTGTTGTCGTCGAGCGAGCAGGCGGAGAATCCGAGGGGTGTGATGTTTTTTCGCACCGCCTCGATCGCCTTGGTGTAGGCCGTGCCGAGGAGATCCTTGTCCGCGGCCGAGAGCGCGGTGAGCTGCTCGTCGGTGAAGAGCATGCGGAAGTGCGGCGTCATCGACTCCGCCGTGAGCCCGGGCCGGGCGTCGGCGGCGGGGCGCTCCTTGATCACGCCGAGGTGGCGCAGGCCGTCGAGGACGCCGTCGGCCATGATCTCGCGCGACTGGTAGATCGAGACCGCGACGGTGGCCTCGAGCAGCTCGGGCATGGCGTTGTCCGGGAGGATGCCCTGGACGCCGGGAAGGAGAAACATCGAGCTGTCGTTGCCGGTGTCGCCGGCGACGAGGACCTCGTCGAACTTGATCTCGAGTTTGTTCAACAGCCAGGCGAGGGTGCCGCCCTTCGTGGCCGCCTGCGGGACGACATCGAGGTCGCGGTGGCTCGAGTAGATGAGGTGGACATCGACCCCGGCGTCCGTGAGCGCCTGGCGGATCTCTTCGAGTTGCTCGTTCGTGCCGCCGTCGAGAAACCAGCTCGACTTGAAGTCGTGAAGAAACTCGGCCGGTTGCGGCCGCACGCCGGGAATGCCGCCGAGGACGTGGCGGATCTTTTTCAAGTCCCACCCGGCGGAGAGGTGCTTGGTGAACTCACGCAGCTCCTTCTGGCCGGCCTGATCGTAGATCTGCGTGCCGACGCCGCCGATGATATAGTCGGGCACGGGAAGTTCGCCGGCCTTGATCAGCCGCTGCACATCGTCGATCAGCCGTCCGGTGTTGAGGACGAGCAGCGGCCGGCGCTTGCGGGGCAGCGAACTCCACACGGTGCGAAAGCGGTGCGCGGATTCCGGATTTCCGATCAGCGTGCCGTCGAGGTCGCTGCTGAAGAGTCGTATTTTGGGTGCGGGTTCGGTCACGTCGTGGCAAGAGGGCAAGGTTTAAGAGCGTAAGAGTCGGAGAACGGGATCGGGGCGAAGCCGGGGCCTTATTCCGCGTCGTTCCAGGGTTCGTCCCAATCGTCGTCGGACATCGCGCCCTGTGTCGGGCGGCCCTCGGCGAGGCTGATCAACTGCTGCGCGATTCCCGTCCAGGTGAAGAGGCTGCGCGCCTTGTGGGCGCCCATGCGCGAGAGGCGTTGTTTCAATCGCGGGTGCATCAGCGGTTTCAACATCGTGATGCCGAGATCCTCGCGGTCGAAGGTGTCCGCGTAGAGCGCGTGCCGACCGTAGGTGATCGCGCGAACGAGGCCGCCGTGCGTCGTGACAACGCATGGCGTGCCGCAGGCCATCGCCTCGACCGCGGTCATGCCGAACGGCTCGTAACGGCTGCTGAGGACAAACAGGTCCGCGGCGCGATAGTAGTCGGGCAGGTCGTCGTCGGCGATGAAGCTGCCGAAGACGACATTCTTCGCGATCTTCAATCGCTTCGCCAGCGCCTTCAGGCCGGAAAGGATCTGGCGTTCCTGCCGGTCCAGTTTCGCGCCGCCGACCGCGAGGTGCAGGGTGGCGGTGGGGATGCGTCTGGCCACGAGGGAAAACGCGTCGATGAGCAGATCGTAGCCCTTGTTCGTGGCGAGGCGGCCGACCGCGAGGATGGTGGGGTCGGAGAAACCGATGTTCTTGCGGATCAACTGGCGCGAGGCGGCGCTGACCGGGAAAAAACGGTTGTCGTCATAACCGGGCGGGATCATGTGCACGCGCCTTCCCGGCACTCCGTAATCGCCGACGATGAGATCGACCTGCGGCGGCGTGGTCGCGATCACCTGCTCGCAGGTGCGGTAGAGGATCGTCTCGTGCTGGATGCGCTCCCTGAAGTTGAACTCCTTCTCGAAGTCCTCCTTGCGCTCCGGGTAGTCGGTTTCCATCTGGCGTTTTTTCCAGAGGCCGAGCGAGTGCGGCGTGTGGATGTGCGGGGCGCCGAGCGCCTCGGCGAGCCGTTGCGCGGCCACGCCTCCATCCCAATAGTGGCTGTTGATGAAGGTATAATCGATCTCGTGCTTGCGGATATAACGCAGCGCGTGCTCGCTCCACTCGAGCAGATGCCGGTTGAGGTATTCCTTGGGGATGAATTTGTCCCCGCCGCAGCGCGCGCGGATCACGCGCACCCGGCTGTCGACGATGTCGACGCCGGGCTGGTTTTCGAAACGCCGCGTCCAGATGTCGACGTCGTACCCGAGCTGGGCGAGCTTCTTGGACAACTCGAGCACGTACACGACCTGCCCTCCGGTGTCGGCTGCGCCCAGGGGCGGATTGGCGGCCACGTATCCATGCGTGGACACCATGGCGATGCGCGGACGACCGCTGCGGAACTTCGATGCTGCCATGGTGCGATTGTTGCGGCGGCGCGGCACAGGATCAACCGCCGATCTCGATGCGACGCGGGGCGGTGCGCGCGTGATTTCATGCGCAATTCATCGAAACATCATCAAGGCTTCGCGTTCCGCGCGGATGATGCGCGGCCATGCAAACACCTCCTTCCGTCCCGCCGCCCGCGCCTTCGGCTTCACGCCTCGTGCCCCGCCCGGGCCCGGTGATGTGGAAACTCGTCGTCATCGGCGCGCTTGTCGCCGCGCTGCAGATTCCCGTCTTCATGGTGGAGCGCACGCTTCTCGGCCGGCGGGCCTATCGCGACGAGGCGGCGCGCGAGATCGCGGCGAGCTGGGGCGGCGCGCAGACGCTTGTCGGCCCGATCCTCGTCGTGCCCTGCGTGGTGGAGACGAAGGTGGATGAGCAGGCGCGTGTAGGTGAAAGGTGGATACGCTCGCAGACGACGAAGCAGGTGGACGGCTCGGCCTGGTTTTTGCCCGAGGAACTCGCGGTCGAGGGCCGGATGGATTGCTCCGAGCGCTACCGCGGAATCTTTCGCGCGCCGGTTTACGCGGCGCGCCTTTCGTTCACGGGCCGCTTTCGTCCGGATCCGGAGGCGCTGGCGCCGGGCAATCCGGTTTACGACTGGTCGAAGGCGACTGTTCTTTTTGCGCTGAGCGACGCGCGCGGGCTCGTTCGCGCGCCGGTGCTCGTGTCGGGCGAGGCGCGCAACGCCTTCCGTCCGGGACGCTCGCGCGAGGGCTGGCCGCCGACGATCGAGGCGGCGTTGCCCGGCGCCTCGGCGGCGGATCTGACGCGAGCGTTCTCCTTCGAGGTGGATCTTCAGGGCGCGCCGCGGCTCGCCATCACTCCGGTCGGGGCGGCGAACACCGTGAGCCTGAGCGGGAACTGGAAGGACCCGAGCTTCGATGGAAACCTGCTCCCGACCTGGCGTGAGATTCTGGACACCGGTTTCGAGGCGCGCTGGGAGAGCGCGCACTTCGGCCGTGGCTTTCCGCAACAATGGAGCCAGCGCGAGGGCAGGGTGGAAGTGGGGAGCGCGACACTTTTTGCCGCGGCCTCGGGAGTCACGCTGACCGATCCGGTCGATCTCTACCGCCTGGTCGAGCGCTCGATGAAGTATTCGCTCCTCTTCGTCGTGTTGATCTTCTCGGTCTTCTTCCTTTTCGAAGTGTGCGCGCCCGTGCGGATGCATCCGCTGCAGTACCTCCTGGTCGGCGCGGCGCTCACGCTTTTCTATCTCGGGTTTCTCGCGCTCGGCGATTTTGTCGGGGCGGGGCGGGCTTACGCGTTGGCCGCGGTCGCCTCCTGTTCGTTGGTCTCGGGCTATTCGTGGAGTGTGTTGAAGACCGGTTCGCGCACGGCGCTCGTGGCGGCCGGTTTGCTGGCGACCTACGGCGGGCTCTACCTGATTTTGCGGATGCAGGACTATGCGCTGCTCGCGGGCGCCGCCGCGCTCTTTGTCCTGCTCGCGGCGATCATGTGGTTCACGCGCCGCATCGACTGGTATGCGCGCGAGGGAAGCGCGAGTTCCGCGTAAGCTGGTTTCAGGGTGGTCGCGGGCGTCCCGCCCGCGTTGGCTCGAGCGACGCAAAAAACCGCCGGCGGAGACGCGGCGGTCCACCCTGGCCGCTCAGGCCGGGATGTGGCGATCGAGCGGGATGCCGAGCTTCTCCGCCTCGGGTTGGAAGATCTCGGTCAGGATCCGGCGGCGCACGGCTTCGTAGTCGTGCGCGGAGGAGAGCGGCTGCCAGTGATAGCCGTCGAGGAGCGTCGCGAGCATGTCATCGCGCGCGAGTTGAAACTCGTCGAAGCTCTGATCCCGGAAGATCATGCCGGAGCGGTAGAGGTGATCGGCTCCGATCCAGAGGGACCACGTGGAGGAGGCCATCAGCTCGGGATCGGAATCGGGCGGAAGGTCGCCGCTCGCGATGCCGTCGCGAATGATGCCGACGAATATGCCGACGCTCTCGCGCAGGATCGTGGTGTGCGCGTCGCGCCAGCGCTCGGAGGCGCCGGCGACCGAGGCGTCGATCGTGCAGGGCGAGACGCGAAACGGATCGAGGCGGTGCCGGATCTCGCTGCCGATGCCGGTGGCGATGAACCGCTCGCGCGGCCGGCCGCGGAAGAGGGCGCCGCGCGCGAAGAACTCGTAGTGTTCCGCGTAGCACTGCGCGTGATAGGCGACCAACAGGTCTTCGCGACAGGTGAAATGGCTGTAGAGGGTGCCTTTCGAGAAGTCCAGGCGGGCGAGCACGCGCTCCATCGTCAGTCCGCCTGGACCCTCCGTGGCGAGGATCTCGCCGGCGACGCGCAGGATCTGGGCTTCTCGTTCGGCGATCTGTGTTTTTTTTCGGGAGAGAAATGTCACGAGGGGAAATAAAATCTATTTGACGCAACGTCAGAACTGACGCTCCGTCAACACTTGTGTTCAGACTGCTGCCATTGGCTCGACATGATGTCCCATCCGGCCTCGGAATCCGTCGTTCAATTATGACGATGCGTCGATACACGGGGCGGAATCGAAGCGGAAGCCACGCGCCGGGAGGTGTTTTCCGATGCGTCGCCCCGGGTTCTTTGGATGTCCATTTTCCGAACCTTGTTTCGTCGTATCTGGAGCCGCTCCTGCCCGGTTCCTTCCTTTCGAGAGATCCCGCAGAGAGCGCGCCGCGCGCGGGCGATGCGACAGTTCCTGAAACTTTTGCGGCTGTCCCTGCGTAGTCAGTCTTCCGGAGTTTTTGCTCAACCTGCTTCCACCATGACCAAGAGTGTTTTTGTCGCTGTTTCCGGCGCTGTTTCGATTTTCGCCGCGCAAGCCGGCGCGACGTGAACCGCCCGCTCGCGCGCATTTATCCTGAGAACCCGTTAGCCACACCTGCTGTCCTTTCCTCCCATGCTCAAGAGACTCACCCTCACCACTTTCATCGTCGTCGCCATCGTGGTCGCGCTCGTCGGGACGAAGATGCTGCAGTTCAAAGCCATGGCTGCGAACGCGGCCAACATGCAGATGCCGCCCGAGACCGTCACGGCGACCGAAGTCAAGGAGGACATCTGGCCGAATATCATCAAGGCGACCGGCTCGATCGCCGCGGTGCAAGGCGTCACCGTGACCACGGAGGTCCCCGGCAAAATCGTGAAAATCGCCTTCGAGTCCGGCGGCGCGGTGGAAGCCGGCGACCTGCTGGTGAAGCTCGACACCTCGATCGAGGAGGCGCAGTTGCGCTCGGCCGAGGCCACGGCCGAACTGGCGCGCCTCAACCTCGCGCGCGCCCGGGAGCTGCGCGAGAAGCAGACCAACTCGCAGGCCGATCTCGACGCCGCGGACGCCCGGGCGAAGGAGGCGGCCGCCCAACTGGAAAACATCCGCGCCGCGCTGGAGAAGAAAACGATCCGCGCGCCCTTCCCCGGCCGGCTGGGCATCCGCATGGTCAACCTCGGCCAGTTCCTCGGCACGGACGATCCGATCGCGACGTTGCAGACGCTCGATCCGGTTTATGTGAACTTCTCGCTGCCCCAGCAGCGCCTCTCCGCGCTCCGTTCCGATGTCGCCGTGCGTGTCACGACGGATGCGGCGCCGGGCGAGCATTTCGAGGGCGGGATCAACGCCATCAGCCCCGAGGTCGATTCGGTGACCCGCAACCTGCGCGTGCAGGCCACGATCCCCAACGTGGAGGAAAAGCTGCGCGCGGGCATGTTTGCCAACGTCGAGGTCGTGCTTCCCGCCGGGGAGAAAGTGCTCATGGTGCCGGCCACGGCCGTGCTTTACGCGCCCTACGGCGACTCCGTCTTCGTGATAGACGAGCAGAAAAACGAGCAAAGCGGCGAGATGGAGAAGGTGCTGCGTCAGCAATTCGTGCGGGTGAGCGACACCCGCGGCGACTTCGTGGCGATTGCCACCGGGCTCGAAGCCGGTGAGACCGTCGTGACCAGCGCCCCCTTCAAGCTCCGCGCGGGCATGCCCGTGGTGGTGAACAACGAACTCGCCCCCAACGCCGAACTCGAGCCGAAGCCCGCGAACTCCTGATGGGCGGGAGCGCGAGAGCGTAGGCAAAACACGCTCCCGTTTCCCTGCTCTCCTCCTCCTGGCGCTCTTGGAACTTGCGCTCCTGCGCTCTCATCACGCCTTCCTCCCATGAAATCCTTTACCGACCTTTTCATTCGCCGGCCCGTCCTCGCGATCGTGGTGAATCTCGTGATCATCATCGCGGGCATGCAGGCCTGGCGCACCCTCAATGTCCGTCAGTATCCCCGGAGCGAAAACGCCTCCGTCATGATCTCGACGGTCTATGTCGGCGCGAACGCGGAACTCGTGCGCGGCTTCATCACCACGCCGCTCGAGCAGGCCATCGCCTCGGCGGACGGCATCGACTACATCCAGTCGAAGAGCCTGCAGGGCTTCTCCTCGATCAATGCCCGCCTGAAGCTGAATTACGACACGACCAAGGCGCTCGCCGAGATCACCGCCAAGGTGAATCAGGTCCGCAACCAGCTTCCGCCCGAGGCTGAGGTGCCGTCGATCACCGTCGAGTCGGCCGACACGCAGGTGGCCTCGTGCTACCTGAGTTTCGCCTCGGATATTCTGTCTCAGGCCGAGATCACCGACTACCTCACGCGCGTGGTGCAGCCGCGCCTGGCCTCCGTCACGGGCATGCAGCGCGCGGAGATCCTGGGCGCGCGCACGTTTGCGATGCGGGTCTGGCTCAAGCCGGACAAGATGGCGGCGCTGAACGTGAGCCCGTCCCAGGTCCGGCAGGCGCTCGCGGCCAACAACTACCTCGCCGCGGTGGGCAGCACCAAGGGCTCGCTCGTGCAGGTCAACCTCACGGCCAACACCGACCTGCACTCCGTCGAGGAGTTCAAGCGCCTGGTCGTGTATCAACACGAGGGCAGCATCGTGCGCCTCGAGGACGTCGCCGAGGTCGTGCTCGGCGCGGAGGACTACGACACCACCGTGCGCTATTCCGGGCAGACCGCCGTCTTCATGGGCCTCTTCCCGCTGCCCAACGCCAACACCATCGACGTCATCGGCCGGGCCCGGGCCGAACTCGAATCGATCCAGCGCGATCTTCCCAGCGGACTCGAGGCGCGCGTGGGCTACGACGCCTCCGAATACATCCAGAACGCGATCCACGAGGTGACGAGCACGCTCATCGATACGCTGGTGATCGTCGTCGTGGTGATCTTCCTCTTCCTCGGTTCCGTGCGGTCGGCGCTCGTGCCGGTCATCGCGATTCCCGTCTCGCTCATCGGCGGCGTGTTTTTGATGCAGTTGTTCGGCTTCACGCTCAACCTGCTGACGCTGCTCGCCATCGTGCTTTCGGTCGGGCTCGTCGTCGACGACGCCATCGTCGTGGTCGAGAATGTCGAACGCCACCTGCGCGAGGGCCGCTCGAAACGGGATGCGGCGATCCTCGGCGCGCGCGAGCTGGTCGGGCCCGTCATCGCGATGACGGTGACGCTGGCCGCGGTTTACACCCCGATCGGCCTGCAAGGCGGCCTCACGGGCGCGCTCTTCCGCGAGTTCGCCCTCACTCTGGCGGGCGCCGTCACCATCTCCGGCATCGTGGCGCTCACGCTTTCGCCGATGATGTCGGCGCACATGTTGCGCAGCGCCGAAGCCGAGGAGCGCGGATTCACCGGCTGGATCAACCATCACTTCGATCGCCTGCGCAGGAGCTATGGCCGCCTGCTCACGGGGACGTTGCATTCGCGGCCGTTCGTTTACGCGATCTGGGTCGTGGTGAGTCTGCTCTCGATCGTCATGTATCAGTTCTCCCCGAAGGAGCTGGCGCCGACCGAGGATCAGGGCGTGCTTTTCAGTTACATCTACGCCCCGGCCAATGCCACGGCGGACCAGAAGGCGTTTTACGGCAGGGCGGTCGACGATGCCTTCCTCTCGACGCCCGAAGCGGAACTCACCTTCCAGGTTTTGCTGCCTCCATCGCAGGGCGCGGCCTTCGGCGTGGACGGCTTTGCCGGCATGGTCGTGGAGCCGTGGCACGCGCCGCGCACGCGCACGACGATGGAGATCCTGCCCGAGTTGCAGGGGAAACTCTCGCAGGTGCCCGGCTTCCAGGCGTTCGCGGCCGCGCCGCCGCCTCTGCCGGGCGGCAGCAATTTCCCGATCGAGTTCGTCATCGCCTCGACCGCCGATTCCGAGCGTCTGCTGGAGTTCGCCGGGCTGATCCAGGCGAAGGCGATGGAGAGCGGCATCTTCTTCTTCCCGCCGATCATCGATCTGAAATACGACCAGCCGCAGGCCGAGATCATCATCGATCGCAACAAGGTCGCCGATCTCGGGCTCAACCTCTCCCAGGTGGGCGCCGACCTCGCCTCCGCGCTCGGCGGAAACTACGTCAACCGCTTCAACATCTCGGGGCGCAGCTACAAGGTCATTCCTCAGATCGAGCGCGCGGAGCGCCTCAATCCCGGCCAGCTCGACGATATCTACATCGGCGGGCCCGGCGGGCAGCTCATCCCGCTCAGCTCGGTCGCGCACATCGAGAACAAGACCGTGCCGCGCTCGCTCAACCGCTTCCAGCAGCTCAACGCGGTCACGCTTTCCGGCCAGAGCGCCCGCACGCTCGACCAGTCGCTCAAGGTGCTCGAGGATGCCGCCGCGGAAATCCTGCCTCCCGGCTATTCCACCGACTACACCGGCGAGTCGCGCCAGCTCCGCACGGAGGGCAACAAGTTCCTGCCCGCCTTCCTGCTCGCGATCGTGCTCATCTTCCTCGCCCTCGCGGTGCAGTTCAACTCGTTCCGCGATCCCTGCATCATCCTCTTCGGCTCCGTGCCGCTGGCGATGTTCGGCGCGCTCGTTTTCACGGTGTTGAAGATACCCGATCCGGGCACGTCGTTCTGGACCAACGGTTGGACGACCACGCTCAATATTTACGCCCAGGTCGGGCTCGTCACGCTCGTCGGGTTGATCGCCAAGAACGGCATTCTCGTGGTCGAGTTCGCCAACAAGCTGCAGGAGCAGGGCCGCTCGAAGATGGAGGCGGTGCACGAGGCGGCTTTGACGCGCCTGCGCCCCGTGCTCATGACGAGCGCGGCGACCATCGCCGGCCATTTCCCGCTCACGCTCGTCACCGGCGCGGGCGCCGCCGCGCGCAATTCGATCGGCCTCGTCCTCGTCGGCGGCATGGCCATCGGCACGATTTTCACCCTCTTCGTCCTGCCGTCGATCTACGTGCTCCTCGCCAAGGACCACGCGCGCGACGCCGACCGGCGGCGCGTTGAACGCGAGCCGGAGGAGCAGCCCGTCGCCGCGGCGCTGCGCTGAAGCCACAAGCCGCTCGACCCGCCCGATCCTTTGAAACAGAAACGAAACTCACTCATGAAACGCCCGGCCTTCCTGATGGTGGCGGCGATGTTTGCGGCGGCGCCACGGCTGCCCGCGGCGGACATTCCGGAAACGATCACGCTCGACACGGCCCTGCAACTGGCCCTCGAGCACAACTACGCGATCCGGCAGGCGCGCGCGCGTTACGCGCAGGCGCTGGGCTCGGTCGAGGAAAGCCGCGCGGGCCGGTTGCCCACCTTGACGGCGAGCGCCGGCTACACCCGCACCGATGAGGGCCGGCTTGAGAGGCTCGACGGCCTGACCTTCGGCAGCGCGGATCAGTGGCAGGCGGGAATCCAGGCCAGGCAGACGATCTACGCGGGCGGCGCGGTCAGCTCCGCCATCCGGGGTTCCGAGGCTTTCCGCGAGGCCGCGGTCGCGGACTTCGACGCCAGCGTCCGCACGGCCCTGCTATCCGTTCAGGAGCAGTTTTATGCCGTGCTCCTCGCGCGTCAGCAGGTGGAGGTGCAGGAACAGGCGATCCAGTTGCTCGAGGAGGAGCTGGCCAACGCGACGGCGCGCGTCGACGCGGGCAGCGGCTCGCCCTTCGACCGCTTGCGCGCGGAGGTCGCGCTCGCCAACGGGCAGCCGCCGCTCATCCGCGCGCGCAACGCCTTGAAGCTGTCCGCGGTGGAACTGCTCCGCGCCGTCGGCCTTCCCGCGGAGGACAGCACGGAGGCGAGCGTCGTTGGCTCGCTCAATTTCAACGCCGTGGAACCCACTCTCGAGAACGTCCTCGCCTCCGCCCACGAGAACCGTCCGGAACTCAGGCAGTTGAAGAACAACGTCGCCGCGGCCGAATACGCCGTCTCCGGGGCGCGGGCCACGGGCCGGCCCATCGTTGGCGTGTTTGCCGGCTACGGCGTGCAGAAGTCGCAGTTCTCCGACGATTTCGGCGACTCCGTCGATGGCTGGTCCGCGGGCGTGCAGGGATCCTGGGATATCTTCGACGGCAAGGCGACGAAGGGCCGCGTCGCCCAGGCCCGGGCGCGGCTGCAGCAGGCGCGGCTCGAGCTGGACGAGACCAATCTCGCCATCGACGCCGAGGTGCGGCGCGCGTTTCTCGGCTACGGCGAGGCTCGCGAGATCCTCGTCGCCTCGCAGAAGGGCGTCACCCAGGCCGAGGAAAGCGTCCGGCTCGCGCGCTCGCGTTTCGACGCTGGCGCGGCGACGCAGCTCGATGTGCTCCAGGCGCAGGTCGCGCTGACCGAAACCCGCACCAACGAGGCCCTTGCCCTGCACGACGCGAACGTGGCGCTGGCGAGACTGCGCCGCGCCGCGGCGCTCGATCCGCTGCCGGGCGGCGTCCGCGTGACGGATTCGGAACCGGAGTGAGCTTCTGATTCGCAGCCCTGCCCGGGTGGGCAGGGCTTTCCCGCCGCTCCCGCGGCGGGCTGCGCGATCAGGCGGCGCGGGCGGCCTGCCCGCGCCTGCGCCGGAGCGCCGCGCAAAGAAGCGTGCTGACGCCGGCGATGAGCGCGTAGGTCGAGGGCTCGGGAATGGCGCTCAACGCGCCGGTGCTTTCCATCGCGTTGAACCAGCGCTCGGCCATGAATGCTTCGCCGAGGGCGTTCGGATGAAAGGAATCGGCGAGCATTTCGGCGTCGGAAGCAAGACCCCGGAAGTCGACAATCGTCGACCCGAGGCTCGTTGCGTTTGAGCCGATCAGATTGTTGAGCGCGTCGATTCGCTCCTGTACCTGTGTCAGGAATGGATTCATTTCGTCATCGGTCGACGGCGCTGGCACTCGCACCGGGATGATTTGCGCGACAAAGATGTGCGCGAGCGGATTGACGTTTTGGATTGTCGAAATGACGGAGCTGATCTCGTTCCAGGTTGTCTGGGCGAAGTCAGGGTCAGGGCTGGTATTGAACACAGGGGCATCCTGAATCGCGTCGTTCGTGCCGAGATGGATGAGCACGATATCGGGCGTGTATCCGGCAAGCCAGGTCGAGAGATTGCCGCTGCCTGATCCAGGCTGCGGGCTATTGTGTCCGTAGAGGATCTGATCGGTTCGCCATCCATAGTGGCCTTCGTGGTTGGGCTGGCCATAGAACGCCGAAGCGTCCGGGCTATTGTTGGCCGTTTGCGACATGCTCCCGACCATCTGGAACTGCCCCGAATAGCCGTTGGTGTTCAGCAGATCGATCAGCGGCGCTCGATAGCTCGCGAGGCCGTAGCCGCCTTGGGTGATCGAATCGCCCAGGGTCATGATCGACAATTGCGCCATGGCCCCCGTGGGCGCGAGGTCGGGCAACGCGGCGCATGACAGGGCGAAGGTCAGTCGCTTAAGCATGAAAGGAAAACAAGGAGGACGCCACTCCGTTGGCGAGCCTTGTCGCGCGCGGGGCGGCCTTCTTCTTCCCTCGGGTTTCCTTGATCGCCCGCGGAACCAGACGCAGTCGGCGGATATCTTCCAGGAAATGAATGATTTTGATCAGAAAATTGGATGCGGGCGGAGTGGGCGCGGCTTTTGCCAGGATCGGCTTTGAGCATCAGGCAGTCCGCCTGTTCGCCGACGATCGATCCCTTCCTTCTCAACACTCTTCCCAGCTCAGTGTTCGCGAAATCACAGATCCAAATGCGGCGATTCAGCGCCGCTTTTCGTCCGTTCGTTTTCTTGTGCCTTGTCCTCGGCTTTGCCGGCTGCCGTCCCGGGCCGCAACTCTCGGAGAACCGGCCGCAGTTGGGCGGGGAGTTGCGGGAATTGACCGGCGCCCGCGCGCGTGTGGTGTGGATCCAGGATGTGGCGGGCAAGGGCGACGTGTTCGGCCGCCGCGCGCGCATGGCGTTGATCGGGCTGGATTCCGACGACGGCCGCGGCGAGCGGCTGCTCGTGCCGGAAGCCGGATTTTACGCCAAGCCCCTGATCACGCCCAAGGGCGATCGCGTCGTCTTCTCGAACTTCAAGACGAACGAGACCTTCATCGTGAACTGGGATGGCGCGGGCCTGCGCAAACTCGCCGACGGCAAGGCGGCCGAGGTCTGGCTCGATCCGCAAACTTCGAAGGAATGGGTTTTCATCCAGCGCGGCCCGGCCAAAGGTGAGAAATTCAAGGAGAACCCCATTTACCGGCACGAGATCGACGCGCCCGAAAACGCCATGCTCGCGTGGGATCGCGCGCCCGTTTCCGCCTTCGACGCCGGCAGTTTTCAGTTGTCCGCCGATGGGGCCCGGGCCGCCGGGTTGTTTCCGTGGGGCGATGCCGGCGTCGCGGACATGGAGGCGCAGACCTGGCATCGCATCGGGAACGGCTGCTGGACCGGCATGTCGCCCGACAACATGTACCGCCCCTGGATCTTCGACGGCGCGCACCGCAATCTCTACCTCGCCGCGCCTGATGGCACGACCCGGGCGAGGATCCCCGTCGCCGAGATCGCGGACCGCGGGCGCGGCGAGGTCTATCATCCCCGTTGGAGCAGCCATCCGCGCTTCCTTGCGTTGACCAGCCCGTATTTTCTCGAGGAAGGCTCCGGGATCGTGGGCAGCGATGAAGTCGAGGTTGTCGTGGGCAGATTCAACAGCGACTACAACGCGGTCGAGGCGTGGGTCACGGTGACCGACAACTCGCGCGGCGACTACTTTCCCGACCTGTGGGTCGATCGCGATCCGCTCGACGAGCAACCAGAGGATTTCACGCCCGTTGCGCTCAGGAAGGAAAACGGGGACGAATCCGCATGGCCGGGAGACATGGGCGGCCTGGTTCTGAAATGGGAGGACGCGTCGAAAAAGAACGCGGTCCGGGACGTCGAGTCGGGCCGGGAGCGCGTCACGCGCATGCTCGCGCGCGGTTACGGGCGCGTCGGTCGCTACGGCGTCATGGACATGACCGGCGGCGGCGCGACCTTCGCGCTCGAGAAGGTCGATGCCGCCATGCTCGACGCGTTGCGCCGCGGTTACGGGATGACGCTGGAAATGACGCTCACGGCCCAGGTTCCGACGAGTTCTCCGACTCCGGTCGTCATCTTCGGGAAGGACGCGGCCTCGGCGGACTTCGCCTTGCTGCAGAAGGGCGACCGGCTCGAATTTCACCTGCGGACGATGGAGGACGGCAGGGCGCGCCGCGGCGTGCTCGAATTCGGCCCGATCCCGATCGGCAAGCCCGCGCACGTGGCCGTCACCTACGTGCCCTACGGCGAGACGCGCGGCTTTCTCGACGGGCGTGAAGCGGCCGTGTCGAAGAAACTCTCCGGTTCGCTCGAGGCCTGGTCCGCCACGCAATTGACCTTCGGCGGAGGGCGGGGCGCGAACGCATGGGCCGGCCTCATCGACGGCGTGGCGATCTACGACAACGGCATCGATCGCGAGCGCATGGCGGTCCACGCGGAGTTGAACGAAAAACGGCTCGAAGGCCGCGCGGCGCCCGAGCGTTTCGAGGTGATCGCCCGCGCCCGCGAGATCACGAGGCCGCCGCCTCCGGAGGCGATCGCGCCCTACCGGCGCTGCCTCATCGTGCATCGCTACGAGATCGAGCGGGTCATCTCGGGCGAACTCGAGGACGACGAGATCCTCGTGGCGCATTGGGGCATTCTCGATGGCAGGGTCGTGACCGATGGCCGGGTGGAGGAGGGGAAAAGCTACCGGCTGCGCCTGGAGCGGTTCGACGACAACCCGCAACTCTCGAGCGAGCGCATGGACATGGCCTCGACCGCGTTCGAGCTGGAGCTTTTCTTCGATCCGCTCCCCGGCGCCGCGGGATCGCGTGTAGTTGAAAACCAACTACATCCGGCCGGCGGCCGCCAGATCCAATCGCGGCCGGAAGAAGCCCCTTAACGAGCGAGGCGGCCCGCGGCGCGACGAACGAGAACGAGCCCATGGTATTCAGCTCGCACGTTTTTATTTTCTATTTCCTGCCGGTCGCGCTCGCGGCCTATTACGCGCTGCCCGCGCGGGGACGCATGCTGTGGCTCACGGTGACGAGCTACCTGTTCTACGGATGGGCCAACCCGCTCTTCATGGTCCTGATGCTCGTCTCGACCCTGATCGACTATGTCATGGCGCTGGTCATCGTCGGCGACCGGCCCGGGAAGGGAGCCTCGCCCGTCCTGCCGGAAGGGGAGGCGCGGACACCGTGGCAGAAGCGCGCGTTGATCCTGTCCGTCTGCTCGAACCTGGCGCTGCTGGGGTTCTTCAAGTATTTCAACTTCGCGACGGAAAACTACGACATGATCGTCCAGGCGCTGGGTCTCCCGGGGCTCTCGCTCGATCTCGCCTTCAAGGTCACGCTGCCGCTCGGCATCAGCTTCTACACGTTTCAATCGATGAGCTACACCATCGACGTGTATCGCGGGCACGCGCCGGCCCAGCGGCAGTTTCTCGATTTCGCGTGCTACGTCTCGATGTTCCCGCAGCTCGTGGCGGGGCCGATCATCCGCTACGCCGACGTCGCCGCGCAGATCAATCACCGCACGCACACGCTGACCAGGTTCGCGCGCGGCGTCTCTTTCTTCGCCGTCGGCACGGCGAAGAAAATCCTGCTCGCCAACCCGTGCGGCAAGGTCGCGGATCTTTGTTTCGACGCGGGCTCGGTCGGCTTTGTCGATGCCTGGACGGGCGCGGTGGCGTACGCGTTTCAGATCTATTTTGATTTCAGCGCCTATTCGGACATGGCGATCGGCCTCGGGCTCATGGTCGGGTTCGTCTTCGCGAAGAACTTCGATTCGCCGTATCGCTCGCGCTCGATCACGGAGTTCTGGCGCCGGTGGCACATCTCGCTTTCGAGCTGGTTGCGCGACTATCTCTATATCCCGCTGGGTGGAAACCGGAAAGGAACGCTGCGCACCTACGTGAATCTCGCGCTGGTCATGTTGCTGGGCGGACTGTGGCACGGCGCGTCGTGGAACTTCATCGTCTGGGGCGCGATCCACGGCGGCATGCTCGTGCTCGAGCGGTTGGGCGGCGGGCCGGAGCGGGTTTACCGCTGGCTGCCGGGTGGCGCGCGCGTCGCGCTCACGTTTGTCGTGGTGCTCTTTTCGTGGGTGTTCTTCCGCGCCGCGGATCTCGGCGCGGCGCTGGCGTATTGCGGAAGCATGCTCGGCCTCGGCGAGGCGCAGGCGGGCGCGGCGCTGTTGCGCGGGCTTTTCACACAACCGTATTACCTCGGCACGCTGCTCTGCGCGGCCGGCGTGACGTGGGCCGCGCCGCAGACGTGGGATTGGACGCGGTCGCTCTCCTGGCCGAAGGCGGCGACGGCGATGGCGCTGTTCTGGCTCTCGCTCATCGTGCTGAGCGCGCAGGCCTACAACCCGTTCATCTATTTCATCTTCTAGCCGTGGCGCGACCGACAGACATCAGCACGAACAAGGCGTTCGCCGTCGGCGGCCGGGATCCGACGCGCGAGGAACTCGCGCTGCGCGAGATCGGAGTCACGCGCGTGAGCCGCAGGGTCGCGGCGGCGCTGGTCGCGGCCTTCCTCGCCAGCATTGTATTCGTTCCGTCACTACAACTGTGGCGCGACCTCGCGACGCCCGCCGGAACGGGCCGGGCCGGGCGGGCGCCGCAGATGCTAGAGGTTTTCGGCATCGCCTCGCGCGGCGTCGAGGCGGGCGTGAGAAGCGGCGGCTCGCCCTGGAAGCGCTTGATGGCGGCCAACGGCGCCGCGCTTGCCGCCATCGTGGATTTCGAGGACGCGCTGGAGGACGAGTCGGTCTTCGCGAACGCGATGCTGCCCCCGACGCAGGAAATGCTGCTGCGGCTCGGCGCAGGCAACGAGAAGGTTTACCTCGGCGAGGACGGCTGGCTCTTCTACCGGCCGGATGTGGATTACGTGACCGGTCCCGGCTTCCTCGAACCGTCGCGGATCGCGGAACGCATGACGGAGTCGCCGCGCGGGGACGCCGTGCGCGCCGACCCGATTCCGGCCATCGTCGATTTTCAACGCCAGCTCGCCGCGCGCGGCATCGAGCTGATCGTGGCGCCGGCGCCGTCGAAGGCGTCGATCCTGCCGGCGCGATTTTCCTCGTCCGCGGCGGGCGTCGGTCTGCCGTTGGGAAATCCATCCTTCGATCGCTTTGTGCGCGAGCTTCGCGCTGCCGGAGTGAGCGTTTTCGATTCGTCGCCGCGACTGCTGGAGGCGGGCGGAAACGCCTATCTGCGAACCGACACGCACTGGACGCCCGGGGCGATGGATCGCGTCGCCGCCGATCTCGCCGCGGCGATCGAGCGGCGTATCCAGTTTTCAACGACAGCGACGCCGGGCCTGCAAACAGCGTCCCTCGGCGTCGCCGCGCTCGGCGACATCGCGGCCATGCTGCGCCTGCCGGACGGCCAGAGGCTGATCGAGCCGGAACGTGTATCCATCGATCAAGTACACGACGAACAGGGGGATTTCTGGCGCCCGTCGCGGGAGGCGGAGGTGCTTTTGCTGGGCGACAGTTTCAGCAACATCTTTTCGCTCGCCCAGATGGGCTGGGGCGAATCGGCGGGCCTGGCGGAGCGGCTCTCGTTTCACCTGCAACGTCCGCTCGACGCCATCCGGCGCAACGACAACGGCTCGTTCGCCACGCGCGAGGCGCTGGCCCGCGACCTCGGGCGCGGCATCGATCGCCTCGCGGGCAAGCGCGTCGTCGTCTGGGAGTTTGCCTCGCGCGAGCTGGCCACCGGAAACTGGAAGGAGATTTCGCTCGCGCTCGGGGAGCCGCCGCCGCGCGCGTTCGTCGTCCCGCCGGAGGGCGAGCGGTGGATGGTGACGGGTGTCGTCGAGCAGATTTCCGAGGCGCCGCGGCCCGGAAGCGTTCCTTACAAGGATCACATCATCGCCCTGCACCTCGGCGATCTCGAGCGGCTGGACGGCGACTCGCCCGGGCGCGACGCCGTGGTCTATCTGACGAGCATGATGGACAACGTCTGGACCGCCGCCGCGCGGCTCCGCGAGGGCGCGGCCATTAGGCTCGAACTCCGGCCGTGGAGTGAGGTTGCCCCTGATCTGGAGCGGATCAACCGGAGCGAGCTTGCCGATGTGGAGCTGCAATTCGAGGAACCATGCTGGGGCGAATTGATCAACGAATGATGATCCGGAAAAAACTCACCGTGCTTGCCGCGGCATTTGCGACGTTCGGCGCTTTTCGTGGCGCGACCGCGAGCGTCGCGACCGCCCAGGCGACTCCACTCGCGCAGGCCGCGATCCTCGCGGAGCAGGCGGCCGCGGCCGGCGGCACGACCGTCGTCGGCGAAGACGGCTGGCTGTATTTCGCGCCGGAACTGCGGCATCTCGGAGTGGGGCGTTTCTGGGGCGACGCGGCCGCGTCGGTCAGCCGCGCGACCAAGCCGGAGTTTGCCGACCCACTGCCGGCGATCGTGGATTTCAACGGGCAGCTCGAGGGCGCCGGCATCGAGCTGATCCTCGTTCCGGTTCCGCCAAAAGCGGTGATTTACCCGGAGCATCTTTTCGCGGATTCCGATGCGCCGGCCACTAATGGGCGCATCGACGACGCGCACCAGGCATTCTATAAGCTATTGCGCGAGCAGGGCGTGGAGGTGCTCGATCTCGTGCCGGCTTTGCTGAAGGCGAAGAAAACGTCGCACATGTTTTGCAAACAGGACACGCACTGGTCCGGCCAGGCCTGTGTCGAGGTTGCCCGAATCCTGAAGGAGCGGCTCGCGGAGATGCCCTGGTTCGCCGCGCATCCGAAAAATGAATACACGAGCGAAACCATCGAGAGGGAGATCACCGGCGATCTCTGGACGGCGCCGGGCGACGACTCGATCGCGAAGGAAAAAGTCACGCTTCGGCAAGTCGGCGCCGGCGCGCCCGGCGGCCTCGAGCCCGTGCCACCGGATCCGAAGAGCCCGGTCGTGCTTCTGGGCGACAGCCACAACCTCGTGTTTCACGCCGGATCGGACATGCACGCCGTCGGCGCGGGCCTTCCGGATCAGCTCGCGTTGGAACTCGGTTTCCCCGTCGATCTCGTCGCCGTGCGCGGCTCGGGAGCCACGCCCGCGCGGGTCAATCTGCTGCGCCGCGCCCGCGCTCCGGGTTATCTGGAGGGCAAGAAAGTCGTCATCTGGTGCTTCACCGCCCGCGAGTTCACGGAGAGTTCCGGGTGGACGAAAGTTCCCGTCATCCGCTGATGCGCGCGAGAATCCGGCTTGAGCACAATCCACCATTTGTCCATCAGGCTTTTCCTGCTCCTCGGAATTCCGAAACGTTTCGCGGATCTTGCCGGGGGGCTGCGATGTCGATCGCGGTCGCCCGCCGAAGACCGTCCGGGCGCATTCGAGGGAAACTCGAGTGCTTTCGGCCGTTCTTCCCTGTCCTGAACCTCTCCCACCTTTGAAGAAGACCCTCCTATTACGAGCTGTCGCCACCGCGACGGCGCTGCCGATCATTGTTTCGGCCGCGGCGCCGGTGCGCATCCTGACGTTGGGGGATTCGGTCACCCAGGGTGGTGATGGCCTCGCGAGCTACCGCGAGCCGCTGATCGATCGTTTGAACATCGAAGGCTATTCCGGGAAGTTCCAGATGGTCGGGAGCATGTCTCAAACCCGCGACAACGACCCGACGAGTTCGGTCTTTTCGGGGCAACCCAATCACGAGGGGCATTATGGCTGGCGCGCCGACGAGATCCTCAATGGAAGCGGCAACCCGCTTCCCGGTTCGGAAAGCCCGGCTGGCGCGAAGCTCTCGAACTGGCTTTCCGGATACACGCCGGACGTCGTCCTGATTCACCTTGGAACGAACGATGCGATCTGGGATGCCGATGCCTTCAATCCCAATCCTGAGCCGAGCCTCGCGGCTTTCGCTGCCACGACCTGGAGCGAGATCAGTTCCATCATCCAGACCATCAAAACCGCGCGCCCGGCCGCGCGGATCTTTGTCGCGAGGATCATCCCGGTGCGGAATGCAAACGACGTCCAGGCCCGGATCGACGCGCTCAATCCGCAGATCGGCGCCAACGCCCCGGGCACCGGCGCGACGGTGGTGAATTTTCCCTCGTTCAACGCTGCCACGATGCTCAAGGACGCGTTTCACCCGAACGCGTCCGGCGAGGCCAACATGGCCGCGGCGTGGTTCAGCGCGATCGAATCCACGCTCGATGAAATTCTCTCGCCCTCGATCACCAGTTCGTCTTCCGCCTCCGGCACGGTGGGTGTGAGCTTCAGCTACGCCATCACCGCCAGCGAGAATCCGACCGGTTTCGGCGCGAGCAATCTTCCGCCGGGCCTTTCAGTGAATTCCTCGTCCGGCGTCATCTCCGGCACGCCCACAACCGCCGGGACCTTCGTGGTCAACCTCACCGCCACGAACGGTTTCGGATCCGGCGCAGGCGAGGTCGTGGTCACGATCGGAAAGGGCGCCGCCACGGTCACGCTCTCCGGCCTGTCGCGCGTTTACGACGGCGGTATCCAGCCCGTGGGTGCGTCGACCTCGCCCGCCGGGCTCGATGTCGATATCGCCTACGCCGGAAGCGCCACGGCGCCGGCGAATGCGGGAACCTACGCGGTGGTCGCGACGATCGTCGACGCCGACTACAGCGGCTCGGCCTCCGGCACGCTCACGATCGCGAAAGCCTCGCAGACGATCTCATTCCCCGCGCTCGCAGACAAGACGCTCGGCGCCGCGCCCTTCGCGCTCTCCGCCAGCTCGAGCGCGGATTTGCCGGTTTCGTTCTCGATCCAGAGCGGCCCCGCGACGATCAGCGGCGCGACGGTGACGTTGACCGGCGCCGGCGTCGTGACCGTGCGCGCGTCCCAGGCGGGAAACAACAACTACGCCGCGGCGCCCGCCGTCGAGCGCAGTTTCACCGTGTCGCCGGGTTCGGCGACCGTGGCGCTCGCCGGCCTCTCGAAAGTGTACAACGGAAGCGCGCAAACGGTGACCGCCACGACCATCCCCGCGGGGTTGACCGTGAGCATCGCCTACGCCGGAAGCGCCACGGCGCCGACGAATGCGGGAACCTATGCGGTGGTCGCGACGATCGTCGACGCCAACTACAGCGGTTCGGCCTCCGGCACGCTCACGATCGCGAAAGCCCCGCAGACGATCACTTTCACCCCGCCGGGAAACAAGGCGTTCGGCGACGCGCCGTTCACGCTTTCTGCCAGCTCGAGCGCGGGCTTGCCGGTCTCGCTCTCGATCGAGGACGGCCCCGCGACGATCAGCGGCGCGACGGTGACGCTGACCGGCGCGGGCTCGGTGATCGTGCGCGCCACCCAGGCAGGCGACACCAACTTCACGTCGGCCACGGCCGATCACACCTTTGTCGTTGCGAAGGCGTCGGCCGCGGTCGCGCTCGCGGGCCTCACGCACAAGTTCGACGGCGCCGCCAAGGCCGCCGCGGTCACGA
>CAZFCY010000048.1:1104-30067 GCA_964517665.1 uncultured Opitutaceae bacterium | reverse complement strand
GGAACGGATCGCCTTCGAACGAGCGCGCCCGCTTTTCACCCCGCGCACAGGAAGCAAGCATCTCTTCCGGATCGACGACCGGAATGGGCGCGCCGTCATAAGATGTTATCGACCGGAGGAATTCGCCCCTGGTCACGCGATGGGTAAGACAGCCCGGGATAAACCGATTGTTTTCCGCGACCCCCGGTTTCTCGTGATCCTGCCCGGACGCGCGGGGATGATCGTTTCCATGGTGGAGAACAAGGAGTCGAACACCGACGGTTCCGATTCGAGCCGGAGCCCTGACGCCTGCCCCTGTTCCCTGCTTTCTCGAGCCCCGCTCCTTCCGGCGGCGCGCCCCATCAGCGCGGATCCCAGCCCAGAGACCCGAGCCGGAGGTCGCCGATCTTTTGTATTTGGAAATTGGATACCTCGCCGCGCATGACGGCGAGGTTGTCGCCGTGCACCAGCGGCAGGATCGGAAGGTCGCGGCGCCAGAGGTCGATGACCCGATGATACATGCGCGCGCGCTCCGCGCGGTCCGTCTCGACGCGCGCGGCCAGGAGCAGGGCGTCCATTTCCGGATTCTTGTAGTCGGAGTAGTTGGTCGCGTTGCCCGGCTGCGTCGCCCAGCTCGCGAAGAAGATGCTGAGGAAGTTGTCCGGATCGCCGTTGTCGCCCACCCAGCCGATGACCGCGACGTCGAAGTCGAAGTTGCGCAGCGCATCGAGGTGGCTCTTGAAGTCGCGCGCGACAATCTCGACCTTCATGCCGACGGCTTCGAGTTGCGAGCGGATGAGCGAGGCCGCCTTGACCGGATCGGGCAGATACATCCGCGGCGCGGTCATCACCTGGATGCGGATCGGCGCGGCGAAGGCATCGGCGTTTGCCCGCACGAGCGCGCGCGCCCGGTCCGGATCGCGCGGGATCGGCTCGATGTCCTCCGGGTATCCGAGAAATCCCGGCGGGAGCGGGCAGACCGCGGCCCGGCCCGCGCCCTCGAGCGCGACGTCGGCGAGAAGCTCGCGATCGATGGCCAGCGCCATGGCGAGGCGCGCGTCCGGGTTGCGGTAGCGCTCGTGCTTTTGGTTCCACACGAGGTATCCGACGTTGAGCCCCGCGTCGCGATAAACGGTGAAACGCGGATCGCCCTCGAGCGCGGCGAGTTCGGCCGGGGCGACGCCGTCGAGGCCGTGGACGCGGCCCGATTTCAGCTCCAGCAGACGCACCGAGTTTTCGGGCACGACCTTCATCACGAGCCGTGGAAACCGCGGCGGATGCGCGCGATCCCAATAGTCCGGGTTGGCCTCCATCGTGATCGCCTCGTTGGGCGCCCAGTTCACGAAACGATAAGGCCCGGTGCCGACGGGCCGGCGTTGGAAATCCGCGCCGCCGGCCTCGAGCGAGGCCGGGCTGAGGAGGAACGCCGGGAAGATCGCGAGCGAGGCGAGGATGGTCGCGTTGGGCTGCGCGAGCCGGATCTCGACCGTCATCTCATCGGCCGCGCGCGCCTCGACGATGTCCTGATAAAGGTAGTTCCAATATTGGAAATTGGCGCCCTCGACGTGCCCGGGATGGCCGGGATCCATCTGGCGTTGGAAGGACCAGACGGCGTTTTCCGCATTCAGCGGCGTGCCGTCGTGAAAGATGACGCCTTCGCGCAGATGAAAAGTGTAGAGCAGGCCGTCGTCGGAAATGGAGTAGTCGGCCGCGAGGCAGGGCTCGATCTCGAGGGTTCCGGATTTGAAGCGGACGAGCCCCTCGCAGATCTGTGTGAGGGTGTTGACCGACTCGCCGTCGTCGACGTCCGCCGGATCGAGTTTCTGCGCGTCGCTGCCGCGCGCGAAGATGAACGTATCCGGCCGCGCGCTCGTGTCGGCGCGTTTGCAGCCGGAAAAACCCAACAACGACGGCAGGACGGCGAGCCCGGCGAGAAGGATGCGAAGCAGAGGCATGAGGCGGGGGATTTGAGAACAACGCTGGATCGAAACGACGGGCCGCGATCAACCGGCCTTCCAATGAAACTCGATGATCTGCTCCACATCGGGATGAAGGCTGCGATGCACCGGGCACCCGAGACCGGCGCGCTCGAGCACGCCCTTCGGATCGGCCGAGCGCGGGATCGAAAGATGCACATGGACCGTGAGCCGCGCGATGCGGCGCGGGCTCACGGTCGTCATTTCCTTTTCCGCCGTCGCCGTGCTCCCTTCCATCGGGATGCCTTCGCGGCGCGCGGCGATGCCCATCGTCGTAAGCACACAGGTGGCGAGCGCGGTCGCGACCAGGTCGGTGGGGGAAAACGATTCTCCCCTGCCCTGATTGTCCACCGGCGCGTCGGTCTGCAGCGTCGTTTGCGAAGGCCCGTGGACGGCCTGACAGTGAAGCTCACCCTGATAACCGGCATCGATGCGAACCATGGCGGCAAAGTCTGCGCGCGGTGGGACGAGCGACAACCTCCGATCGCGCGCGGCATCGCATTCCTGATCGCGGCGACTGCCGCCCACCCGGCGCGCCCCGGAGTCCATGGCGCAGCCCGGCACGGGAGGGCGACGAAGCATGCGGGTCCGCCACGGAGGCGCGCCTTTCACCGAACGGACTTGCGCCAGGTCGGGCGCGTCTGCGCTCAATGGACGCCGACCGCACATGGCCACCACGCGCGTCATCGCTGTTTCTCCCCGCTCGCTTGTTCTGCCCGCAGCCGCCGTGCTGCTGGTGTGGCTGCTCGGGCTCGCCGGGGCGCTCGCGCCTCTCGATCGCGCGTGGTTCGGCTGGCTGCAACGCGCCTTCGCCGATCGCGCGCCGCTGCCGGCGGACACGGCGATCGTCCTGATCGACGAACAATCCCTGCAGGCTCTCGGCGCCGAGCCGTTCACGATGCGCTGGCCGTGGCCGCGCGGGGCGTTCGCCGCGATGTTCGCCGCGCTGCATCGCGCGGGCGCGGCCTCGATCTCGGTCGATTTGATTTTCTTCGAGCAATCCGAAGCCGCCGAACAGGACATGCTGCTCGGCGCGGTCGCGGCGGGTTTAAAAAACGTCACACTCGGCGCCATGCCCGCGCAAGGCGATCGCGCGGCGCAGTTGCCGGTCGTCTGGCCGGAGGCGTTTCGCGCGCAACATCCGGAGCTGTTCGCGGAAAAACCACGCTGGGGATACGTGGCGCCGGCGCAGGATTCGGACGGCGTGATCCGGCGCTATGTCCTCGGCGGCTCGCTCGCGGAAACCGCGCTCGGGCGCGCGCAGCCGGGCGACGCGCCGACGGGCGACACCGCGCTCCTGCGCTGGCGCGGCGGCTTGGAAGCGCTGCGAAGCCGCGGCGTGCCGCTGATTCCGGCGGCGCCGTTTGTCGCGGCGGGCTGGCCGATGCTCGATGCCGCGAGCATGGCCGCGCCGGACCTCGATCCGGCGGCGCTGGCCCGCGCGATCGAGGAACAGCCCGCGCCCGAGGGCGCGGTCTTCGAGGCGGCGCGCGGCAAGCGCGTCTTCATCGGCGCGAACGCCGCCGCCACCTTCGATTACGTGGCGACTCCGGTCGGCGCGCCGGAGCCGGGCGTGATCGCGCACTGGACGGCGCTGGCCTCGCTCGAGGCGGGCGACGACCTCGCGCCGGTCGGGCGCGTGGCCGAAGCGCTGGCGCTGGTCTTGCTCGCGGGCGCGATCGGTTTTCTCGGCCGCGGCGCGGCGGGCCTGAGCCGGCCGGCCATCGCAAGCGTCATCGGAGCCGCGCTCGCGCTGGGCGGAAGCGCCGCGGCGTTTCCGGGCGGCGTCTGGTTCGCGCCCACGCTTCCGGTGGCGGGCGCGCTGGCGGCGTTCACCGTCGTGGCGATGGAGAGCTTCCGGATCGAGCGCGCGCGCAAGCGGGAGATCCAGGGATGGTTCGGCGCGTATGTCTCGCCGGCCGTCGTGCGGCAGCTTGTCGAAAATCCCGACGCGCTCCGGCTTGGCGGCGACCGCCGCGAGGTGTCCGTTTTCTTCTCCGACCTCGTCGGATTCACCTCGCTCTCCGAACAGCTTCCCGCCGATGAACTCGTCGCCCTCGTCAACACCTGTCTCGAGGAGCTGAGCGAGAGCATTTTCGAGCAGGGCGGCTACATCGACAAATACATCGGCGACGCGATCATGGGCGTCTTCGGCAGCCCGGAGGAGCTGGACAACCATGCGCTCGCCGCCTGCCGCGCGGCGCTCGACAGCCAGCGCCGGCTGGCCGCGCTCAACGAGCGTTTCGAGCGCGAGCGCGGCGTGCGCCTGGGCATGCGCATCGGCATCAACAGCGGCGAGGCCATCGTCGGCAACGTCGGTTCGGAGCGAAAGAAAAACTTCACCGCGCTCGGCGACACCGTGAACCTCGCCGCGCGGCTCGAGGGCGCGAACAAGGCGTTCGGCTCCTCGATCCTCATCGGGCCGCTCACGGCCGCGCGCGCCTCCCATGCCATCCTCTGCCGGCCGATCGCGCGGCTGCGCGTGAAGGGCAAGACGCAGGCCGTGGACGCGCACGAGCCGTTGATCGAAATCGACGCGGCCGACGAGCCCACGAAACGTTTCGCCGCCGCGTGCCAGGAAGGTTTCGACGCCTGGTGCGCCCGCGATTTCGCGCGCGCCGCCCGCGCCTATGGCGAGGCTGCGGACTTGCGGCCCGGCGACTTTCCCGCCACCCGATATTGTGCCGACGCGCGCCGGCTGGCCGCAACGCCCCCGCCGGCGGACTGGCAGCCTGTTCTCATCCTCGATTCGAAATGAAAAATCTCCCCCTCCTCCGACGAATCATCGTGCCCGTCCTGGTCGGCCTCGCCGCGCTCGCCGGCGTGGCCGCGCTGAAAAAAGGCGACACCGTTTTCTCCAAGCGCAACGAGACCCCGCTCCTCGCCGAGCCGCGGCCGCTCGCCCCGGCCGCCGCCAAAGTCGGCTTCGCCACCGCCCTCGAGATCGAAGAGGCGCGCGGCAACTGGCTGCGCGTCAAAACAGGCAAGGACGCCGGCTGGATTTTCCTCGGCAACATCTCCGAGGAAAAACCGAAACACGCGCCGCCCGCCGGCCTGACCTCGGTGGCGGCCTCCGGGACGACGACCGCCGCCGCCGCCCGCCCGCTCGCCCCGGCCGCCGAGGGTTTCGCCACGCGCCACAACGCCGGCAACGCGAAGGACGACGTCCAGTGGCTCGACTCCGCCGCGGCCGGCGTGAGCGAGGACGACGTCGTCGCCTACCTCAGCGAAAACAAGAAGGGAGAGTACACGCCATGAAAACCTGCCGCTCGCTGAGCGTCGCCGCTTTCGCCGCGCTTCTGATCTTTCACGCGCCCTTCGCCTCGGCCGCGTTTCCCAACCTGAACAAGCTCAACGACTCGCTGAAAAAAGCGCAGGACACCGCCGGCAAGGTCGGCCGCGTGGCCAAGGGCGCGACCGGCCTCTCGCTCGAGGAGGAGATCGCGATCGGCGATTCCGTCGCGATCGAGATCGTCTCGCGCCACGGCGGACTCTGGAGGGACGAGCCCGCCACGACCCGCGTCAACCTCGTCGGCCGCGCCCTCGCCCGCTACGCCGAACGGCAGGATCTGGAGTGGCGTTTCGGTATCCTGAATGCGGATACGGTCAACGCCTTCTCCGCGCCCGGCGGCCGTGTCTTCATCACGCGCGGCCTCTACCAGCTCGCCGACAACGACGACAAGCTCGCGGGCGTGCTCGCGCACGAGATCGCGCACATCGACCAGCGCCACGCGCTGCGGATCATCGCGCGCGGGGAACTCCTCGGCGGCGTCTCCGATCTGGTCGCGGACAACAACGCCGACTTCGCCCGCTACGAGCAGGCCATCGCCGACATCACCGGCGAGATCCTCGACAAGGGTTACGATCCGAACTCCGAATACGATGCCGACAAGCGCGGCCGCGCGCTCGCGAAGACCACCGGTTTCGCGCCCGGCGGCCTGCGGGAAGCACTCGAAGCGCTGAAGGCCTCCTCCGCCGGAAAGAAGAAGGAAACCTTCTCGACCCATCCGCCGCTCGACAGCCGGATCCGGCGCCTGCCGAAGGATCCCGCGCCTTGATCTCCGCCGCCCGGCCCGGGAGGGCAGGAACCGAAGAAAGCAGACCATTTGTGCAAACGCCTCCCGATCCTCCGCGGAAACGGAAAACAGCCCCGAAATTCCCGCCCTCCCGGGCAGGACTACGACGCGGGAACCGAAGAAACCGGGCTGCCTCGTCGCCCGCCTGACCCATGCCCGCGCCCTCTCCCCTCGTCGGCATCGCCATCGCGCTCGGCATCGCCATCGCGGCTTACGTCGTCCTCATCGCGGCGGCGAAAATCCTGCGGGATACGCAAACGGTCCGCTTCGGCCGCCCCTACCATGCCTTCGCCGCCGTCGCCGCGGTGCTCGCCGCGCTGCACTACAGCACGAAGATCACGGGGGTGGAACCGCAGTGGGTCCGCGCCGTCCTGCCGCATCTCACGGCGCTCACGCTGTTGCTCGCGACGTTTCCCCTCGTCACCGTCATCAACCGCATCCTTTGGGTGCGCGCCGGGCCGCCTGGAAAAACCACCGGGGCTCCGCGCGTCCTTGCCGACACGACCGGGCTCGTCGTCTTCATCGCGCTCACGATCGCGATGGCGCAGGTTGTTTACTCGGTCAAGATTCCCGGCCTTCTCGCGGGATCGGGCGTCATCGCGATCATCCTCGGCCTCGCGATGCAGGATCTGCTCGGCAACATCTTCGGCGGCCTCGCGATCCATCTCGAGAAACCGTTCAAGCCGGGTGACTGGCTGCTCGTCGAAGGCGAAGACGCGCAGGTGGTGGAGATCACGTGGCGCTCCACCCGGCTGCTCACGAACGACGATGTGCTCATCGACGTGCCCAACGCGAACATCGTCAAGAACACCATCACCAACTACAAACAACGGCATGCCCTGCGCATGTACATCGGGCTGCACTACGATGTGCCGCCGGCGCGCGCGCAGGAGATCTTGAGCGAGGCCGCCGCTTCCGTTCCCAGCGTGGTCGCCTCTCCGAAGCCGGTGGTTTACGTCCGCGACTTCACCGACACGTCGATCATGTACGACATCAAGTTCTGGATCGACGACCATCGTTTCGCCCAGCGCATCTTCAGCGAAGTCCGCGTGCATGCCTGGTACGCGGCGCGCCGCGCGGGCATGGACATCCCCTTCCCGATCGTCACGCTGAACCGCGCCAAGGCCTCGGGCTCGATCACACACGCGCGCGCCGTCGCGGTCCGGGCGCTTCGCGCCGACAGGATTTTCAGTTTCCTCGATGGCGGGCAGACCGAGAAACTGGTGCGGAACAGCCACGTCGTCATGTTCGCGCCGCAGGAGCGCATCATCACGCAGGCCGCCGTGGGCGAATCGATGTTCCTCGTCGTCCAGGGCAGCGCCGAAGTCCGCGTCGAGCGCGGCGATCACAGCGACGTGGTGGCGAAGGTCGGCCCCGGCGACTGTTTCGGCGAGATGTCCCTGCTGACCGGCGAGCCGCGGACCGCGACCGTCGTCGCGCTCGAAGAAGTGGAAGCGATCGAGATCACGCGCGCGGTCTTGACCCCGCTGATACACGAGGCGCCCGACGTCCTCCACCGTCTCAGCGAATTGATCGCCGAACGACAGGCCGCCAACGAGCAGTTTGCCGCCACCGTCCTGCCCGCGCACGAAAAACGCGCCCGCCAGGCCACCATCCTTCACCGCCTCCGCGGCTTTTTCTTTCTCGGGAACGGGTAAAACACCACCCGCTCACGACGCCGAGGGCTGCAGAGCGCCCTCGCGCACCCGCCGCCCCCCGCCGAAAAGCGAAAGCAGCGGGCCGGTCAACACCGTCGTGACCAGCGCCATGACGACCAGCATCGTGAAGATGCGCGGCGAAAGGATGCCCAGATCGTAGCCGATGTTCAGCGCGATCAGCTCCATCAGGCCGCGAGTGTTCATGAGCGCGCCGAGCTGGAGCGATTCCCGCCACCCCATCCCCGCAAACCGGGCCGCGGCCGCGCTTCCGCCGAGCTTGCCCAGCGTGGCCACCCCGATGATCGCAAGGCAGAGCAACCAGCCTTGGAAATCCCCGATGAGGTCGATTCGCGTGCGCAATCCGGTGTAGGCGAAAAACAGCGGAAGCAGCAGCACCGAGCTGAAGTTCTCGATCCGCACCCCCAGCTTCTGCCGAAAGTTTCCCCCCTCGGGCATGATCGCGCCGGCCAGAAAGGCCCCGAACAAGGCGTGAATGCCGATGATCTCCGTGCTCAACGCCGCCGCCACGACCACACACACCACGGCGGCCAGCACCCCCCTCGACGGCTCCGCGCCCTCCAGGTGCGCTTTTCCGATCAAACACGGCAACACCCGCCGCACGCCCACGATCATCACAACGATGAAACCGGCCACCAGAAGCAGGCTCAACGCCGAGGCCGCCACACTGCCCGCCCGCGCGATCGCCACGACAAACGCCAGCAGGCTCCAGGCCGTCACGTCGTCCACCGCCGCGCACGTGATCGCCATCGTGCCCATGGGCGTCTGCGACAGGCGCCGCTCCTGCAAAATCCGCGCCAGCACCGGAAACGCCGTGATGCTCATGGATATCCCCATGAAGAGCGCAAACGCCATGAACGACGCGCCCGGCTGCGCCAGCCCGCTGTAAAGAAAACAAGCCAGCCCCACGCCGAGAAAACAAGGAACGACGATGCTCGCGTGACTCACCAGCACGGCCGTGTGCGCCCGGCTCCGCACATGCCGCACATCCAGCTCCATCCCGACCGCGAACATGAACAAGCAGACACCCACCTGGCTGAGCAACTGGAGCGTGCCCACGGCATCCGCCGGAAAGACGAAGTGAAAACCAACCGGAGCCAGCCAGCCGAAAAGAGAGGGACCGAGCACGATCCCGGCCGCCATCTCCCCGATCACCGCCGGCTGCCCGCAACGTGAAAACACCGCGCCGAGCAGACGCGACACCGTGATGATGACGAGCAGTTGGAGAAACAACCGCCCCAGCGGCTCCTCGAAATTCCGCGCCAGCCCCGCGACGAGCGCGTCCACCGCGGAAAGGCCCGCCGGGCCCGAAATCGCCACCTGATCCGGCTCTGCGCCGGAAACGAATTCCGGCGCCGGCAGCCGGCTCCCCAAGTGCAACAACGCAGCGATTCCCACCCCCGCGACCACCAACGTAACCAGGTAAAAGACTGCCGTTCTTCTCACGCGAGCGGCCATCCTGACCACAGCTTCGCCGCCGGCAAAGCGGAATTGCACCGCGACAGCGGATCGATCATCGACCGGTTCGAGCGTACCGGCTACGGCCGCGCGGCCTACTTTGCCTGCTTGCGGCGTATTCCGACGCGCGATCGAGACGAGACCATCCCGAGCTTGTCGAACGAGCCTGGCGCCCTTCGGGCGCGGCAAGCCGCGCCCCTACGAATCGTACGCTTTTGCTCGCTAAAAAATTGGTGGAGGTGGCGGGATTTGAACCCGCGTCCCCTGAGCCCTTGCGCACCGCCTCTACATGCTTAGCGCCACTTTTATCTCGCCGGCGTTACGCGATGACGCGCGCTTAAGCGCCGGCCAACCCCCGGATTGAAGATACAGTGCGCGGACCGCGGGTCGCTTCACGCACTATGCCTGCTGTCGTCGCCCTCATCCCCTAGCAGGCGTTGGGGTGAGGACGTCACTGCCGTTTTTTAAGCAGCGAGAGCCAGTTCTTCGTTGTTGGCGTTTGTTTTTTGATGACGGGTTGCGGGGAAGTCATCACCCCCGGCATGCCACGATGCACGTAAGCGCAAGGTCGAATCCAGAACACCCCCGTTTGGAAAATGAAGAATGCAGAATGAAGAATGCAGAAACTCAAACCGCCGCATTGCATCGGCATCGGGAGACTGGGCGAAGAGCGCCAGTCAAAGAACAGATCGGTGAGCAAAGCACGCGAATGCCCCGAGTGCAAGGACGGCGTGAATCCGCGGAATCGACAATGAAAGGGCGCGCCAGCCTCCTGACGTCGGCTGCTACAAGCCATCCGTAGCAGCCGACGTCAGGAGGCTGGCGCCGTTCTCACACCCGCCCGAGATGCGTTTCGCGAAAGGCCGTGGGGTACTTCAACCCGAAGCCCAGCATGCGGTCGAACCCGATGTGCGCGACCCACACCAGTGCCAGCGGGACGAGGTCCGGCGCCAGGCTCCAGCCCGCGAGCCCGACGACGACGGGGACGGCCGTGGTGTGCGCGAGGTTGTAGGCCCAGGCTCCCACGCGCGCGCCGGCGGCGTAGCCCGCCATCGACAGATCCGGCACGAAAAACCAGAGCGCAAACCACCACCAGCTCCGATCGAGTTGCGCGTAAACACCTGCCGACGCGGCAAAGGTCGCCGCTCCCTCCAGACGCAGGAACAACGCCGGTGGTGAAAAAGATTTCTTCATGCCGCCCGTGCTGACGAGGCCTCGGAAATTGACAATGCTCTTCGCGCCCCTGCCATCGTGCGGTCATGTCCGACCGGCCCCTTCGCTTCATCTCCTGGAACGTCAACGGCATCCGCGCCGTCCTCAAAAAGGGCTTCCTCGAATTCATGGAGAAAGCCGACGCCGACGTGCTCTGCCTGCAGGAAGCGCGCGCCACGCCCGCGCAGATGGCGGCGGTCACCTGGCCGGCGGGTTATTTCCACTACTGGAACCCGGCCGAGAAGGCGGGCTACTCCGGCACGACGACGTTCAGCCGCATCGAGCCGCTCTCGGTCGCGCAGGGCATCGGCGTCGCCGACCACGACCGCGAGGGCCGTGTGCTCACGCTCGAGTTTCCCGATTACTTCGTCGTCAACTGCTACACGCCCAACTCGGGCCGCGAACTCGGGCGGCTCGACTATCGCCAGGAGTGGGACCGCGCGTTCCTCCGGCACCTCCAGAAACTCGAGGAGAAGAAACCGGTCATCTTCTGCGGCGACATCAACGTCGCGCACACCGAGATCGATCTCGCGCGGCCCAAGGGCAACGAGCGCAACCACGGCTTCACGATCGAGGAACGCACCGGTTTCTCCAACATCGTCGCGGCCGGCTTCATCGACACGCTTCGCGAATTCGAGAAGGGCGCCGGCCACTACACCTGGTGGAGCCAGATGCACAACGCCCGGGCGCGCAATGTCGGGTGGCGCATCGACTACTGGATGATCTCGCCGAAGCTGCGCCCGCGCCTGCGTCGCGCCTGGATTCTCGCCGATGTGATGGGCTCCGACCATTGCCCCGTCGGCATGGAACTGGCCTGACCGGCCAGGGGCCAGGCGACTGATGCCAGGAGACACAGCCCGGCCGGAAGTCGGGCTCCACTTTTCGCGCTTGCGAGACGTTTTCGGATGCCTTTCGCGGCGTGGTTGACGCCGCCCGGCGGGTCATTTCGTCTTTACCGGATTCACGTCGCACCGATATAGACGCGGCCACACGCGCCTCGGGGGATATCCCCATCTGGACCACGGAACTTTTGCTCAAATCCACGCCACACATGTCGGAAACCGCCATCAGCGCCAAGAACCTCAGCAAGTGCTACCGCCTTGGGATTCGCCAGAATCCGAGAGAGACGCTCGTGGGCTCGGCCCTGGATTTCCTCAAGTCCCCGATGGAAAACTTCAACCGCCTGCGCCGGCTCACGCAGTTCGACGATGAAGACAGCGAGGACATCCTCTGGGCGTTGCGCGACGTGTCGTTCGAACTCAAGCGCGGCGAAGTCGTCGGGTTCATCGGCCGCAACGGCGCGGGCAAGAGCACGCTGCTGAAAATCCTCTCGCGCATCGCCGAGCCGACGCGCGGCGAAGTGGACATCTACGGCCGCCTTTCCAGCCTCCTCGAGGTCGGCACCGGATTTCACCCCGAGCTGACCGGCCGGGAAAACGTTTACCTCAACGGCACGATCCTCGGCATGAAACGCCGCGAGATCGACCAGAAGTTCGACGCGATCGTGGAGTTCTCCGGCGTGGAGAAGTTTCTCGAAACTCCCGTGAAGCGCTACAGCTCCGGCATGGCCGTGCGCCTCGCTTTCGCGGTCGCCGCGCACCTCGATCCGGAGATCCTCGTCATCGACGAAGTGCTCGCCGTGGGCGACGCGCACTTTCAACAGAAGAGCATCGGCAAGATGCAGGAAGTCTCGCGTGGCGAAGGCCGCACCGTCCTCTTCGTCAGCCACAACATGGCCGCGATCGAGATGCTCTGCACCCGCGTGATCGTGATGGACAAGGGCCGGATGATCTTCGACGGCGCCGCCAAGCCCGCCATCGAGGCCTATCTCAAAGCCAACATGATCCGGCCGACGGGCGAACTGCTTTCGATGCGCCGCGAAGGCGACGGGCAGTTTCGCTTCACCACCTTCTTCATGACCGATGCCGACGGCCTGAACACCGAGGTCGTGCAGGCGGGCGGCACGATCGTCTTTCACGCGCGCTACCAGGCGCCGAATCCGGAAGCGCTGCAAAGCGTCGACATCTCTTTCGAGGTTCTCACCGCCACGGGCGACCGCCTCGCCATCGTCTGGGCCTCGGATGAAGGCGCCGATCTGGAAAACCTCGGCCTCGAAGGCACCATCTCCTGCCGGCTCGATCGCCTGCCGCTCAAACAGGGCCGCTATCAGATCCGGATCGTCGGTTATTGCGGGTACACCGTCGCCGACGAGCCCATCGATCCCATCGGCATCATGGAGGTGGAGGTCGGCGATTTCTACGGCAGCGGCCGCACGCCGCGCGACACGTCCAACGCGCCCTTCCTGCTCCGCTCCTCCTGGTCGGTGACTCCGCAGCAACACGACAACCTCCAGGTCCCGCAAGCGACGTTGGTCTGACACCATCCGGACCGGAAACCGGTCCCCGGGCGCGCGGCGGCTGAAAGCCGATCGGCGTCGTCACCGGTTCGTCTCAAACACCATGGGCGCAAACCGAATAAAAAAGTCGCCGCGCGCACGGGAACCGCTGCAGGTCTCTGCCTTTCGTTTCATGCCGGAAGACAGAACCAAGGCGTCCGGTCGCCGCACCAGAATCGAAATCAACCGCCAACGTGAATCAAACCGCTGAAGCCCTCACCCGCGCTCGCATGCGTCTGCTCCGCTCCCTGCAACCGGCGCGGACGATGGGTTATCGGGCGCGGCGCTGGCTGCAACGGAAGCTCGCGGGCGTGCCCGGCGTGCAAGCCGCGCCCTTGCAGCGGGCGACGCTTCCGGGCGTGCGCATCGAAAAGATCATCGTCCCGGACGCGCAAACGATCGATCTCCCGATTCCGACACAACCGGACGGCCAGACCCACGCGTTTTTCAAGGAGATGCGTTCGTTCCCCGTCTTCCAGCGCTGCCTGGCCCGCATGGAAGGCGCGCGCATCCATGCCCCGGATGGTTTTCTCTACCTGCCCGACGGGCGCGTCCTGCTCGAACATCACTTCTTCTTCCGCGACCACGTCGAAAACCACGATCTCTACATTGCCCGCCGGCCGCCGCCGCAACGCATCGGCGGGCCGGTGTTTCCGCTCATCGGCTTCTGTCCCGGCGGGCACTATCACTGGATGACCGAGGTGCTCTACCGCTTGCACGGCTGCCTCGACGACCTTCCGCGCGACACGCGTTTCCTCGTCCCGGCGAGGGGTTCGGCCGTTCATCGCGACGCGCTCGCGGCCCTCGGCATCGGTCCGGAACGGCTTCTCGAGATGGAGCAGACGGATCATTTCGAGTTCGCGGATCTCTGGTATTCATCGCCCGTGACGAAATCCGGCTACGACGTTCCCGTAGTGACGCGCTGGCTCCACGACGCCTTCGCCGCGCGCGCCGCCCGACAGTATGCAAATGGAAACGCCGCGCCCCCCCCCTCGCGCCCGCGGATGCTCTACATCACGCGGCGGCTCGCCACGCGGCGGCGCATCGTCAACGAAGACGCGCTCATCGCCATGCTCACCGCGGCCGGCGTGTCGTGCGTCGAGTGCGAGAAACTGAGCTTCGCCGGGCAGGCGGCCATGTTTTCGCGCGCGCAGGTCGTCATCGCCCCGCATGGCGCCGGCCTGGTGAACCTGCTCTTTGCGCCGCTTGGCGGACGTCTCCTCGAGATTCATCCGGAGGAAATCCCCCTCGGCGCGACCTGCTACTGGTCGATCGCCCACGCGCTCGGTTGGTCCTATCACTATCTGCGCGGGTCGATCTCCGCCCGCGGCGCCGATTCATCCGACATCTCGGTCTCGGTGGCCGACGTCCAATCCTGGCTGGCAAACGCAACCGGGGCGGCCGCCTCCGCGGCATGAAGCTGTTGCAACAAGCCCGCATCCGCGCGCTGGAGGCGGCGGAAAAGTTCATCGCGCGCGATCCCGCGAGGCGCAGACGCGCGGGCATTCCGCGCGTCGTCGAGACCTCGACCACGCGCTGGTATCGCGCCAATCACGCCGAACTCGACGCGCGCGGCATCCGCTTCACCCCGCTCACCGATGCGACGGAGCGCCTCACTCCCCTGCCCCCGTGCCCGAACGGGCGGCCGCCCGCGGACTGGGACTGGGCCGTGCGCTGGAAACCGCGCGAGCGCTTCTACGCGGAGATTCCGGACGGGCGGCTGGTCTTCGAACCCTGGCGCTGCGCTTCGGCCGTGATCGCGCCCGGCGGCGCGATGTTGCACGATGCGCTGCCGATCTTTTTTCACACCGCGGCCGCCCATCCCGTGCGCAATGCCGTGTGCCTGGGCGAGCCGGTCCGGTTGAAAGGCCGCGCCTTCCTCCTGCTCAACGACGCCGCCAGCAATTTCTATCACTGGATGTGCGACATCCTTCCGCGGCTCTACGTCGCGCAACTGGCCGGGCAGCGCATCGACGGCTTCGACTGGTTCATCACCGACGCGATCGATCAGGCCTTTCAAAAGGAAACCTTGTCCGCCCTCGGCATTCCGCCGGAGAAGATCTTCGTCGGCACCGCGCGCCGGCATGTCGCGGCCGACGTGTTGTGCGTGACCTCGCTCAACGACCGTTCGGGCATGGTCCATCGCGAGAGCCTCGCGTTCGTGCGCGACGCCATGTTGCGGCATTTCCGGATTCCGGCCGAAACGCAATCGACGCGACGCGTTTTCATCAGCCGCCAAGAGGGTCAGTGGCGGAGAATCGAGAACTGGGACGCGATCGAACCCATCCTGCGGGAGTTCGGTTTTGAAATCATCGCGAGCGAACGGCTCGACATGGCCGAGCAGGTCCGGCTCTTCCGCGAGGCCTCGCACGTCATCGCCGGGCACGGCGCCGGCCTGGCCAACCTGATGTATTGCGCGCCCGGCACGAAGGTTTTGGAGATCCTCCACGATGGATGGGGCCACCCCATGTACTGGCTCATGGCCGCAAAAATGGATCTCGATTACACCTTGATGAAGGCCGGGGCCGCCGGCCGGCACGGCGTCCAGATCGACCACATGGTGGTGGATCCGGGACCGTTGCGCGCCCACCTGCAATCGATTTACGACGGGTGATCACAACAACGGGCGATCTTCCCGAAGAACTAAGGTTTTCACCCTGCAACACGATGTTAGAACCTCCGGTCGAGCGCGCCCTTCAGAGGCCTCCTCGAATCCGGGCCGCCAACCAAACACACAAGAAGACGACATCACCATGGAGAGCATGTTCAAAGACCGCACCGTCGGCGTCACCGGAGGCCTCGGCCTCATCGGATCCTTCCTTTGCGAGGAATTGCTCGACGCGGGCGCCCGCGTCGTCCTCGTCGACGACGAGTCGAAAGGCAGTTGGAAATACATCCCGCACCTGAAGGACCGCGTCGATTTCCGCAAAGGCAGCCTGGAAAACCCGGCTTTCGCCAAGGAATCGCTCGAGGGCTGCAGCTCCGTCTTCCATCTCGCCTCGCGAGCCTACGGCGTGGGGTTCAGCCAGAAGAACAACTTCGAGATGTTCCGGTTCAACGACCTGATCAACACCAACGTCCTCGACGCCATCGCCACGCATCGCGCGGAGCAGGCGCTCGTCGTCAGCTCGAGTTGCGTTTATTCCGACGAAGGCCCGACGCCGATGCCGGATTCGATTCCCTTCAGCGGCGAGCCCGAGCGCGTGAACTGGGGTTACGGCTGGGCCAAGCGCATCCTCGAGCAGAAGGCGGTCATCTATCAAAAGGAGACCGGCATCCCGATCACGGTGGTGCGGCCGTTCAACATCTACGGCGAGCACTACAACTGGGTCGGCGACAGCTCGCAGGCGATCCCGATGCTGGTGAAACGCATCCTCGACGGCGAGAATCCCGTGGTCATCTGGGGCACGGGCAACCAGCGCCGCAATTACATCCACGCGCTCGATTGCTCGCGGGTGATGATCCGGTTGTTGGAGAACGGCTATTTCGAGCGCCCGGTCAATGTGGGTCGCGAGGAAACCGTTTCCGTGCGCGATCTCGTCGCCCGCATCGCGAAGGAGGCCGGCATCGAGATCACGATCATCACCGACCGCACCAAGCCAGAAGGCCGCTTCATCAAATCCGCCGACAGCAAGCTGCTCAGCGCCGCGCTGGGCGACGATTTCGAATGGAAGGTCGGCATCCGCGAGGGACTCAGGCGGATGATCGGGTGGCACGACGAAACCTTCCCGAAGGAAACGGCCGCCGCTCCGGCGTCGAACTGAGCGACATCCTTCCTCCTCCGCCATGGCTGTCTCCTCCAGTCTGGTTTCCACCGTCCTCAACGACATCGACGGCGTTCGCGAGATGCTCGCGGATCTCTGCGCGCAGACGCGCCTGCCGGACGAATTCGTCGTGGTGGACGGCGGCTCGAAAGACGGAACCTTCGAACTCCTGCAAAGCGAAGCCGCCCGCCTGCCGTTCAAACTGCGCGCGTTGCAGGAAAAAGGCTGCAACGTCTCGCGCGGGCGCAACCTCGCGATCGCCGCGGCCGAAAACAAGGTGATCCTCACGACCGATTTCGGCTGCCGGCTCGACACGGGCTGGGTCGAAGGGCTGATGCGTCCGTTCGAGGCGGATCCCGCCGTCGAGATCGTGACCGGAAGCTGGCGCATCCGTCCTGAAGACGTCCACACGCCCGCGCAGTGGGCCGAATGGGCGCTCGCGGGCGGCAGGATGGAGATGGTCGCCACACCGACATGCCTCGCCTCGACGCGCTCGCTCGCCTTCCGGAAGCACGTCTGGGAAGACTTCGGCCATTACCCCGAGGACCTCTCGCTCGCGGGGGACGACGCGATTTTCTCGCTCTGGATGGTCGCCGCCGGCAAGAACGTGGCCGCGGCTCCCGACGCGTGGTGTTACTGGCATCGTTTCGAGAAGCTCCGCAGTTTCCTGCGCGAGGCCCGGCGCAATTTCCGCGGCGCGGGCGAGGCGATCTTTTTTCTCAACTACGGCGTGCGCACCGGCGCGCTCTTCGCGCTCGAGATGACCAGCGCGGCGCTGCTTGTGGTCGCGCTCCTCGCGCTACCCTTCGGCCTGCCCGCCGGGTGGGCGATCGGCGCGGGCGCGCTCTTCCTCGTCCTCTGGGCGAAACGTTTCGCCAAGTGGGCCGGCGCGATCCGCTACCTGCGCTCGGCCGGCAAGGGAGAACATTGGGCCATGGTGCCGCGGTTCGAACTCGGCGTGCGCCACCAGGGCGTGCTCGGCTACTGGCAGGGTTTCTTTCACGGCCGCAAGCACTGCCGCGCGTGCCGCGATAAGATGGTCGCGCTGAAGGTGCCGCGCTGGTGACGCGCGATGGTCCATTGTTTTGCGTATGCGACTCGCGAAACCCGTAGGCTGCGAGCTTGCTCGCGCCCAAGCCGCGCCAGCAAGCTGGCTGCCTGCCATCCACGCAGGTAAATCAAAAGACCATGCGTGACGCGCCGGAGAATGAAAACGCATCCGACGGCGACGACCGTCAACCGATCCGCATGAGGCTGCTTTATTTCGCTCCGCTCAGCTTCGGCGGGCTTGCCGATTACGCGCGCGACCAGGCCGCGGCCCTCTCGCGGCGCGGGATCGAGGTCGAGGCGCTTTGCGCGCCGGCGTTTCCCAGGCTGCCGGACGGCATCCGAAGAAACGAATCCCTCGCCGATCCGGAAAACAAATCCGCCGGCGGACGGCTCGCGCGCGCCGGACGTTTCTTCAAGACGATGGCCGGCCAGCATCGCGAACTCGCGCGCGTGATCCGCAAAGGCGCGCACCGGCACGTCTTGCTCGGCTCATATGCGGAATACTTCGCGCCGTTCTGGAGCGCGGCTTTGCGGAAGCTCGCGCGCGAGGGCGTGGTTTTCGGCGCCGTGGTCCACGATCCCGTGCGCGACGCGGTTCTCGGACCGAAGGCGTGGCATCGCCGCTCGGTGGCCGATGCGTATTCATTTCTCAAATACGCCTTCGCGCACGAATCAGTCCTCCTCGACACCGTGCGCCCGATGCCGGGGCTCGAGATGATCGTGATTCCGCACGGTCCGTATCATTTCGAAACTGAAACGCCCGATCGCGCGGCCGCGCGGGAACGGCTCGGCCTGCCCGCGGACGCGCCGGTGCTGCTCGCGTTCGGTCACATCCGCGACAACAAGAATCTCGACCTCGTCATCCGCGCGCTGGCTGAAGTGCCGGCGCTGCGTCTGCTCGTCGCGGGTCAGGAACTCTCGTCCGGCCAGCGCCCGGCCTCCGCCTATCGCGAGCTGGCGCAACAACTCGGGGTGGCGGACCGGTGTCACTGGCACGCGCGTTTCATCGCGGAGAAAGAGATCGGGGTGTTCTTCGCGGCGGCGGACTTCCTTTCGCTCACCTACGGCGCGGGCTTTCGCTCCGCGAGCGGCGTGCTCAGCGTTTCCAGCCAGTTTCGCAAGCCCTGCCTCGCCAGCTCCGGCGATGGCCCGCTGCGCACGCTCGTGCGGCAATATGAACTCGGCGTGTGGGTCGCGCCCGACGACGCGGAGGCGATCGCGAAGGGCTTGCGGCTGTTGCTTGCCGAACGCGTCCATCCCCGATGGGATGCGTTCATGCGCGAGAACTCGTGGGATGAAAACGCCCGGATCGTCGCGCAGGCTTTCTTTCAACCCAACCTCGGCGAATGAATTGCGCGGAAGAGAACAAAGAGAACGAAGGAGGGCGCCGCGATCGTGGCGCCCTCGTTCCCTTTGCCGCCTTCCGCGCATTCCCTGAATAGTTTATCGAGCATGAGCGCGCCCACAAAAACCGCAGCCGAAACACCCGCCAGCTCCTCCGGCGGCGGGCGCGTGCTGGCGGGAGCGTTGTTGTCTTTTGGATACAACGCCTTCGTGGGCCGGCTGCCTTCGCGTCATCTGCGGCGGCTTTATTTGCGCGGCTACCTCGGCGCGTTCGGCGAAGGAACGGCCGTGCAGATGGGCGTGCGTTTTCTCAACGGCCGGAAGGTCACCCTCGGCGCGCGCAACGTGATCAACTTCGGCACGCTCATCGACGGCCGGCGCTTTCCCGTGATCTTCGGCGACAACGTCTCGATCGGCCCCGAGGCAACGGTCCTCACGCTCGGCCACGATCCGCAATCGCCCGGCTTCGAGGATCGCGGTGGCGCGGTGCGCGTCGGATCGCGCGCGTGGATCGCCTATCGCGCGATCATCCTTCCCGGCGTGACGATCGGCGAAGGCGCGGTCGTCGGCGCGGGCGCGGTGGTCAACCGCGATGTCGAGCCGTTCAGCATCGTGGCCGGCAGCCCGGCGCGCAAGGTCGGCGAGCGCAACCGCGACCTCGCCTACACGCTCGACTTCGATCCGTTTCTCCTCTGACGCCGCGTGATCTCGACTCCCGCAAAGATCCAGCCCGCGAACGCCGCCGTCACGCACGAGCGGCCGCTGGACATCGCGTTCATCGTGCCCGAGGACCGGCAGACGGGAACCTACTTCCGCTTTCACAATCTCGCGATCGCGCTTATCGAACTCGGGCAGAACGTCACCGTTTATTCGCAGACGAATGAGCATCGCATCCACACCACGCGCCAGATGCGCGACGGCGTGCCGTATATATTCTGTCCGACGGTCGGCGGCAACCGCGTCGTGATCAGCCCGGTCAACCCGGGAAACATCGCGCGGCGGCTCGTCACGCGCGTGGCCGTGGCGGATGTCTATCACCTGTTTCAACCCTACCCTTCCGGCGCGATTCCGTGGCTCGCGATTCAGGCGCGGCGGCACGGCGTCTTCGCCTACGACTGGGACGACTACTGGATGAACGACGAGTTCGGCCTGAAGAATCCGCGCGGACTGAACGCGAATGTCACCGCCATCTGGGTGCGTTTCTTCGAGTCCTACCTGCCGGGCCGTTGCGACCTGCTCACCACGCTCAGCCACAACATCGCGAGCCTGGCGCATCGCCACCGCTGCGCGCGCACGGAGATCATCTACAACGGCGTCTGGCCCGAATCGCGCGCGGACCGGATGCTGGCGCGGCAACGGCTCGGACTGAAACCGGATGCCCTCTACGCCGGCATGATGGGCTGGAGCGGCGAGACCGACTGGGCGATGGAATCGCTCGTGGCGTGCATGGACGAGTTTCCCCATTTGCGCATCGCGTGGTGCGGCAAGGACACCTCGGCCGTGGTCGATCGCTACCCGATCGCGAAGCACCGCGTGGACATGCTCGGCTATCTCTCCGGGGCGCAGCTCGCGGACTATCGCAGCGCGATGGATCTCGGCCTCATCCCGATGGCCGACACGGAATTCAACCAGTACCGGCTGCCCTTCAAGCTCACCGATTTCCTCTCCGCCGGCACGCCCGTCCTCGCGAGCGACGTGGGCGAGACCTCGATCGTGGCGCGCAAGCTTCCCGGCGTGACCGTGAGCGCGCCCGAGAAGGCGGCGTGGATCGAAAGCTTCCGGCAACAACTCAGGAGTCGGGTCGCCGCTCCGCCGCATCATCGCGTGGACACGGCGCGCCTGCTCGCGATGTTCGAATGGACCCGCGTGGCGGCCAAGCTCCTCGCCGGCTACAAGGCCGCCCGGGCCGCGCGCGTCGATGCCGCGTAAGCGCCGCGCGTCACGACGATGAAAACAGCCTTTGTCACCACCTACGATGCCCGCGACGTCCAGCACTGGTCGGGCCTCGGCTATTTCATCGCGCAAGCGCTGACGAAGGCCGGGCTCGAGCTGGACCCCATCGGCCCGCTGAGCGTGGCGCCGCTGACCCGGCTCGTGCTCAAGGCGAAGGGACTCTGGCACAACCGCATCCGGCGGCGCGCGCGCTACTTTCGCGCGCACGACGGCATCCTCGCGCGACGATTCGCGCGGCTCGTCGACGCGCAGCTCGCTAGCCGGCCCGAGGTCGAGGTGATTTTCAGCCCCGGGACGATTCCGGTCGCGTTCGTTCAGGATCGCCGTCCCCTCACGATGTGGTCGGATGCGACGCACGCGCGCGTCTTCGATTACTACGCGGAATATTCCAACCTGTGCGCGGAGAACCGCCGGGACGGAAACTTGATCGAGCAGACCGCGCTCGATCGCGCGGCGGCGGCGATGTTCTGCTCGGACTGGGCGGCCGAAAGCGCGCGCGTCGATTACGGCGCGCCGGCCGGCCGCGTGCACATGGTTCCCTTCGGCGCGAACGTCGAAAACGCGCCGGCCGCGGACGACGTCGAGTGGTTCATCAACGACCGCGGCACGGACCGATGCCGCCTGCTTTTCATCGGCGTGGACTGGAAGCGCAAGGGCGGCCCGCTCGCCGTGGAAGTCGCGGAAAAGTTGAACGCCGCCGGCCTTCCGACCGAGCTGACCGTGGCGGGTTGCGATCCGTATCCAAAAAATGGATCGCCGCCGTTCGTGAAGGTCGAGGGATTCCTGAGCAAAGGCAATCCGGCCGGCCGGCAGCGGTTGCGCACGCTGCTTTCGGAACATCATTTCCTCATCCTGCCATCGGAGGCGGAATGCTACGGCCTGGTTTATTGTGAAGCGAACTGCTTCGGCATGCCCTGCCTCGCGCGCCGGACCGGCGGCGTGCCCACCATCATCCGCGACGGCGAAAACGGACAGCTCTTCCCCGTCGAAACGGGCGCGGATGCCTACGCCGGCTTTGTGCGGAAAACCTTTCAGGACTACCCGCGCTACCTCGCGATGGCCCGCCACGCGCGCCGGCACTTCGTCGAGCGGCTGAACTGGGGCGTCGCCGGACAACGCGCCGCGGACGTGCTGCGCGCCAGCAGGAACAACAACCCGATGCACTCATGAGCGACGCCGACATCTATCTCCAATGGGCCATCGCCGGCGCCGTCACGCTCTTCATGCTCTGGCGCGGCCAGATGACGCTGTTTCATCCGTCGGCGGTGTACCTGGCGTTTCATGTCATCGTTTTCTGCATGCGCCCGACGTTCGTGCACTTCTTCGACTTCGATTTCGTGTTTCGATATATGGAGTTGCAGGCGAAGTCGGAGGACCTGCGCCTCGCGCTCTACCTGAGTTCGGCCGGGCTCGTCACGCTCGTGCTCGCCTTCACCCTGGCGGCGCGGGGTTCGAAGCCGCTGGTGTTCGGCCCGAAGCGCGAACTCAACGACTACGATCGGCGCGCCTTCTATATGATGGCGGCGGTGTTCGGTCCCGCCGGCGTCTTCTCGGCAATCGCGGCGCGCCCCAAAGGCGAGATGATCAACGGCGTCTATGTCATGACCGGGACGAGCGGCTATGTGAACGATTTGCAGAACGTGCTCATCCCCGTCTGCATCGCGTTCGTCCTCGTCTTTCGCTGGCGCTGGTGGAGCTTCCTGCCGTTCATGGGGTATATATTCTACCGCATGGGCCAGGGCTGGGGACGCTGGACCTTCATCCTCTCCTGCTTCCTGCTCGTGCTGGTCTGGCTGTGGGATCACCGCAGGCGTTTTCCGCCCTGGTGGTCGCTGCTGGCGGCTCCGCTTTTGATGATGCTGTTTCTCAAGCTCAGCCATGACCGGATGTTTTTCCGCACGTGGCTCGAGGGCGGGAGATCGTACAACGTGCAACAGGCGGAAACGGCCAGGGACTGGCGGGTGAAGTGGGACACGCTCGACTTCGCCAACTTCGACTACGTGACCTACATCGTCACGCACGTGCCGCGGCACACGAAGACCTGGACCTACGGCTCGCAATATTTGCAGCTCTTCACCGAGCCGATCCCGCGCAAGCTCTGGAAAGGCAAGCCGATCGGCGCGCCGGTGCAGTTCTACAATCTGAACGATTATGGAAACTTCGTCGGATTGACGCCGTCAATCATCGGCGACGGCTGGCAAAGCGGCGGATGGACCGGCATGTTCGCCACCCTCGCGCTGACCGGCGGAATCCTCGGCCTCGGCTACCGGTGGTTCACCCTCAACCAGGACGTCGTCCACAAGGCGTGCGCGTTCCTCATCGTCAACGCGATGATCATCCAGCTCTTTCGCGACGGCGGCATCTCGATCTTCAAGTTCCTGCTCTTCTCGCTCGCTCCGCTTTTCGTCTGGCAGTTTCTATCCAACCGGCTGCGCCTCGAATCGCAGATCGGCGACGAGCGCGAGGCGCTCCGGGAGGCGCGCTTCGACCGTTACGCCGGAGCCGGAGCCGCGATCGAAGGCGGCCAGGACGATCCCGATTCGTATTCAGATGATGAATACCAAGACGGGGAGGACGAGGGCGACGACGACGACGAGGAGGCCGACGCCCCGGACAACGACGACGACTGGGGCGACGACGATGACGCCCGCGGAAACTGGAATCCGAATCAGAGATGAGCCGCGCGCTGATCGTCTGGGGAAACTGGGGCCCGTATCACCACGCCCGGTTCAATGCCTTCCGCGCGCTCGCCGCCACGCGCGGCCTCGAGGTCGAGGGCATCGAGCTTTTCCCCACCAGCGGCATCTACGAATGGAAAAGCGAACGCGCCGCCGAGGGCATGCACTACCTTGATTTCGGGAGCCGGGAAATGTCGTTCCGACCGTGGCTGCTCACGACAAGGCTGGCTCCGCTCGTCCTGCGCCGGAAACCGCAGGTCGTCTTCGTCCCGTCGTACTGGCATTGGTCGCTTTTCCTCAACGCGGTCTCCCGCCTCGCCGGCGCGCGCATCGTCATGATGAACGAAAGTCACGCCGGCACCGAGCGGGCGCGCGGCCTGAAAAAACGCCTCAAGCGCGCGATCGTCTCCTCCTTCCACGCCGGTTTCGTGGGCGGCTCGCCGCACCGGCGCTTCTTTTCCGAACTCGGGCTCGCATCCGAGCGCATCTTCGTCGGCTACGATGCGATCGACAACGAACACTTCCAGCGCGGCGCCGAAACGGCGCGGGCCAGCGAGACGCGCGAGCGCAGCCGGCTCGACCTGCCCGAAAAGTATTTCCTCAGCCTCGGCCGTTTCGTCGAAAAGAAAAACCTTCCCACGCTCATCGAGGCGTATGCCGGCCTGGAATCCGCGGCGGACGGCACGCATCATCATCTCGTTTTCGTCGGCTCGGGAGAACTCGAGCCGGACCTTCGCCGGCTCGCCCGCGAACGCGGCCTCGCGATCGTCGATCACCTTGGAGAAGCGAAGCCGGCCAACCCCGCCTCGAGCCGCGAGCGCGCGGTGCATTTTTATGGGTTTCGACAGGTCGAAGAAAACCCCGTGTTCTACGCTTTTTCGAGCGGCTTCGTCCTGCCGAGCAACTACGAGGAATGGGGCCTGGTCGTGAACGAGGCGATGGCGTGCGGCGTGCCCGCGCTCGTCTCGAGGACCGTCGGTTGCGCCGAGGATCTCGTCGCCGAGGGACGCAATGGATTCCTCTTCGATCCCGCGGACGCGGACGCGCTGCGCGCCGGCCTGCAGGCGCTCGCGGACGATCCGGCGCTGGTCGCGCGCATGGGCCACGAATCACAGACGCGGATCACGCGGTGGGGTTGCGACCAGTTTGCCCGCGGAGCGTTGGAGGCCTGGGAGGCGGCGTTGCAACCATGACCTCCGCAGCCACGCGCCATCTGCATTTCGTGCAATCGATCGAGCCGCTGCAGGGCGGCGGCCTCGGCCGCGCCGCCGTGGACCTGCACCACGCGTTCATGCAACAGGGCGCGACATCCAGCCTCGTCAGCACGCACGGCGGCCAGCCGCAGGCGCCGGATGATATATCGATCCGCGAGTTCCGCCGCGCCGGCCCGGGCATGCTTTATTTTTCCCCCGATCTGCGCGCGGCCTCGGCCCGGCTCGTCGAAGGCGCGGACATCGTTCACGCGCACGGGCTCTACACCATGGCGCACTGGATGCTCGGCGCGGCGGCCCGCCGCCAGAATCGGGCGCTCGTTTATCATGCGCATGGATTTCTCGAGCCGTGGATTCTCGCGCGCTCGCGCGCTCGCAAGCGGCTCGTGCGCTGGCTCTTCGAGGACGCCAACTTCAAGCACGCGCGACTCTGGCGCGCGCTCACGAACAAGGAGGCGGACCAGATCCGCGCGCAGGGAATCACCGCGCCGGTCGTCGTCGCCGCCAACGGAATCGACCTCGCGACGCTCGACGCCGGGTCGCCCGGGATCGCGTCTTCGCCGTTCGCTCGCAAGACGCGCCGGCGCATGCTTTTTCTCGCGCGGCTTCATCCGAAAAAAGGACTCGGCCTGCTCATCCCCGCCTGGGCTCGCGCACGGCGCGAGGCGCGCGATTGGGAGCTGGTGATCGCCGGCCCCGATGAACTCGGCCATCTCGCCGAGGTCCAGGCGCTCGTGCGCCGGCACGGGCTGGAGAACGACGTGAGTTTCACCGGCGCGGTCACCGGCCCGGACAAGGTCGCGCTCCTTCGATCGGCGGACGCCTTCATCCTGCCGTCGCACTCGGAGGGCTTTTCCGTCGCCATCCTCGAGGCGATGGCGTCCCGCGTGCCGGTCGCGGCCACGCGCGCGTGCAACTTTCCCGAGCTGGACAGCGAAGGCGGCGGATGGCTCTGTGATCCCGATCCTGATGCTGTCGCCAAAATGTTGATACAGACGCTCTCGACCACCGATTCCGAACGCCGCGACCGGGGGCTGGCGGCGCGGCGGCTGGTCGAGCAACACTACACCTGGCCCTCGATCGCGAGGACGATTCTCGATGCCTGCAAGACACACTGCCGACCCGGATGATTCGCGCGTGCGGCTCGATCGCTTCGACGGCTCCAAGGGCCTCGACCGTGGACGCTCGCGCCTCGTCGAGAGCGTCTGGTACCTGTGCAAGCGCGCCTTCTTTCTCAGCGCGCTGCCGTGGCCGAAGGGTTTCAAGCGTTTCCTCCTCCGCCTCTTCGGCGCAAAGGTCGGAATCGGCGTCGTGATCAAACCGCGCGTGAACATCCATTTTCCCTGGAAGCTCGCGCTCGGCGATCATTGCTGGATCGGCGAGGAATGTTTCATCCTCAACTTCGAACCCGTCACGATCGGCGCGCACGCGTGCCTTTCGCAGCGCGCCATGCTCTGCGGCGGCAATCACGATTTCCGCGCGCGCGACTTCGCCTACCGCAACGGTCCGATCACGGTGGAACGCGGCGCCTGGGTCGGCGCGCAGGCGTTCGTCGCCCCCGGCGTGACGATTCATGAATACGCGGTCGCCACGGCCGGCTCGGTCGTGCTGACGGATCTGCCGCCCAACCAAGTGTGCGCGGGCAATCCCTGCCGGCCGGCGCGACCGCGCTTTCGCGACACGCAGTGACGCCGGCATGACGCACCCGGGAAAACCACGCTGGGTCTGCGCCCAGCTCGGAAGCCGCGAGCATTACGCGATCCCGCGCGTGCTGCACCGGCGCGGCCAGCTCGAGCTTTTGCTCACGGATTACTGGAATGCGGGCGGTGGCGGCATCGCCGCCCTGGCGCCCGGCCGCGAGGCGGCGAAGGCCTCGCAACGCTTCCATCCCGAACTCGCCTCGGCCGCGGTCGAGCACCTCGGATGGCGCCGTCTTGCATTTGAAATCCGGGCGCGACTGATGAAGCGCGACGGCTGGGAGACAATCCTGCGCCGCAACGCGCTCTTTCAACGCGTCATGATCCGGCGCCTGGACAAGCGAAGGGACGAACTGCGCGCCGCGCCGGGAATCTTCTTTTCCTACAGCTACGCCGCGCTCGAGCTGATCCAATGGTTTCGCCGCATCGGCTGGCGCGTCGTTCTCGGCCAGATCGACCCGGGTATCCACGAAGAGGATACGGTCGCCGCCGAGCTGGCGCGGCATCCCGGGCTCGCCTCCCGCTGGTCGCGCGCGCCCGCCCGCTACTGGCAGCTCTGGCGCGAGGAATGCGCGCTCAGCGACATCGTTCTGGTGAACTCGGAGTGGTCGCGCGAGGCGCTCGTTTCGTCCGGCATCGAAGCCGGGAAGATCGAGGTCGTCCCGCTCGCCTTCGAGAAAGGCGCGTCGGCAAACGAGCGGCCGCCATCGCCGGATCGTTTCACGGAGGAGCGGCCGTTGCGGGTGTTGTTTCTTGGCCAGCTCACGGTCCGGAAAGGCGCGCATCTCGCGCTCGACGCCGCGCGCAAGATGCGGGACGAACCCGTGCAATGGAGCTTCGTCGGCCCATCCGACATGGATCCGCCCGCGGATCTGTTGGAAAACTCAAAAGTGCGCTGGAGCGGACCGGTCTCGCGCGAGGCGACGGCGCAACTTTATCGCGAGGCCGACCTGTTTGTGCTGCCCACGCTTTCCGATGGATTCGCGCTCACCCAGCTCGAGGCGCAGGCCTGCGGGCTTCCCGTCCTCGCCTCGAAATTTTGCGGCGGCGTGGCGCAGGATGGAGTCAACGGCCTGCTGATCGATCCGCTCTCGGGCGACGGCATCGTCGAGCGCGTCCGCCGGGTGCTGGCGAGTCCGGATCTGCTCGCGCGCATGACGCGGGCGTCGGCCGTCGACGCGCGGTTCTCGCTCGAGGCGCTCGGGCGCAATCTCGAACAGGTGGAATCCCGGCTCGCCGGCGCGCGGTCATGAGAATCGTCGTCTGGGGCATCAACTACGCGCCGGAGCAGACCGGCATCGCGCCCTACAACGCCGGCCTGTGCGAGCACCTGGCGCGATCGGGACACGACACGCGGATGTTGACCACGTTTTCCTACTACCCCGAGTGGCGGAAGGCGAAGGGCGATCGCGGTCGTATTTACCGGACGGATACGATCGAGGGCGCGCGCGTCCACCGTTGCTGGCATTACGTGCCGGCGCGCCCGAACGCGTGGCGGCGGATGATGCACGAGGCGAGTTTCGTGCTCACCTCCTTCCTCCGCTTTCTCTTTCTGCCGTCGCCCGATGTCGTGGTGGTCGTGTCGCCGCCGCTGCTGCTCGGAGCCGCGGCGTGGATCGCGTGCGCGCTGAAGCGCAGTCGCTACGTCTTCCATGTGCAGGACATGCAGCCGGACGCGGCCGTGATGCTCGGCCTGCTCGAGCCGGGGAAGCTCACCCGCCTGCTTTATTTTTTCGAGCGACTGGCGCACCGGCATGCAAGCGTCGTCTCGGGAATCACGCCGGGCATGCTTCGTCTGTTCGCGGCGAAAGGCGTGCCGGCGGAGCGCCAGTTGCTCTTTCCGAACTGGATGCCCGACCCGGGCGAAGGCGCTCCACCGCGGGGCGCGTTTCGTCGCGCCAACCGCATTCCAGAGGACGCATTCCTCGCGGTCTATTCCGGAAACCTGGGAAAGAAACAGGGGCTCGGCGCGATTCTCGACGCGGCGAAAGTCATCGCGCAGGCGCCGGCGGACTCCGCGGGCGCCCCGCTCCGACCGATCGTCTTCGTGATCGCGGGCGACGGCGTCGAAAAGCCGGCGCTGGCCCAGCGGATCGAACACGAGGGTCTGGCGAATGTGAGGCTTCTCCCTCTTCAGGCGAAGGAACGCTACCGCGAGCTGCTCGCCGATGCCGACGCCTGCCTCGTCACCCAGCAACCCGGATCGGGGTCGTTGTTTTTTCCGAGCAAGCTGTTGACCATCCTCGCGCACGGCCGGCCGGTCGTGGCCGTGGCCGACCCGGGCGGCGAACTCGAGCAATCGATCACCGGGGGCGGTTTCGGCTGGTCGGTCGCTCCCGGAAACCCGGCGTCGTTTTCTCGCGCGCTCCACGAAGCGGCCTCGAATCCCGGCGAGTGCGCCCTTCGCGGCGAACGCGGCCAGAGGTGGGTTCAAGCCTTCGCGCGCGACCGCGTTCTGGCTGATTTCGAGGCGCAGCTTCTGTTGCGATTCGGC
>CAZFCY010000048.1:0-1094 GCA_964517665.1 uncultured Opitutaceae bacterium | reverse complement strand
ATTCGGCGAAAAAGCGCGGGATATTCCCTCTACGCCTCCGGAGAACCCATAAAGTGTGCTCGACGGCCGCCCCTATCGGCCTTAGGGGAATACCCCCAATCACCGGAGTTGATTCCGGTTCACCGCTATTTCAGACCTGCGTAATCCTGCCGATGATACTTGGAGACATTTCTCCGTAACGAGTCACCCGCCTATTTCGCAGGTCGGCCCACACCAATCCGCAGCCCACGTTTCCAAGATGCCTGCCTTCGGACGCGACAATCCACCAGCCACCACCACGGCGCCGGCCAATCGGCCGCAAAGCCTGGACCGCCCGGCCGCGACGCCCCCGTCGCCGGCCGCCGGCATAAAGAAGATTTCGATCTTTCTCGTCGATGATCACCCCCTCGTCCGTCAGGGACTCGGCCAGGTCATCGGCGCCGAGACCGACATGGCCATCTGCGGCGAAGCCGAGACCGCGGCCAAGGCGCTCACGGGGATCGACGTGAAGAAACCCGACCTCGTCATCGTCGACATTTCCCTGCGTGGAAACAACGGCCTCGAGTTGATCAAGAACATCAAGGCCATCCACCACAACCTGCCCATCCTCGTCTTCTCGATGCACGACGAGACGGTCTATGCCCAGCGCGCCCTCCGCGCCGGGGCCCGCGCCTACGTGATGAAGCAGGAGTCCGCCGACAAGATCATCCTCGCGATCCGCCGGATCATGAGCGGGGACATCTACGTCAGCAACCGCGTGGCGGACCAGGTGCTCCATCAGTTGGTCAATGGCGGCGGCGATCCGGCCGGCTCGCCGGTCGATCGCCTCAGCGATCGCGAACTCGAGGTCATCCAGCTCATCGGTCGCGGCCTTTCCACCCGCGAGATCGCCGGCAGCCTGAACCTGAGCGTGAAAACGATCGAGTCGCACCGCGCGCACATCAAGGAGAAGCTCAACCTGCGCAATGCCACCGAACTGGTGCAGTTCTGCGTGCAGTGGGTGGAGCAGGAAAACAGCCGCGCCTGACGCGCCGCCGAAGGCGGCCGGCTGCGTAAAGACCCCCGGAGCAAGCTCCGGGGCATTGACGGAAATGCAGGAGCGGCTTCAGCCGCGA
>CAZFCY010000047.1:15871-30343 GCA_964517665.1 uncultured Opitutaceae bacterium | reverse complement strand
GCGAGGCGCCGCAGGCGCGGTGTATTCGGACTTTGGACCCTGGGCTTTCAGGCTTTCGACTGCGCGTTAGCGCGCGCCCGGCATGCTGAAGCCGGCGGTGGCGTTGCGCATTTCGGCTTCGTTCAAGGCTTTTGCCCTGGCGGCTGCATCGCGCACCGCGCCGAGGACGGCCTCGGAGACGAGAGTGGCGTCCTCCTTCAAAAACTCGGGGTCGAGCTTGAGCGAGAGAAAGTCCCCCGCCCCGTTGATCTTGATCAAAACGGCTCCGCCGCCGCTCGAGACTTCGATCTCCCGGGCCGCGAGGGCGGCCTGCGCTTCTGCGATCTGGCGCTGTATCTTCTGCGCCTGTTTGAGCATTTTTCCGACTCCGGCCATGATCCCGCGAAGCTCGATTCGACGCCGGGAACCGTCAAGGCATTAGCCAGGAGGATGCAAGCGCGGCAGGGCGGTGGATGGACGAAGGTTTTTTCTCCACGCGCTGTTTAACCGGATTCGTCCGACGCGACGACGCGGATGCCGTCCGCCGCGAAGATCTGTTCATAGCCCTGACGAAAATCGGCGTGCTGCGGCCGCCAGCCGAGTTCGGCGCGGATGCGCGCGTTCGACACGTGGCGATCCGGCACGGGTCCGCTGCGGCCGCGGGCGAGGCCGGGAGCCGGGCCGCGGATGCCCTCGTCGCGCGCGAAAAGCGCCGCGGGCCGGCCGAGACGGCGGGCGAGCCAGCTCGCGAGTTCCTGCTTCGACGGGACGACATCGCCACAGACATTGAACGTGCCGCCGGCGAGATTCGCGGGCGCGTCGAAACAGGCGAAGATCGCGCTCACGATATCGTCGCGATGCGCGAGGTTGAGGCGATGCCCGCCCGTGCCCGGCAGCAGCCCGGCTCCGGCGGCGAGCTGGTCGAGCAGATGGTGCCGGCCCGGGCCGTAAATGCCGGCGAGGCGAAGGACGAAACGGCGGAGAAACTCGCGCGCATCGCGAATGAGTTTCTCCGCCTCGAGCAGGGGAACGGATGTTTCCGAGCCGCCGACCGCGCTCGATTCATCGACGATCGAACCATCGGCGGCGCCGTAAACGCTCGTGCTGCTCGTATAAACGAGCGTCGCCGGCGCGCCGTCCGCGGCCCAGCGCAGGATGCTCTTCGTGCCCTCCACATACGATTGCCAATAACCGGGAACGCCGCCGCCGGCCGAACTCACGCTGTCGAGCGCGAAGCGCGCGTCGCGCGGCATCCGCGCATGCCAGTCATTCGACGCGAGTTCGCCCTGCACGGCGTCCACACCCGCTTCGCGCAACGCGGCGACGCGTTCCGCGTTGCGCGTGAGGGCGGCGACCTTCCAGCCGCGCGCGAGCGCCGCGCGGGCGACGGCCGACCCCACGTAGCCGCAACCGAAAACGACAAGATCCACCGGGCCGGAGCGCGCTTCAGCTCGATCGCGCGATCGTTGAATTCCGGAGAGCGCGCGGCTTCCGATGGCTGGCGGGTTGGGTTTCAAGCGCCGCACTCTTGAGCCCGCGACCGCGCGGTGTCAAAAAAGCCCCATGGCAACCCACACACCAAGCGTCCTCGTCGTGCTCGCGCCCGGAGTCGAGGAAATGGAAGCCGTCACGCCGATCGACCTGTTGCGCCGGGCCGGCCTCGCCGTCACGACGGCCTCGCTCGACGCGGAGAAGACCGTCGTGGGAAGAAACAACATTCCGCTCGTCGCGGACGTCGCGCTCGCGGAGGTCGAGGTCGCCGATTTCGACCTCGTCATCCTGCCGGGCGGGCCGGGCGTGAAACACCTGCGCGCCTCGATGGACGTGCTCGAGCTGGCGAAGCGACAGGCCGCGTCGGGCCGCCTGCTCGGAGCGATCTGCGCGGCGCCGGCGGCCCTGCTCGACGCCGGCGTGCTTCACGGCCGCCGCTACACCGCGCATTTCTCGGTCGAAGGCGAGCTTCCGGACGTGATCAAGACGGAGGACGTCGTGCGCGATGGAAACATCGTCACCTCGCGCGGCGCCGGCACCGCGATCGCGTTCTCCCTCGAGTTGATCACGATCCTGAAATCCGCCGAAGCGGCGCATCAGGTGGCGGAATCGATCTGCCTGCGCGCACCGGCCTGAAGCAGGCGAGGCGCGTCCCTCGGTTCGCTTCGTTTGCGGCGGCGCCCGTTGCGCGCTTTGTGGTTAGCCAACCGCCGAATCCCGGATAAAGAAGAGGGACATGTCGAAGCACTACGATTTCGTTGCGATCGGGGGAGGGAGCGCGGGCTTCAATGCGGCGCGGCTCGCGGCGCGTTTCGCGAAGCGCGTGGCCGTGATCGACGGCGCGAAGGATCTCGGCGGGCTTTGCATCCTGCGCGGGTGCATGCCTTCGAAAACGCTCATCCACGCCGCCGAGATCCAGCACCTCGCGCGGCACGGCGGCCGTTTCGGGCTCGATATCGAGGCGCGCGCGCCCGACATGCCGGCGGTGCTCCGACGGAAGCGCGCGATCATCGGCGACTTCGCGGGATTTCGGGAAAAGCAGTTGCGCGAGGGAAACTTCGACCTGATCCAGGCCGGCGCCCGCTTCGTCGGCCCGCGCGAACTGGAGTTGTCCGACGGCACGCGCGTCGAGGCGGACCGCATCCTCATCGGCACCGGCTCGGTCGTCGCCTGGCCCGACGCCGTTCCGGGCCTGAAGGACTCGAAACCCTGGACGAGCGACGACGTGCTCGAACTCGATTTCCTTCCCGAAAGCGTGATCGTTCTCGGCGGCGGCGTGGTCGCCTGCGAACTCGCGCAATACCTCGCGCGCATGGGCTCGCAGGTGACGCAGATCCAGCGCAGCGCGCACATCCTCAAGGGACACTCGGCGGACGCGGCGCGCGTGGTCGAAAAAGCCTTTCGCGACGAAGGCATCCGGCTCTTCACGGACACGAAACTCGTCTCGGTTTCCTTCGATGGCGCGGCATACGCCGTCGTCTTCGAACAGGCGGGAAAACAACACACCGCGCGCGCGCGCCACTGCCTCAACGCGCTCGGGCGCCGGCCCGCGGTGGACTCGCTCGACCTCCCCGCGGCGGGCATCGAAACGCTGGAGAGCGGACACATCCGCGCCGACGCGTTTCAACAGACAAACGTGCGCGGCGTTTACGCCGCCGGCGATTGCGCCGGGCCGCACGAGATCGTGCACGTCGCGATTCAGCAGGCGGAGTGCGCCGTGAGACACGCCTTCGAAAAGCCCGCGCAACCGGTCGATTACTCGACGCTGTTGCAGGTCGTCTTCACCGATCCCCCGCTCGCCACAGTCGGGAAACTGCAGCCGGAACTCGAAGCGGAGAACGTTCCGCACCTGGCGGCCTCCTACCCGTTCGACGATCACGGCAAGTCGATCCTGATGGAGGCGAAATACGGATACGTGAAAGCGCTCGCCGAACCCGGCACGGGAAAACTCCTCGGGGCCGAGATCGTCGGCAAGGACGCCGGCGAGATGATCCACGTCTTCGCCGTCGCCATGTCCGCCGGCCTCACCGCCGCCGACATGCTCCGGGCGCCCTGGTATCACCCGACCCTGGCCGAGATCGTCACCTACCCGCTCGAGGAAATCGTCGAGCAGATCGAAAGCGGCCCTGCGTAATGCCGGGCACGGCCAGGCGGCCGTTCGGGACCGGCTAAAGCCGGGACTCCCAACTTCAACCGCACCCTGGACGCCAGCCCACGGCTGCACGCCGCGGCGGGGTTGCGTTTCGACCGCATCATCACTTCTGCTCCATCTCCGTGAAAAACCACCCCGATTCCGGAATCCCCGTGTCGCGCCGCGATTTCGTTTCCCGACTCGCGTTCGCCAGCGCGGCGTGGCCGATTGTGGCGACGGCGGCCCGCGCCCAGGCCGGCACGGCCGAAAAGAAACCCGCCGCGCCCGCAAACCACGCCGGCGACGCCGGCACGGCCCGGCTCGGCCCGCTGCACGTTTTCTCGAAGCCGCTCCAGTTTCTTTCCTACGACGAGACGGCGAAGATCATCGCCGAGGCGGGTTTCGGCGGCATCGACTACACGGTGCGTCCGGGCGGTCACGTGCTGCCGGAAAACGCGACGGACGATCTGCCGCGCGCCGTCGAGGCGGCGAAGAAAGCCGGGCTCGAGGTCGAGATGATCACCACCGCCATCACGAGCGCGCGGGACAAACACACCGGGCCGCTCCTTCGCGCCGCCGCCAGGCTGGGCGTGAAAATCTATCGCTTCGGCAGTTTCGCCTACGACGGGAAACTCGGCGTCCGGGGTTCGCTGCGCGAGCATCGCGAAACGCTCGAAGAACTCGCCGCGCTCAACCAAAGCCTCGGCATCCATGGCGCGATTCAGAATCACGCCGGCACGCGGCTCGGCGGCGCGATCTGGGACATGCATGAAGTGTTGCGCGACATCGATCCGCGCTGGGCCGGCGCGCAATACGACATCCGCCACGCCGTGGCCGAGGGCGGCCAGTCCTGGCCGATCGCGCTCGAGCTCATCGCGCCGTGGATCCGGTGCGTCGACTTGAAGGATTTCAAGTGGGAGCAAAAGCCCGGCAAGGCGACGATCGAGAACGTGCCGATCGGCGAAGGCATCGTGCCGTTCGATGCTTATTTCAAGCTCGTGGGCGAACTGAACATCCGCGGGCCGGTGTCCGTGCATTTCGAATACCCGCCGTTCGAGCGCGCGCGGATTCCGGAGGCGGAGAAACGCCCCCTCCTGCTCGCGGCCATGAAGAAGGACCTCGCCGCCCTCGAGCCGCTCCTCGCGAAACACAAGCTGCGCCAGGGCGCCGGGCCAGCCGCAATCAGGGATCAGGAGTCAGGTGTCAGGAGTCAGGGGACAGGAGTCAGATCCGAATGGCACTAAGTTAAGGAAAGCGCTCGTTCCGAGTTCGAGAGGCGCTACGAGCGAGAACCCGGCGAACATCCTGCTTAACTTAGCGCCATTCGAGTCAGATCCGATCCCTCTGACTCCTGACTCCTGACACCTGATTCCTGTCCCCTGTCCCCTGTCCCCTGAACCGAAGCTGGCGACCCGAATGTTACAATCCGGGCCGTCGCGCGTTGAGGATTTGTCACCCGTCACGAAACTGTCACGTTGCGCGGCATGCCGAAAAGCATGCCCAAGAAGGCTCGCGCGTTCGCCGCTCCCGCGTTTCTCACCGATCTCCTCGAGGCCCGCAGCCCGTCCGGCTACGAGCAGGAGGCGCAGGCGGTCTGGGACGCCTACGTCACGCCCAGGGCGGACTCCACGACTCGCGACGCCCTCGGCAATCGCATCTCCACGCTCAATCCCGAAGGCGACCCGGTGCTCATGCTCGCGGGGCACATGGACGAGCTGGGGCTGCTCATCACTTATATCAACAAGGAGGGCTTTCTTTATTTCGCCACCGTCGGCGGCATCGACCGGATCATGATCCCGGGGCGGCGCGTCGCGATCCAGACCCGCGGGGGAATCGTGCGAGGCGTGACGGGCAAGCGCGCCGTTCACCTCCTCGATTCCGACGACCGCAAGCGCGTTCCCGAAGTGCACGACATGTGGATCGACATCGGCGTGGCCAGCCGCAAGGAGGCGGTCGAACGCGTGAGCGTCGGCGATGTCGCGACGGTCGAGCACGGCTTTGAACTCATGAACGGCTCGATCGGCCTGGCGCGCGCGTTCGACAACAAGGCCGGCGCCTACGTCGTCGGCGAAACACTCGTCCGGCTCGCCCAGCGCAAAAAGAGGCCGGCCGCGCGAATCGTCGCGGTTGCCACTTCGCAGGAGGAGATCGGCGTGCGCGGGGCGACGACCGCGACGTTCGGCATCAATCCGCACATCGCCCTCGCCGTGGACGTCGGCCACGCCACCGATCATCCCGACGTGGACAAGCGCCGGTTCGGCGAATTCCGCCTCGGCGGCGGCCCGATGATCTGCCGCGGGCCGAACATCAACCCCTGGGTTTTCGACCTCCTCCTGGCCTGCGCCGATCGCGCCGGCATCCCCTATCAACTCGAGGCCGATCCGCGGCCGACCGGCACCGACGCGCGCGCGATCCAGATCGCCCGCGCCGGCGTCGCGACGGGGCTGGTCTCGATCCCGCTGCGCTACATGCACACCCCGTGCGAAGTCGTCGATCTCGACGACATCGAAGCCTGCGTGCGGCTCCTCTGTGAATTCGCCCGCGCGCTGAAGCCGGGCGACAACGGCCACTGGTAGCGGCAGGAGGTTTAAGAGCGTAAAAGAGCGTAAGAGCATAAGAATATGACCGAAGGCTGGTTGCCGCTTACGCTCTTACGCTCTTATCCCTTACGCTCTTAAATCCCTTACGCTCTTGCCTCCCATGCCCAGCCGCACCTCGTCAGCCACCCCTCGCAAGGCAGGCATTGTCCAGATCGCCGAACGTCTCGGCGTCTCGCCGTCCACCGTCTCCCGCGCGCTGCGCACGGAAACCGCGCATCTCGTGCGCGCGGATGTGCGCAAGGCGATCCTCGACCTCGCCGAGAAACAAAACTTCTCCCCCAATCCGGGCGCGCGGATGCTGCGCAAGGGCGGATCGAACACGATCACGGTCATCGTCCCGTTCGATGAGAATATATTCTTTTCGGAATATTACGGGCGCTTCCTCGCCGGCATCCTCCACGCCGCTTCCGCGCGCGGCTGGGGCGTGCACATCTCGACGCTGCAACGCAAGGCGGGCGCCGGGCTGCGCGAGGCGATGCAGCATGTGAGCCTGAATTCGTCGGGCGTCATCTATCTCGGCGAGCCGATCACGAAGACCGACCTGCAGGAGCTGAAAGGTTTTCGCCGGCCCCTGGTGTTCACGAAGTCCGCGCTTCCGCCCGACGAGCCCGTGGCCGAGGCGGGCGTGCCGGTGATCGGGGTGGACAACCACGCCGGCGCGCGGTCGGTCGCGATGTTGCTGCTGCAGTTGGGGCATCGCCGCATCGCGTTGCTGCTCGGTCCGGATGGCTCGCGCGACGCCGTCGAGCGCAAGCGGGGCTATCTCGAGGTGCTCGAACACGCGGGCGCCAGGCCGAAGCCGGAATGGGTTTTCACCGGTCCGTTCAGCGCCGACACGGGGCGCCGCGGTTTTGCCGCGCTGCTCAAATCGCATCGCCGGCCCACCGCGATCTGTTGCGCGAACGACGAGATCGCGTTCGGCGCGCTCCACGAGGCGACGATCGCCGGCATCCGCTGCCCGGAGGATGTTTCGGTCGTCGGCTTCGACGACGGCATGTGGGCCACCGCCTGCCGCCCTGCCCTCACGACGGTTCGCCAGCCGCTCACCGACATGGCCGAACGCGCCGTCGGCCTCATCGGCGAGGCCGCGAAAGGAGGCGGCAAGGGCCCGCGCGTGGTGCTCGACGACATGTCGGCGCCGATGATGATCCGCGAATCCACCCGCGCGCTGCGAAGCGGGGAATAGCGCTGTCGATTTTCGCCGGTCTTTGGAGCGCGGCGATTCATCGCCGCGCTCCAGAAAGACTGCGCTCGTTTCGACCTTCGACTACCGGCGACTTGTCCGCGCGGTGGTTGACTCGTCTGCAAACGTTGTCATCCCTTCCGGTCGAATCGCTTGCTTCGCGACGATCCCGCCGCCCGCCACCACCACCCCGCTTCGAATCTCATGTCATGATCCGCGTCCGTTCCCCGCGCGCTTTTCATTCCCGCTTCGCCTTCGTCGCGGCGCTGGTCGCGGCGGCGGGCTTCATTTTCGCGCCCGCTCGCGCCGGTGGCGGCGACTGGCGCGAGCGGGCGCGGCCCTCGGCGCGGTTTCAACCGCACGACGAGGAGCTGCTCGATCAATTGCAGCGCACGGCGTTCCAGTTCTTCGTCGAGCAGTCCCACCCCGTCACCGGACTCGTGCGCGACCGCGCGCGGGCCGACGGCCTTCCGACCGAGGGCAAGGCCAGCGTGGCCGCCTCGGGATTCGCCTTCAGCGCATGGGCGATCGCGGCCGAGCGCGGCTGGACAGAACATGAAACCGCCCTCGAGCAGGCGCGCCTGATGCTGCGTTTCCTCGCCGAAAAGGCGCCGCGGCACGAGGGCATGTTTTATCATTTCATGGAGATGGAAACGGGCGAGCGCGCGTGGCGTTGCGAGCTGTCCCCGATCGACACCGCGCTCTGCCTCGCCGGGGCGCTGGTGGCGCGCGAATACTTTCAAGACCCCGGGATCACGGAGCTGGTCGACCGGATTTATAACGAGGTGAACTGGAAGTGGTTTCTCAACGAGGGCGACATCCTCGCGCTGGGCTGGTATGACGAAACCGGCTTCTCCCGCTACCGCTGGAACCAATATTCCGAGCACATGGTCCTCAGCCTCCTCGGGCTCGGCGCTGAATACAATCCGCTGCCACGGGAGTATTGGAACACGTGGGAGCGGGAGCCGATCGGGCGCTACGCCGGCTATCGTTATATACAGGGCGCGCCGCTCTTCATCCATCAGTTCGCGCACGCCTATTTCGACTTCCGCCATCTTCGCGACTCGTTCGCCGATTATCATCACAACTCCGTCCTCGCGACGCTCGCGCAACGCCAGTTCTGCATCGACCTGCGCGACGAGTTCCCGAGCTGGGGCGAGCGTCTCTGGGGCGTGACCGCGTCCGATTCCGCCACCGGCTACAAGGCCTGGGGCGGGCCGCCGCGCACGACCGACTTCAACGCCCTCGACGGCACGATCGTGCCCTGCGCCGCGGCCGGCGCGGTGGCGTTCGCGCCCTACGAGGCGATGGTCACCCTGCGCCACATGCGCACGGTTTACGGCCATCGCATCTGGAAACGCTACGGCTTTCTCGACGCCTTCAATCCCGAGACCGGCTGGCTCAACCCCGACGTGATCGGGATCGATCTCGGCATCACGCTTCTCCAGATCGAGAACGCCCGCAGCGGCATGCCGTGGGCCGTCTTCATGCAGGCGCGGGAAGCGCAACGCGGCCTCTCCCGCGCGGGCTTCCTGTCCAAGGTGCGCGACCTTCCGTGGGATCAGCGGGACCGGTTTTTCCTCGTCGCGCAACGCGTGTGGGAAACCATGCGCGCCGAGGACGCGGAACAGCCGACGCCGGGCCTGCGCCTGTCGTCGATCCTCGCCGCCGTCGCGCTCGGCCTGATCAGCGGCAACGACGCCGCCGCGCAACTCGAAGCCGCGCTCGACACCATCGAGGCGCCCGCCGACGACCGCCTGCTCGCCCAATACGCCGCGGGCCTCGTCACCATCCGGCAGGCCATCACGCGCCTCGCTCCAAAGGCCGCGAGCCGGCTCGAGGCGATCGACTGGCGCGCGGTCGAGCCCGGTTCGGACAAGCTCGGGTCCGCGAACCGTCTCGCCGTCTTTTTCAAGATCGCGGCCGGCGCGGCTCCGGTCACGGCATGGACCTCGCTCGCGCGCGAGCCGGAGGCCGCCGGCCCGCTCTGGGTGCTGGCTCCGGGAAACGTCGGCGATCAGATGCTGCCGGCCTTGTGGCTCGACGAGCGGCCGATCATCACGGGCGCCTCCGCCCAGCAGCTCGCCTACGCGCTCATCTCCTCGAAGCCCGATCGCAACGAGGGCGGGTTTCCCTACGACATGCTCACGACCGCGCTCCTGCTCGAGTATTTCCCGGCCGAGATCGCGACGGGTTTTCACCTGGAAAACCTGCCGGAGACGTGGATCGCCGGCGCCTCGCCCGACGACCGCGCGGCCTTCCTCCTCGGCATGGCCAACCTGCTCGCCTCCGACACGATCCGCGCGTGGTTTCAAAACGATCCGCTCGTCCGCGCCGGCCGCGGCACGATCGCGGAGTTTCACGCGGGCGAGTACGGCGAGAACAATTCCATCCTCTGGCGCGACGAACTCGCGGGCCCGCTCGTCGTCCCGCCCGAGCGCCGCGCCTACGCCGTGCCCGCCTCCACCCCGCGGGACTCGTGGCCCTGGATCACGATGGCGGGACTCGAATACAAGGATTCGCACGCCGACGTGCGCAGCGGCGATCCCGAGCTGAAGCTGACCTTCGCCTTCACCTACGACGATCGCGCGCTCTACTTTCACGCCACCGCGATCGACACCCCCGCGGGTTTCGAAACACCGACCGGGCGGCGCGGCGTGGAGCTGTTCATCGATCCGAACAACGACGGCGTGGTCTGGGCCGGCCCGGATGATTTCCAATACGGCTACCGGCCCGACGGCGGCGCCGCCGAGTGGTTCAACGACCGCCCGGCCAAGGCGATCGTGCGCGAGACGGAGCACGGCTACGAAATCGAGGCCGAGATCGAATGGTCGCAAATCGGCCTCACCCCCGGCCCCGGCCTCGTCTTCGGCATGACCTCCGCCATCCACGCGGGAGGCTCGTTCGAATGGCAGCCGTCGCTCAAGCTCAACTGGCGCATCCACCAACGGCGCGACGAACGCTTCGGGATCGGCGTGCTCGAGTTGCGATAGGCCGCCTCAAGCTTCGAGTGAACAAGCAACCGGAAATATATCGCGAAGCGCGGGCGATTCATCGCCGCTTTCAACCGCCCATCATTTCCAACCGCGCCCGGGCTGTGCTCAGGCGCTTTTCCCTCCTCGCGATCGCCTGCGGCTTCTGCGCGTGTGCCAACAAACCGGATACGCACACCGCCGACGGCCGGGTCATTGTCCGCTATTGGGAAAAGTGGACCGGCTACGAAGCGGAGGCGATGGAGGGCATCGTCGATGATTTCAACCGCTCGCAGGATCGCATCGAAGTGCGCTTTCTCAGCGTCAGCGAGGTGGACCGGAAGCTTCTTCTCGCGACCTCGGCCGGGAACCCGCCGGATCTCGCCGGGCTCTGGTCGGACTACGTCCCGGACTTCGCGGAGAAGAACGCGTTGACCCCGCTCGACGCCGCCATGGCGGATGCCGGACTCGAAGCGGACGCCTACCTGCCGCTTTTTTTCGAGCTGTGCCGTCACCGCGGCTTCACCTGGGGCCTGCCGACCACGCCGGCCTGCAGGATCCTGTTCCACAACAAGAAACTGTTTCGGGAAGCGGGCCTCGATCCCGAACGGCCGCCGCGCACGCTGGCCGAATTCGAGGAGATGAATCGCCGGCTCACGCGCGTCGAGATCACGCGCGACGGCCGCTCGCGCGAGGTTTCCTTCGCCGATCTCACGGACGAGGAACGGCGATCGCGGCGCTACGCGATCACGCAGGTCGGCCATCTGCCGCAGAGCGCGGGCATGTTTCTCTCCGCGTGGGGTCACTGGTTCGGCGCGGAATACTACGATGGCGATCGCCGCATCCTCGCGGACTCGCCGGAAATGCTCGCGGCCTATGCCTGGCTGCGGCAGCCGGCGCAGACCTTCGGCGTCCGGAACCTGCAGGCCTTCAGCTCGAGCTTCGGCGTTTCGCAATCCGCGCAAAGTCCGTTCCTCGGCGGCTCCGAGGCGATGGTGGTTCAGGGTCCGTGGATGAAGGATTTCATCGCGCACTATTCACCCGGCATCGAGTGGGGTGTCGCGCCCTTCCCGGCCGCGCCGGGCGTCGCGGACGAAGCGCCGGTCACGCTCATCGAGACGGACGTTATAGTGATTCCGCGCGGCGCGCCCCATCCGCGGGAGGCCTTCGAGTTCATGCTTTATTTGCAGCGGCGCGACGTGGCGGAAAAGCTCGCGCTCGCGCAGGGCAAGTTCACCGCGCTTCGTTCGGTTTCGCCTGATTTCCTCGCCCGGCATTCCAATCCTGCGATCGATAAATTCATCGAACTCGCCCGCAGTCCGAACGCGCGCGCCGTGCCGCGCCTCTCGATCTGGCGCGAGTTCAACGAGGAGCTCATCGTCGCGGCGGAAAACGCCATCTTCCTGCGCGCGACGCCCGGGGAGGCGCTCGCCGTCGCGCAGGAGCGGATGCAATGGCGGCTCGATCGCGTCCTGCGCCGCTGGGACGCCGTGAAGGAAGCGCGCGTGGAGGAATGGAGGAATCATGAGCATTGGTGAGCGAAGCCGCGCGCTCGCGGGCCTGGCCTTCATCAGCCCGTGGCTGATCGGGCTGGCGGTGTTCACGGCGTTTCCGGTCGCGGCGTCGATATATTATTCCTTTTGCGACTATGACGTGCTCACGAGCCCGGTGTGGATCGGATCGCTCAACTACGCGGACATGGTTTCCGACCACGTCTTCTGGAAATCCCTGGGCAACACGCTTGTCTATAATCTCTTCGCGCTGCCGCTCGGGCTCGTCGCGGCGCTCGCGCTCGCGCTGCTCTTGAACCAGCCCGTGCGCGGGCGCGGCGTGTTTCGCGCGATCTATTATCTGCCGTCGCTCGTGCCGGTCGTGGCGGGCACGATGATATTTCTCTGGATCTTCAACGGACGCCACGGCCTGCTCAACGAGGGCCTGCGCTTCCTCGGCGTGGACAACCCGCCGCAATGGCTCACGGATCCCGCGCTGACGAAGCCCTCGCTCGCGATCATGGCGCTGTGGGGTTGCGGAAACACCGTCGTGATCAACCTCGCCGCGCTCCAGGGCGTGCCGCGCGCGTTGATGGAGGCGGCGATGATCGACGGCGCCTCGGCGTGGCGCCGATTCGCGCACGTCACGCTGCCGGCGATTTCTCCGGTGATCTATTTCAATTTGATCATGGGCATCATCGGCGGCCTGCAGGTTTTCGCGCAGGCCTTCGTGCTCTTCGGCGGAGGCGGGCCGGATCGCTCGGTGTTGTTTTACGCCGTCTATCTCTTCCAGAACGCCTTCGAATATCGACAAATGGGGTACGCCTGCGCGATGGCGTGGATTCTCTGCGCGCTCACGCTCGCGTTGACATGGCTCGCGACGCGCGGCTCGCGGCGCTTCGTGCATTATCAGGAGGGTTGACGCGATGAAGATGCCCGCGCGAATCATCACCCATGCGCTGCTCCTCGCCGGGGCCGCGGTCTTCATTCTGCCTTTTGCGTGGATGGTCACGACCGCGCTCAAGCCGCTCGAGCAAACGCTCGCGCAGCCGCCGACCTGGATTCCGCTGCGTTACGAGGCGGAAATCGCCGAGGCGTTGCAGGAGGTCGTTCCCGGCGATCTCGTCACGCGTCCCAGCGTGTGGGCCCGGCCCGAGGGGCAATCGCGGCCGGTGGCGCTTGCGGCCGAGGCGGTCGTCGATGGCGCGTGGCTGACCGCGACCGGCCTGCGCGTGCCGGTCGACGTCGTGCGCGACATCCCCGCGTCGGAAGACGCGCCCTGGCGGGTCGTGCAGGCGCGGCATGCGGCGGCGATCGACGTTGTGCCCGTTTCCTCCATACACCGCTCGATCGACCTGCGCTGGGAAAACTTTCCGCGGGCGATGCGGGCGATGGGCGATTTTCCGCGCTACCTCGCGAACACGGTGCTGCTCTGCGTGCTCAACGTCGTCGGCGCCGTGCTCTCGAGCGCGCTCGTGGCCTACGGTTTTTCGCGCATCCGGTGGCGCTGGCGCGACCGGCTCTTCGGCGTGTTGCTCGCGACGATGATGATTCCGTTTCCGGCTGTGATGGTTCCGCTCTATTCACTCTTCCGCTGGCTCGGCTGGATCGGGACGCTGCAACCGCTTTGGGTCGGCTCGTTTTTCGCCACGGCGTTCAACGTCTTCCTCCTGCGGCAGTTTTTCCGCGGCATTCCGGCGGAACTCTCGGAGGCCGCGCGCATCGACGGCTGCGGCGAGTTTCGCATCTTCTGGCAGATCATCCTTCCCCTGTGCCGGCCGGCGCTCGTGGTCGTCGCGCTCTTCACTTTTCTCGGCACGTGGAACGATTTCCTCGGGCCGCTCATTTACCTCACGGACCAGAAGGACTTCACCCTCGCCCTCGGCCTGCAGGCGATGAAATCGAGCCGCTCCGGCGGCACGGAATGGCACTACCTCATGGCCGCGAGCACGCTGATCATCCTCCCGATCGTGCTGCTCTTCATCACCGCGCAACGCAGCTTCATCGAGGGCATCGCCCTGACGGGGAGCAAAAGCTGAGGGCTCCCGGTCATCGACAGCCTTTCTGGAGCGCTTCGCCCCGATCTCAACTCACGCGGCTGGCGGGCTGTCGGCCTCGAGTTTGCCGAGGTGGAGCAGGGTCTGGCGCGTCGCGCGGGCGGCGTGGGCCTTGTTGTGCGTGACGAGGAGGAGCGCGACGCGCTCGTCGCGACAGAGTTCGAGGAGCTGGTCCATGACGACGTTGCCGGTGCGCTCGTCGAGGTTGCCGGTGGGCTCGTCGGCGAGGACGAGGCGCGGACGGTTGATGAGCGCGCGGGCAAGCGCCACGCGCTGGCGCTCGCCGCCGGAGAGCGTTCCCGGCAGGTGGTGGGTGCGCTGGCCGAGCCCCACGCGCGTCATGAGATCGCGGGCGCGCTCGCGATCCTCCCTGCCGGCGCGGCCGACGATGCGGGCGGCGAGCAGGACGTTGTCGAGCGCGTCGATTTCGGGAACGAGGTAGAAGTTCTGAAACACCATCCCGACGAACCGGCCGCGCAAGGTCGCGATGCGATCGAGCGGCCAGCGGCCGACCTCCTCGCCCGCCCAGGCGAGCGTGCCCTTGTCGGGGAGTTCGAGCCCCGCGCGGA
>CAZFCY010000047.1:6674-15861 GCA_964517665.1 uncultured Opitutaceae bacterium | reverse complement strand
TTGAGGAGCGTCGTCTTGCCCGATCCGGATTCGCCGCGGATGCTCACGCTTTCGCCGCTGCGCACGGCCAGATCGACGCCGCGAAGCACCTCGATCATGCGGGGTCCGCTGGGGAAACTCTTTTCGAGCGCCTGCGCGCGCAGGACGATGTCGGCGGGTTCACTCACTGCGCAAAGCCTCCGAGGGTCGCAGGCGCGCGGCGCGCCAGGCGGGGATGATGCCGGCGAGCGTCGAGATGACGATCGCGAGCGCGGCGATCGTGACGACATCGCGCGCGCTGTATTCGGCCGGAAGGTTCGAAAACTGGTAGAAACGCGCGAGCGCCGCCTCGGTGCCGGTGAGCCGCGTGAACCAATGGATGAGGTCGTTGCGAAAATAAAGCAGCAGCGCCGCGAAGCCGAATCCGAAGAGCGTCCCCGCCGCGCCGATGAACATCCCCTGGGCGCAAAAGCACGCCGCCACCTCGCGCGACCGCGCGCCGAGCGCGCCGAAGAGCCCGATCTCGCGCGTCTTGCGCACGACGGTGATGAGGAGCGAACTCGTGATCGCGAAGGCCGAGACGAGAATGATGATGAGCAGGAGGAGAAACATGACGTTCTTCTCGAGCTGGAGCACGAAGAGAAAGTCGCGGTTGGAATCCAGCCACGAGATGGCGCGAAAGCCGGGGCCGATGGCGGCGTCGATCCGCTCCACGGCCTCGTCCGTGTCGACGCCGGGCTCGAGCCGCGCCTTGAGGCCGTGCACGCCGTCGTGGAGCCCGTAGAGATCCTGCATCGCGCGCAGGGTGCAGATCACGGTGTTGGCATCGACCTGCGTCCAGCCCGTCTCGAAGATGCCGGCGACGCGGAAACGGCGCGGGAGGAAAATCTCGTCCTCCTTCAAGCGCTCGAGCAGCAGCGGCGAATAAAGCTCCACTTCGTCGCCCCGAAACGCGCCGAGCGAGGCCGCGAGTTCGCTGCTGAGAAAGACGCTGTCGTCGTCGAGGTTCTCCATCCGCCCCACGCGCAGAAAACGCTGCAGGTCGACGACGTCGTTTTCCAGATCGACATCGATGCCCTGGACGTAGGGAAACGTCGGCCGGTTTTGAAACTGCACCATCACCGCGCCCTGCGCGTAAGGCGCGACCGCCGCGACGCCCGGCACGGCGGCGACGACACCCATCAGCTCCTCGTAATCGACGATGATCCCGCCGCCCTCGATGCGGACGTGGCCCTGTGTATCCACAATCATGCGACGGATCTCGTTGCCGAATCCGTTCATCACGCTCTGCACGACCACGAGCGCGGCGACGCCGAGCATGACGCCCACGACCGACACCGCGGTGAAGAACGGAAACCGCCCGCCCGCGGGGAAGAGCTGGCGAAAGGCGATCTGGACGTACCACTTCATGGGGATCGCCCGTCCGAACCGCGCGCGCAGGGCCGCGCGCGTCCACCTTTCCGGCGCTCCCGCCCGCTCACGGCTCCGTTTCCTCCCGCTTCGTTTCCGGCCGCATCTGCGGGAAGAGGATGACGTCGCGGATGCTCGTCGCGCCCGTGAGCAGGATGGCGAGGCGATCGAGCCCGATGCCCATGCCGCCGGCCGGGGGCATCCCATGCTCGAGCGCGAGGAGGAAATCGTGGTCGATCTTCTGCTGTTCCCCGCCGGCCTGCGCCTCGAACATCCGGCGCTGTTCGTCGGGATCGTTCTGCTCGCTGTAGGCGGGCGCGATTTCCATCCCGCCGATGATGAGTTCGAAAACGTCGATCACCGTCGGGTCCTCGGGATTGAGCTTCGCGAGCGGACACAACTCCTTCGGCAGGTGCGTGACGAAGGTCGGCTGGATGAGGTTCGGCTCGATCTTCTTGGAAAACACCTCCTGCGTGACCTCGAAGTCCTCCCACGACGGATCGACATGCAGGCCCATCGCATCGGCTTTCGCCGCCTTCTCCGCCTTCGAGCGTGAGAACCACTCCGGATCGCCCGTTTCCTCGCGGACCAGATCGCGGTAGCGCGCCTCGCGCCAGTCGGCGGCGAAGTCGATCGTCTGCCCGCTCGCGGCGTGCGTGATCCGCGTCGTATTCAAAACTTCATGACACAACGCCCGGAGCAGTTCCTGCGCGAGCGCCATCATGCCGCGATAGTCGCTGTAGGCCTGGTAAACCTCGAGCATGGTGAACTCGGGGTTGTGCTTGAGCGAGATGCCCTCGTTGCGGAAGTTGCGCCCGATCTCGAAGACGCGGTCGTAGCCGGCCACGAGCATGCGCTTGAGATAAAGCTCGAGCGAGATGCGCAGCACGAAATCGATGCCGAGGGCATTGTGGTGCGTGGCGAAGGGCCGGGCCGCGGCGCCGCCGGCGACGTTTTGCAGCACGGGCGTTTCCACCTCGATGAACTTCCGGTCCTCGAGAAAGCGCCGGACAAACGAGACGATGCGCGCGCGCTGCATGAGCCGCGCCCGCGACTCCTCGTTGACCACGAGATCGAGATAGCGCTGCCGGTAAACCTTGTCCGGATCGCTCAGCCCGTGCCACTTCTCCGGCAGCGGACGGAGCGCCTTCGAGACGAGCGTGAAGCGCTCGACGCGCACGGTGACTTCGCCGGTCTTCGTCTTGAACAGCGTGCCCGTGGCCCCGATGAAGTCGCCGAGGTCGAGCTTCTTGAAGGCGGCGTATGCCTCGTCGCCCACGACGTCCTTCCTCACGTAAAGCTGGATCAGCCCCTGCTGGTCGAGGATCTTGACGAAGTGGCTCTTGCCCATGTCGCGGATCACGACGAGCCGGCCGGCAACGGAGACCGACACCGTGTTGTCCTCGCCATCGACGTGGAGTTTCAGCGCCTCGGCCGAGAAATGCGTCTGCTCGACGTTCGCGCGAAACGGATCGAAGCCGTCGGCGCGCATGTCGGCCAGCTTCTGCCGGCGGACGGCGTTTTGATCGTGGGAGATGTCGTGGGAGGCGGGCTCAGTCATTGCGCAAAGGGCGGACGTTGCCCGGCCGCGCGAAAGTTGACAACGGGAATTCCGGCGGGCGGCAAGAACCGGATGGAGGCGGAATCGCCGGTTGGGAAGAGGCGCGGGCCGGCGCGCAACGAGCTTCGCGTCTCCGGCCGTGACTGAAAGCCGAACGAACGTCAGCGGCCCGCCGAGGCCGCGCGCATGGCGTAGAGCGAGGCGCGCGCCGCGATGAAAAGCGTGCGCCGGTCCGGCCCGCCGAAGGCGACGGCGCTGGGGCGCTCGGGCGTTTTGATCACGTCGATCTGTCGGCCGGAGCGATCATAGACGAAGACATGGCCGGCGCAGACATGGACGTTGCCCCCGGCATCGACCGCCGTGCCGGCTTCGCCTTCCTGCGCAAACTCGAAGGGCTCGGCCAGCGTCCCGTCGGGCTGCGCGATGAAACGCCAGGTGGTCTGGCCGAACTCGTCCGAGACATAAAACGGCTCGCCCGCGCGCGCCGGGACGAGCGCGTAGGCGCGCGCAAGATCGACCGTGCCCCACCCGCGCCCCGGCCCGGAGAGGTTGGCGAACGCCTCGGGAGCCGGAATGAAAATCGAGCCGTCCGGCGAGACGTAGCGCAGCGGCTCACGACGCGTGTTGGCTTCGAGCCAGTCGTGACCGTCGCGCCAGCGGTTGGCCGGCAGCCAGGCGACGGCCCCGGCCGGCGGCGCGGCCGTTTTCGGTTCGAGCACGAGGATATGGTCCTCGTCCGCTCCGGGCGGGAGCGCATACACATGGCCGTCGCGCGCCACCACGAGGAGGTTTCCGGCGAGGTCGAAGGCCAGCGCCACGGGTTGCGGAATCGCATCGGTCACGAGCGACAAACCATCCGCCGGCGACCAGCGATGGATGCGATGCCAGGCCTGGTCCACGAAATACGCGTCGCCGGCGGCATCGACGGCGAGCCCGTCGATGTTGGTGAAGCCGCCCGCGACTTTCGCGAGTTGCGCGCCCGGTTCGCGTTCGGGCCCGGGCGAGGCCGCGGCGGATCCTGCGGGAGCGGCGCCGGAGACGCGCAACCATGCGATCTCGCGCGAACGCGCCTGCGCGCCGTGTGTTTGATCCACCAGTGTGTTGTCGAAACTGAGCTTGCCCGGGCTGTAAACGTGCAGGCCGCGGAAGTTCAGATTGCGCGAGCGCGTGACGCGGATGCCGGTCTCGAACGGCACGGGCAGATCGACGCGGTAGATGAAGAAATTGACGATCGTGAGGTCGCGGCAGTCCTCGATCTCGAGCGGCAGCGCCCGCGGGCTCTCGCCGCGCTCCTCCTCGGTTTGCAACGCGTAGAAACGCCAGTTCGCGACGTTGCGGAGCTTCACCTCGTTGCGGACGTGATGCTCGCTCGAAAGCGCATAAACGCGGCCGGGGGTTTCGGTGTTCGAGACGCAAAGCCCGGCGGCGGCGTAGGGACTCGGCGTCCAGATGTTCTTGAATGTGCCGCCTCCGCCGTCGGTCACCCACAGGCTCCAGTATTGCGAATCCCACTTCCGGCGGCTGTCGGGATCGGCCGTGCGGTTGTTGTTGTAGATCGGAAGCCGGCTGCCATCGCGCGCATAGGTTCCATGGCCGCCGAGGAAGCGCGTGTCATCGACCATCGAACCGGCCCCGGCCATCCACTTGAGGGCAACGGCGCGGTTGTTCGCGCCACCGGTGTCGAGACCGACGCCGGTCACGATGGTGGTTCCGCTCGATGGAGCCACGAGCATCGGCTTCGGCGCGCCGCGGCCGTGAAAGGCTTCCGTGAAATCGGAGAGCACAATCTGCGTCGTGATCGGATCGAGGCCGATCAAGGCCGTGTCCGGCCGAAGCTCGAGCGTGCCAGTGATGCGATACCAACCGCTCGGAAGATAGATCGCGCGGTGTTGCGCGATGGCGGCGCGCAGCGCGGCCGTGTCGTCGGTCACGCCGTCTCCTTTCGCGCCCAGCGAGCGGACGTTTGCCCAGGTGTCCATCGGCGGCAGCGCGGCCACGTCGGACGGGACGAGCGGAGGAAGCGCCGCGAGCGGGGCGGCGTCGAATGTCGTCTCGATCCGCGGCGTGGCGTCGACGTCCGCGTACTGCAGCCCGTGGCAAAACGTCCGCACGCGATAGGTCTCGCCCACGCCCGCGATCTGACGGCCGCTCTCGCGAAACGCGGCGAACACCGGCACGTCCACGCAGACGATGTTTTCGAGATTGATCTGCGTGCGGGCGCTGTGCTCGTCGCTGATCACGAGCGCGGGGCCGGAGATGTTCTCGAACCTCGAATCCTCGATCCACAGCTCTTCGCATCGGTCGGGGCGGACGAGGATCACGGTCGGCACGTTCTTCACCTGCGCGCGAAGGATCGTGAGCCCGCCTTCCTCGGTTTCGATCGCGGCGCGGCGCTGCCCCTTGAACGTCGTGTCGAGCAGCACGAACGGCCAGCTTGGCGACGGCTTGCGCATCGTGATGCCGAACTCGCCGCCGAAGAAACGGAGATCCTCGAACTGGTTGCCCACCTCCTCGACGCCCGCGCGCGCGGAGCCGATGTGGAAATCCATGTGCGCGAGAAACCCGTGTTGCGCGAAGTGCGCGCGCACGCCGACCGCCGCCGGATTGCCGTCGCCGATCTCGATGTCGATGTTGCTCATCGCCGAGTAGAAGGTGCCGGGGTTGGCATCGCGCGCGGGCTGATCGGGCGACTCGGGCCGGTCGCTCACGAAGTGCACCATGTAAGCGTCCGGGCCTTCCTGAAATCCCGGCGTATCCGGTCCGAGCACGAACACCGGCCGGGTCGGGCCGTAGCCGATGAGCCGGATGCCGCTCCAGACGAGCAGCTTCTTCGTCAGCCGATAGCGTCCGGCAGGAACAAAAACGATGCCGCGCCGGGTCGTTTCCTGCACGCGATCGATCGCCTGCTGCAGGCCGGCGGTGTCGTCGTGCGCGCCGTCGCCGCGAACGGGAAAATCGGCCGCAGTGACGTGAACCGCCTGCGGATCCTCCGGCCGCAACGGATAGACGGACCGGGAAGCGGCAGCGCCCAAGTCCAACGCGAGAAGAAACCCGCCGAGAAAAAAGATCGAGCGATGCAGCATGCGAAAAGCGAGGAACAAACCGGGTGAATCGGGGCAGAAGCCAGGACGGAAACCCAACAATATTGTGCATAAAAGTGCAGCACATTTGTCGGTCAACGGAAATCCGGCTTTGCCAGTTTGCCCATCCGTACGGTCACTCAAACTGGCTTCCGTCCCACGATTTCTGTTTCACGACTGCACCGGAGCGTTTCTTAAAGCGAGCGCTTCCGCGAAGGCCGCCCCCACCCTTGCTGGCCGGCGTTTTCGCTCACAACTCCTGACGAATCAATGCGACGGTCCGGTCGACCGCGCCGCGGTTGGCGGCGTGCCAGGCGTGGCCCTGCGCGGCCATGTCGTCTCGCGCTTTCGGATCGGCAAGCAAGGCCGCGGCGCCGGCGACGAGCGCGTCCGCGTCGTTCACCACCCGCGCCGCGCCCGCCTCGACCAGGCCTCGCGAGATGGCGCGAAAGTTGGTCATGTTCGGGCCAAACAGAATCGGCAGGCCGAGCGCGGCGGCCTCGACCGGCGTCTGGCCGCCGTTGTGTGGAGCGAGGCTGCGGCCGACGAAGACGACGTCCGCCAGTTGCAGGAAACGCGTCATCTCGCCGGTCGTGTCCGCCACACAAATGTCCACCGCGCCGTCCGCCGGGCCGGCCGTGCGCAGGTGAACGCGATGCGGATGGCGTTTCAACTCGCCGAGAATCTCGTCCCGCCGCTCGGCGTGTCGCGGCACGATGAGCAACCGGCAGAACAGGCCGCGCGCGCGCGCCGTCGTCATGGCCCGCGCCAGCGCGGTCTCTTCGCCGGGCCAGGTGGACGAGCCCATCAGGATCAAACCGTCGGGAAGGCCCAGCTCGGCGCGCAGTCTTGTTTTCTCGTCCTCGCCGAGCACGGGGACGATCGAGGCGTCCAGTTTCAAATTGCCCGCGGCCTCGACCGTTGCGCCGGGGAAACCGATCTCGGCGAACCGCGCCGCGTCGATCGCGGACGCGGCGCTGATGCGCTTGATCCCGCACACGAGCGGACGGACCAGCCCGCCGACTTTGCGCAGGCGCGAAAGCGACCGGTCGGAAAGGCGCGCGTTGATGAGCAGGACGGGCACGCCGCGCTTGCGCGCCTGGAAAAGATGCTCGGGCCAGAGTTCGGACTCGGTCAACACCATCAAGTCCGGCCGGATGCGCCGCCAGGCGCGCGCGGACCACGGCCAGAAATCGAGCGGGAAATAACCGATCTCCACGGCGGACTTCCCATAACGATCGCGGCCGACGGCGTATCCGGTCGTGGTCGTCGTTGTAAGGAAAATCTGGATGCCGGGCGACGACACCAGCCGCTCCACCACGGGCGCGATGGCGAGGATCTCGCCCACGCTCACGGCGTGAATCCAGACGCGTTTGCAGCCTGGCGGCGGCGCGCCGAGCGGCGGTCCCGCGCCGAAGCGCTGCCCGAAATTCTCGCGCAACCCGCCGCGGCGCAGCATGCGCGCGAGGATGCCCGGAAGCAGCACGAGCAGCGCGGGAACAAAGACGAGGCGATAGAGCCAGATCACGGGAGGAGCAGCGGGCAGCGAATCAAACGAAGGATGTAGAATGATGAATGATGAAACTGAATACACTGCGCCTGCGGCGCCATTTCCTACATTCTACATTCTGCATTCATAATTCTGCCTTTTCCCTCGCTACTTCCCCAACAGCCACGCGAAGATCAGCGGAACGACGATCGTCGCGTCGGACTCGACGATGAACTTCGGCGTGTTCACCCCGAGTTTTCCCCACGTGATCTTTTCGTTTGGAACCGCGCCGGAGTAGCTGCCGTAGCTCGTGGTCGAGTCGCTGATCTGGCAGAAGTAACCCCAGAGCGGCACGTTCGTGCGCTGGAGATCCTGATGCAGCATCGGAACCACGCAGATGGGGAAATCACCCGCGATGCCGCCGCCGATCTGGAAGAAGCCGATCGAGCCGATGCCGTCCTTCTTGCGCGGGCTGAGCGCGCGCGCGTTGGCCGTGTACCATTCGGCGAGGGTCATCATGTATTCGATGCCGGTGCGCACGGTGTGGACGTTCTTCACGTCGCCGCTGATGCAGTGCCCGGCAAACATGTTGCCGAGCGTCGCATCCTCCCAGCCCGGCACCCACATGGGCAGGTTCTTCTCCGCGGCGGCGAGCATCCAGGAGTTCTTCGGGTCGATCTGGTAGGATTTCTTCAGCTTCCCGCCGCGCAGGATCTTGAACATGAACTCGTGCGGGAAGAAACGCTCGCCCGCCTTGTCCGCCTTCACCCATTCGTCGAGCACGACGGCCTCGATGCGGCGCATCGCCTCCATTTCCGGAATGCAGGTGTCGGTGACGCGATTCATGTGACGCTCGAGCAGCGCCTGCTCGTCGGCCGGCGTGAGATCGCGATAGTGCGGCACGCGCTCGTAGAAATCGCGCGCCACGAGGTTGAAGACATCCTCCTCGAGATTCGCGCCGGTGCAGACGATGCCGTGGACCTTGTCCTGCCGGATCATCTCGGCGAGCGTGATGCCGAGTTCGGCGGTGGACATCGCGCCGGCGAGCGTGACGAGCATCCTGCCGCCCTTGTCGAGATGCGCCTCGTAGGCCTTGGCCGCGTCCATCAACGCGGCGGAGTTGAAGTGCCGGTAATTGTGCTCGATGAAACTCGAAACGGGTCCGCGCCGGACGGTGGTGGTGGAACTCTTCCTCGCCTTTTTCATGGATGCCCGAGAGATAGGAAGGCGAGGCGCGCCATGGCCACCCCATTCTCGGCGCGGGGCATGGAGAGGGCGTGATGCAGGCCGCTCTGCTTGCAGACGCCTTCGGAGCGCCAGCGAGCTGGCGGCCTGCATCACGCCCCTATTTCCTCCCTTCCACCTTCGCGCGTCCGCTTGCGCCGCGGGGACAACTTCGCTTGCGTGCGCGCAACATGGCACCCCGTTTCTTCCGTCGCGCGGGCGCGCGCCTCGCGTGTTTGCTGCTCATCGCCTCTCCCTTCGCGCGCGCCGCCGGGCCTCCGGCCTGGCCGCCGCGAACGGACATCGCGCCCGATCCCGATGTCGTTTCCGGAACGCTCGAAAACGGATTGCGCTACGCCCTCCGCGTGAACCATGAGCCCCGCGAGCGCGCGAGCGTGCGCCTGCTCGTCGGAGCCGGCTCGCTCGACGAGACCGAGACGGAGC
>CAZFCY010000047.1:0-6664 GCA_964517665.1 uncultured Opitutaceae bacterium | reverse complement strand
CGGAGCGCGGGCTTGCGCATTACCTCGAGCACATGGCCTTCAACGGCACGGAAAACTTCGCCGCCGACACGCTGGTCGAATGGTTCCAGCGCAACGGCATGTCCTTCGGCGGCGACTCGAACGCGTCCACCGGCTTCGAGACCACGACCTACATGCTCGAGCTGCCGCGCGCCGACGCCAAAACCCTCGGCGAGGGCCTGCGCGTGCTGCGCGACTTCGCCGACCGGATGCTCCTGAGCGAGGACGAAATCGAGAAGGAGCGCGGGATCATCTTCTCCGAGAAGCGCGCCCGCGACTCGGTCGAATTCCGCGCCATGCTGGCGGAGTTCGCGTTCATCCTTCCGGACACGCTGCCGCCCGGGCGTTTCCCGATCGGTGTCGAGGAAACGCTCAACGCCGCCAATGCGGAACGGTTGCGCGCGTTTTACGAGCGCTGGTATCAACCGCAAAACATCATCCTCACGATCGTCGGCGGGATCGACCTCGATGTAACCAAAAACCTGATACACGAGGCCTTCGACTCGATGAAACCCGGGGACGGGCTGCCCGCGCGGGCCGATCGCGGATCGGCGCAACCCGCGCGCGAGCCGGTCGCGGGGATTCACCGCGAGGCCGAGGCGTCGGCGGTTTCCGTCAGCATCCAGACGGTGTCGCCCTTCGAGAAACAACCCGACTCGATCGCGACGCGCATGCGCGACCTTCCGCTCGACGCCGCCAACGCCATCCTTTCGCGCCGCCTCGCGGAACTCGCGAGAAAAGAGGGCGCGCCCTTCACCTACGGCGCCGCCGGCGCGACCGAGGTTTTCGATTTCGCGCGCGTCGCGAGCATCGAGCTGACCGGCCCGCCGGAACGCTGGCGCGAATCGCTCGCCGTGGCCGAACAGGAACTGCGGCGCGCGCTCACCCACGGCTTTTCCCCCGTGGAGCTGACCGAGATCACCGCGAACATCATCAATGGCCTCGAGGAGGCGGCGCGTTCCGCGCCCACGCGCCACTCCGCCGGACTGGCCAGCGGGCTCGCGGGCTCGATCTTCGACGAGCGCGTCTTCAACACGCCCGAAACGAACCTCGCGATCACGCGCCCCGCGGTCGAGCAGCTCACGACGGAGGCGTGCATCCAGGCCCTGCGCGCGGCATGGGCGTCGTCCGCGCCGCGCCTGTTCGTCTCCGGCCGCGTGCCGGACGAGGTCACGGAGGCGGACATCCTGGCCGGATTCGAGACGAGTTTCCAGGAGCCGGTGGCCGCGCCCGGCGCGCTGGAAACGGCCGCGTTTGCCTACACCGATTTCGGGCCGCCGGGCGAGGTGGTGAAGCGCGAGCTGGTCGAGGATCTCGACCTCGTGCTGGTGGAGTTTGCCAACGGCGTCCGCCTCAACTTGAAGCGCACGGATTTTCGCGCCAACAGCATCGGCCTGCGCGCGCGCGTGGGCGCGGGAAGGCTGCAATTGCCTCTCGACGAGCCGGAACTCGCCGTCATCGCCGGCGCGCTCCTGACCGAAGGCGGCCTCGGCAAACACAGCAAGGAGGACCTCCGGCGCATCCTCGCGGGAAGGACCGTCGGCGTCGGTTTCGGCATAGCCGACGACGCCTTCGTCTTCAACGGCGGCACCTCGCCCAAGGATCTCGAGCTGGAGATGCAACTGCTCTGCGCCCACCTCACCGATCCGGGCTGGCGCGGCGACGCGCTCGCGGTCATTCGCCGCGGCATCACGCAATCCTACGAGCGCATGATCCATCTCCCCGGCGGCATCGCGCAGATGAAAATCCCGCCGCTGCTCGCCTCCGGCGATCCGCGCTTCGGCACGCCGCCGCTGGAAAAACTGCTCGGCGTATCCGCGGAACGGGCGCGCGAGACGATCACGCCCATCCTCGCGACCGCGCCGATCGAGGTCGCGATCATCGGCGACATCGACATCGAGCGCGCGATCGAGATCGCCGCCGCGACCATCGGCGCCCTGCCCGCGCGCGAACCGCCGCGGGATTTCAAGGAGGCGCGCGAAGTGCGTTATCCCGGGGAGGCGCCGGCGGACGCGTTTCCGGTGGAAACGGAGATTCTGAAATCGCTCGTCCTCATCTACTGGCCAACGGACGACGCCCGGGACATTCCGCGCACGCGACGGCTCGCGCTGCTCGCCTCTGTCTTCGACGACCGGCTGCGCAAAGTCGTGCGCGAGGAACTCGGCGCCGCCTACAGCCCCAACGCCTCGAGCGCGCCGAGCGACACCTATCCCGGCTACGGCCTGTTCTCCGTTTCAGTCGAGGTCGATCCGCATCAGGCCGCCACGGTGCAGGAAACAATCCTGCGCCTCGCCGACGATTTGCGCGCGCATGGCGTGACGGCGGACGAACTCGAGCGCGCGCTCGAGCCGGTCCTCACCTCGATCAAGGAATCCGCGCGCCAGAACGGTTACTGGCTCAGCGCCGTGCTCGACAAAGCGCAGTCGCGGCCGGAATTTCTCGACGCGGCGCGCACGCGCGAGGCCGACTTCCGCTCCATCACCAAGGCCGACCTCGACGCCCTCGCCGCGACCTACCTGAACAACGCCCGCGCCGCGCGCTTCATCGTGCATCCCCAAGAGGAAAAAACGAACCCGCAGAAGTGACGGGCGCGAGCGCTTCGGCCTTTGTTCCCTTCGCGGCCTTCCGTGAGAACCTCTTCCGTCCCCCGCGCCTCCGGGGCGCGCGGCTTCATCCGATCCAGGCGCGGGCGTTCCTGAACATGCGCATCCAGGGGGAATCCTCGCCCCAGGATCCGGGGCGCCAGCTCATCTGCGCGGAGCGAAACACGCGCTCGGGATGCGGCATGATGATCGTGGCGCGGCCATCCATCGACGTGAGCGAAGTGATGCCGAAGGGCGAGCCGTTGGGATTGAGTGGATACAGCTCCGTCGGCGCATGCCGGTTGTCGACGAACCGCGCGGCGACGAAGCCGGACGCGTCGCAGCGCGCGGCGGCTCCGGCGTCGGCGAATTCCGCGTAGCCCTCGCCGTGCGCGACCGCGATGGGGATGACCGAGCCTTCCATCCCCGCGAAAAAGAGGCTCGGGCTTTTTTCGATCTTCACGGAGACGAACCGCGCCTCGTAGCGCTCGCTGCGGTTCTGCACGAAGCGCGGCCAGTGATCCGCGCCCGGGATGAGCGAGCGCAGGTTGCTCATCATCTGGCAGCCGTTGCACACCCCGAGCGCGAAGGTGTCGGGGCGATGAAAAAACGTTTCGAACTCCGCGCGCGCGCGCTCGTTGAAGAGAATGCTTTTGGCCCACCCTTCGCCCGCGCCGAGCGTGTCGCCGAAGGAAAAGCCCCCGCAGGCCGCCAGCCCGCGAAAATCGCGCAACGAAACACGGCCGGAAAGGATGTCCGTCATGTGCACATCGACCGCGCGAAATCCCGCGCGCGCAAACGCCGCGGCCATCTCGACCTGCCCATTCACCCCCTGCTCGCGCAGGATGGCGACGGAAGGTTGGGTCACTGAGCATGGCACAGAGGACACCGGGCCCGGAGGCAGAAACGAGGATTTCGGCTCTGTGAACCCTGTCTTCCCCTCCCCGCCCTCCGTGACTCCTCCGGAATACTCGAACGTGATCCTCGGCGTGATGCCCGGGTCGTCGGGATCGAGTTTGAGGTTGTATTCGGATTCCGCGCACGCGGGGTTGTCGCGCATCGCGGCGATGCGCCGGGTGACGTCGGACCAGATGGCGCGCAGGGCGGAAAGATCCTCGTTGAGGATCACCTGGTTGCGCTGCCTCACGCGCAGGGAGTATTTCGTATTCAGTTTCCCAATACGCGTGACGCAGGTCTTCAGCCGGTGCCGCCGCAGGGTTGCGGAAACGTCGTCGAGATCGTCCGCGCGGATCTGGATGACGGCGCCGAGTTCCTCGCTGAACAACAGGGCGAACGGATCGCGATCGGCCGGCAGCTCGAGATCGACGCCGACGTGGCCGGCGAAGGCCATCTCTACCGCGGTGGCGAGCAGCCCGCCATCGCTGCGGTCGTGATAGGCGAGGATCTTTTCCTCCCGGCCGAGCGCCTGGATCGCGTTCCAGAAATTCTTCAGGTCCGCCGGATCATCGACATCAGGCGGCGCCTCGCCGGTCTGCGCAAGGGTCTGCGCCAGAATCGATCCTCCGAGCCGATCGCGTCCGCGGCCGAGGTCGATGAGAAGGAGCAGGGTCTCGCCGATGTCATTTTCAGCAGAAAATTCCGGCTGATCCCTGACTCCTGACTCCTGACTCCTGAGCTGCGGCGTGAGGCTCAGGCGAATGTCGGTGACCGGCGCGAAGGCGGAGACGATGAGCGAGACCGGAGCGGTGACGCGCTTCTGTTCGCCCGCTTCATGCCAGACAGTGGACATGCTCATGCTGTCCTTGCCGACGGGAATGGTGATGCCGAGGGCAGGACAAAGCTCCATGCCGACCGCCTCGACCGCGGCGTAAAGATCGGCGCCGTCACCCGGAAGGGCGGGCGCGGCCATCCAGTTCGCCGAGAGATTGACGCGGCCGAGGTCGCCGATCTGCGCGGCGGCGAGGTTGGTGAGCGCCTCGCCCACGGCGAGCCTCGCGGAGGCGGCGGCGTTGTTGACCGCGACGGGCGTGCGTTCGCCCATCGCCATGGCCTCGCCGGCGCAGGCATCGAACGCCGCGGCCGTGACGCCGCAATCCGCCACGGGAACCTGCCAGGGGCCGACCATCTGGTCGCGACAGATCAGGCCGCCCACCGTGCGATCGCCGATCGAGATGAGAAACGTCTTGTCCGCCACCGCGGGATGCGCGAGCACACGGCGCGTCGCCTCGCGCAACATCTCGCGCAAGCGCTGCTCGGCCGAGATCGCGCGCGCCGGCGCGTCCGGATCGGTCTCCGCAAGCACGGCGGCGACGTCGGCGTCGAGATCGTCGTCCGGCGCGATGGCCGCGGTGGAGTTCGTGGATGTTTCGCGCCTTTCGAGGCCGCTGAGATCGAGCGGCTGGAGCGGGCGCGTGAGCGAGGCATCCGCGCGCGACATGCGCGGCGGCTTGCCGAGAAGAACCTCGAGCGGCATCTCGATCGGCCTGTTGTTGAAATGCGGATCGTCGAGCACGAGCGTCTTCTCCGCGGTCGCCTCGCCGACGATCGCGAACGGGCAGCGCTCGCGCGCGCAGAGTTGTTGAAACGCGTCGATGCGATCGGCCGGGATGGCGAGGACGTAGCGCTCCTGCGATTCGTTGCACCAGATCTCGAGCGGCGACATCCCGGGCTCGTCGTTCGGCACGGCACGGAGATTGAAACGCCCGCCGCGGCCGCCGTCATTGACCAGCTCGGGCAGCGCGTTGGAAATGCCGCCGGCGCCGACGTCGTGGATGAAGGCGATGGGGTTGTCGTCGCCGAGCGCCCAGCAACGATCGATCACCTCCTGGCAACGGCGCTGCATCTCGGCGTTGTCGCGCTGGACGCTGGCGAAATCGAGATCCTCGTGGCCGTGCCCGCTCGCCATCGAGCTGGCCGCGCCGCCGCCGAGCCCGATGAGCATCGCCGGTCCGCCGAGGATGACGAGTTTGTCGCCGGGATTGATCGCGCCCTTCTCAACGTGCCCGGCGCGGATGTTGCCGAGGCCGCCGGCGAGCATGATCGGCTTGTGGTAGCCCCGCAGCTCCACTGTGGGAATCTCAGATTTGAGATCTGAAATTGTCCGAATGCCGGCCTCCAGCCTCGGTAGAGATTCCTGCCCACCGCTGCCCCCTGTCTCCTGTCCCCTGACTCCTGACGCCGCCGGCACTTCCTGCTCGTAGGTCCTGAAATAGCCGTTGATCGCGGGCCGGCCGAATTCGTTGTTGAAGGCGGCGGCGCCGAGCGGGCCCTCGATCATGATGTCGAGGGCGGAGACGATGCGGCCGGGTTTTCCGTTGTCCTTTTCCCACGGCTGGATCGCGCCGGGCAGGCGGAGGTTGGAAACGGTGAAACCGGTGAGCCCCGCCTTCGGCTTCGCGCCGCGGCCGGTCGCGCCCTCGTCGCGGATCTCGCCCCCGGAGCCGGTCGCCGCGCCCGGAAAGGGCGAGATGGCGGTCGGGTGGTTGTGCGTCTCGACCTTGCAGAGGATGTGGACGTCCTCGGCGTGCGCGGCGTACTCGCCCGTCCACGGATCCGGGTGGAACCGGCTCGCGCGCGAACCGGCAAGGACGGCGGCGTTGTCCTTGTAGGCGGAGAGGATGCCGTCGCTATGAAGCTGATACGTATTCTTGATCATCTGAAACAGCGACTTGTCCTGCTGTTTCCCGTCGATGTGCCAGGTGGCGTTGAAAATTTTATGACGGCAGTGTTCGGAGTTCGCCTGCGCAAACATCATCAGCTCGATGTCGTTCGGGTCGCGGCCGAGCGTGGTGAAGGCGTTGACGAGGTAATCGATTTCGTCTTCCGCGAGCGCGAGGCCGAGGTCGAGATTGGCGGCGACCAGGGCCGCGCGACCGGCGGTGAGGACAGGCACGCTGCTCATGGGTCGCGGCGATTCGTGGCGGAAGAGTGCCGCGCAGGCCGGTAGATCGCCAAAAACGACCTGGGTCATCCGGTCGTGGAGTTTGGCGCGCAAGATCCGGCTTTGGGCGGCGTCAAGCGGAGAGAAGGGAAACCGGGTGCTGGGTGCCCGGTCATGATGTCGCCGGGCGACCTGGCGCGTTCCGGCGCAGTCCGACGAGACG
>CAZFCY010000046.1:24108-30541 GCA_964517665.1 uncultured Opitutaceae bacterium | reverse complement strand
AAGGCCGCCTACAAGACGATCTACCGCGCCGGCCTGAACCGCACCCAGGCCTTCGCCGCGCTCTCCGCGCAACCCGACGCGGACACGCCGGAGTTGAAGGCCATCATCGAATTCGCCGCCGCGACCAAACGCGGACTCTGCTCCGGCACGGCGGACTGAGCGGCGCGCAAAGAATCACAGAGGCCACTGAGGATGCGCGGAGATCACGGAGCGGAGATATATTATTTCGAATATAAATTCTTCTCTGCGACCTCCGCGCATCCTCACGGCCCCCTGTGACAATTCCCGTTCGCTTCAGCCCTTCTTCTTATAAACCACCGCCGGATCGAACATCCGTTCGCCGCCGGCCGTCTCGAGGCGGTTGGTCGCCGGATCGAGTTTCCTGTAGAAACACGATTTGTAACCCGTGTGGCAGGCCGCGCCGTTCGCGCCGATGTCGACCTTCACGAGGATCACATCCTGGTCGCAATCCGTGCGCAGCTCGCGCACGAGCTGAAAGTTTCCCGACTCCTCGCCCTTGATCCAGAGCTTGCCGCGCGACCGGCTCCAGTAGGTCGCCTTGCCCGTCTCGATCGTGTGGCGCAGCGCGATCTCGTTCATGAAGGCGAACATGAGCACTTCGTTGCTCGCGGCATCCACGGTGATGCACGGGATCAGGCCATCGGCGTCGAACTTCGGCTGAAGTTTCTCGCCCATCTCGAGTTCCCTCTTGTCCCCGCGCGGAAAGAAAAGCGTTTCCCCGGTCATTCCGGTATCTTCGCCTTCGCGGCCAATCCGCGCCAAGCCGAAAGATCAGGATCAAGATCAGGAGTCGGAATCAACTTGCTGCACTGACTCCTGTCCCCTGATCGTCACCCCAGCCGCCCTAGAAGATCCGAAAGGAAACCGATCTCGCCGTCCTCCGCCGGTCCGGCCGCGTGCAGGACGAGCAACGCGCGCCAGCCGGCCGCGCGCGCGCCTTCGATGTCGTGCTTGCGGCTGTCGCCGATGTGCAGGCATTCCGCCGGCGCGGCTCCGAGCGCGCGCTCGGCCGCGCGAAAGATGCCGGCGTCCGGCTTCTCGATTCCCACCTCGCTGGAAATGACGACCGCGTCGAAGAGCGGCCTCAGTCCGGATTCGTCCAGCACGGAGTGGAGGCGGTGATCCCAGTTCGACAACACCGCGGCGCGAAACCCGCGCTCGCGCAACGAGCGCAAGGTTTCCTCCACTCCGGGAAGGACGCGCCAGCGATGCGCGTGCGCGAAGGTCTCGTAGAGTTCGGCGAAGAAGGCCGCGAAATCCGCCGGCGCCGGCTCGAGGTCCGCGATCGCCGCCGCCACGACCCGCCGCCAGAAATCCCGCTCGCGCGCCTCGGGGTCGAGCACGGCCGCATCCTTCGACACTTCTTGAAACGCCGATTTGAAACCCGCCTCCAGGGCCTCGGCGGTGAAATCGCACCCATGCGCGAGCGCAACCTCCCGATAGACCGCGCCGACCGACGGATGCGGCGCGAGCAGCGTGCCGCCCGCATCGAAGGTGATCGCGCGGACGCCGGTGAGCAACGGCGGGCCGCTCATCCCTCCCGGCCCGCCTCGCCGAGGCTTCTGAGAAGCTCGTAGGAATAAAGCCCCGTCTGGTGGCCGTCGCTGAAGGCGAAGCGGATCGCGTAGTTGCCGACTGGATACCACGTGACCACTGTCACTCCGGAAAAATCCTTCGGCGCCTCGCCTCCGTAAACACGCCCGAAAATATCGGCCTCGCCCTTCGCCGCCGCGCTCGGCGAGGCGGCGCGCAGGGCGGGGGCGGTGAAAAAGCTTTCGACGCCATCGGACCAGCGGATCGCGACCTCGTTTCCAATCAACTGAATGTCATCCGGACGAATCACGCGTGTGTTCTCCTTCTCCCGTCCGCGCCGTGCAAGCCTGCGCCGCGCGCCGCTCCTCACGCGCGCGCGTCTTGTTTTGCATGGCCCGGCTTCTTGTGGGAGCCTGCGCGCGGGCTCCCGCATGCCTCTGGTTGTCTCGAATCGCCGCCTGTCGTGTTATGAAGAACCTTCTGTTGATTCCGCTTTTCGCGCTGCTTTCCGCAGCTTCGTTGTCCGCGCAGTCCTCCGTCTGGAAAGTCACATCCGGGGGCAACACAATCTACCTCGGGGGGACTTGCCACATGTTGCGGCAATCGGATTTCCCCCTGCCTCCGGAATTCGCGAGCGCGTATGACGCGTCCGAAGCGTTGTTCTTCGAAACCGATCTCGCCGGGATTCGTGAGCCGGCGATGCAGCAGATGATTTTGTCCCGCGGCACTTATGGCACGGCGGGCTCGCTCCAGGAGGAGCTTTCGCCCGAGGCCTGGGCCGCGGTCGAAACCTACTGCGCGTCGTCCGGCCTGCCCGTGGCCATGATGAACCGGTTTCGTCCCTGGATGTTCGCGGTCACCGTGGCGGCCATCGAGCTGCAGAAACTCGGCGCCACGGACGAGGGCGTGGACGCGCATTTTCACCGGCGCGCCACGAATGATCGCAAAGCCACCGCGGGTCTGGAGACGATCGAGCAACACGTCGAATTCCTCGTCAACATGGGCGCCGGCCACGAGGACGAAATGGTCATCCACTCCGTCAATGAAGTCGCCGGGATCCCGCGGATGTTCGACGACGTGATCGCGGCCTGGCGCGGCGGCGACCTCGAATCGATCGACGAACTCCTCTCGGCGCAGATCCGCCGTGATTATCCGGGTGTGCACGAGGACCTGATCGTGAAGCGCAACCAGGCGTGGCTGCCCCAGATCGAGACCATGCTGGAATCGAAACCGGTGGAGTTTGTGCTCGTCGGCGTCGCTCATCTTTCCGGCGAGGACGGCCTGCTCGCCGAATTGCAGGCGCGCGGGTGCGCGATCGAGCAGGCGCGGGCCGCGCCGTAGTTCGTCGCCCGAGCGGCGAGAGGGGCGCGCACCGGCGGGTTGTCGCCGCCCGCTCCGGGGAGGCGCCTGTAGGGCGTTTCTGGATACGCTGTCTCCGGGAGCATCGGCCCGCGGTTGCCTGACGCCTTTCGCGGGGATTGGCGTGACAGTGCTCGGTGAAACTGAAAGCTGAATGCCGCCCGTTTGCCCTGTCGCAGGCTCACCCCTCCGATCTGATGAAACCTTCGTTGCGAGTCGTCGTGCTCTTGGCCGGCTTTGTTGTCGGCGTCGCCGCCGCCAGGATCCGTGTGGTCGATCCTGCCGGGTTGGACAGAATGCCCGAGCGGCTCGAATACGTGGCGGTCGCGATCCCGGAGGCGATGAAGTCCGGCGCGGCGGACGACACCGTGACGATGGTCGCGATCATCTCCGCGGAAGGCCGGGTCGAGAAGCTCGAGGAGGTGCGCTCGGAGCGGCCTGAATCGGCCGGGATCGCGAAGGCGGCGGTGGCGCAATGGGTCTTCACACGCGGAACCGCGGCGGGCGAACCGGTGATGTTTCGCCTGCCCGTGACCATCGCGATCCGGCCCGGTCAGATGTCGGACGCGATGGCGGATGCGGGCGCGAGTGTGGGCCACAGCGGAAGGCTGCTCATGGCGCCCGAGGCGGTTTATGAGACCGTGCCGGCTTACCCCGCGGCATTGAAGGAAGCGCCGGTCGATGGCGCTGCGACGATCAGTCTGCTCGTCGATGAAGACGGGCGGCCGTCTGACGCGGTGGTCGAGTTCGCTTCGCGGGCCGAGTTCGCGGCGCCCGCGCTCGAAGCGATCAAGGAATGGAGTTTTTCACCCGCCAGGCGGGACGGAAAACCATTTGCCGCGCGCACGAACGTCGAGGCGCGATTCGCTGCGAAGAGCGCCGGATGGACGGACGAAGAGCGCCTCCTGCAAAGTCAGCTTCAATACGCGCGCAACTACGATAAAGGTCCCGGGCAGAAAACAAGCGTCCCCGTGGTCTTTCCCTACGAGGCCCTGCTTGCGAAAAAAGTTGGTGGCGTGACCCTCAACGTCCTCGTCGATCCCAGTGGACGGGTGGTCCAAACCTCGCCCGGTCCCGGCGCCAATGCCGGGTTTGCCGCGGCCGCAGGCGCGAGTCTTGCCGGTTGGGAATTCACTCCCGCGATCCGGGCGGGGCGCCCGGTCTTTGGATTGGTCACGATGCAGTTTACGTTCGATGAACATCGCGATGAGTTCGATTTCGATTCGTCGAGTCTCGAGCTGCTCGAGGGACTTCGCGCCGGGACGGCCGTGATTCACTCCCTCAAGGATGTCGATCAAATGCCCAAACCGACGAGGCGAGTCGCGCCCGCCCTTCCGCGCGACTACACCGGCGTTGGCGTCGGCGAAGCGCTGATCGAGTTCATCATCGATCGAAACGGCCGCGCCCGGTTCCCGCGTTGCGCGCGGGCGACCACGCCCGAGCTCGGCTGGGCCGCGGCCACGGCGGTGGCGCAATGGCGTTTCGAACCGGCGCGGAAGGCCGGCGAGGCGGTTGACGTGAAGGCGCGCGTGCCGATCAATTTCACCGACAAGGCCGCCGGGCAATGATCGCCGCCCTCGCGCCCGCGCAGGCGGCCGATGAGCCGCGCTCCACGATCAACAAGGACGACGTGCTCGCGAGCCGCGCCTGCGTTGTTGCGTGGCGCGAGTCTCGCGTGACATGCGACAATGCCGCCCCGGCGGGAGCTTGCGCTTGTGGCGCTGCAGCGCTTCGCCCATAAGCCTTCGATCTCATGATCAGCGCCGACTTCAAACGCACCTACGAGGCCCACATGGCGCAGTTGGCGACGCGCTTCGAGAAAGACGAGGCGCTCCAGAAAGCGGTGGGCGCGAACTTTGTGGCCGCGGGCAGGCTGGAGTTCCACCTTCTCCTTTCCGAGGGGCTTCGCGCCGGGCATCATGTCGTCGATGTGGGTTGCGGCAGCGGACGGCTCGCCGCGCAACTGGCCGCGCTCGACAAACTTGCATATACAGGAACGGACATCGTTTCCGGGCTGCTGGAGTATGCAAAAAAACTGTGCGCCCGCCCGGAGTGGCGCTTCGTGCGCACGGAGGGCGCGCAGATTCCCGAGGACGACAACACCGCGGATTTCGTGTGCTTTTTCTCCATCTTTACCCATCTCCAACACGAGGACAGCTATCGCTATCTCGAGGAGGCGCGCCGCGTGCTCAAGCCGGGCGGCAAGATCGTCCTCTCCTTTCTCGAGTTCCGTATCTATAGCCACTGGGCGGTGTTCGAGGCTTCCCTCGAGGTTCGCGACCCTCACTTGAACCAATTCATGGACCGCGATGCGATCCGTGCCTGGGCCCACCATCTCGGCCTTCGCGTGGAGGCCATTCACGATGGAGACCAGCCTCATATCCCGATCGATGGCGAAGTGGTCTGGGACGACGGCCGGCGCCAGACCGGAACCGGCAATCTCGGCCAGTCCGTCGCGATCCTGTCCAAGCCGGATTGATCGCCGGGGCAACGGGATGCAAGCGCAGCACTGCCGCCTCGTGAGAATCGCGCCTGCGCTGTTTTCTGGGAAATGCCCGTTGCCGCGCTTCCCTTTCGACCGGCTCAGGGCGCGCCGGCCAGGGCTGCGAGGCGGGTTTGGGTTGATGGCGGGTTTGGTGGTGTTGGCGGCATCTCCGGCTGTCGCGGAAATCGTCGAGCCGTCCATGCGCGAGCGCATTCAGGACATGATTCATGGCGTGCGCGACGTGCCGCTCCCTGTGATCGTCGAGGCGCTCTCGGGCCACGCGGTGCTTCCCTGGGAGGGCGAACAAAAGGAGGCGCTGGCGCGAGTGGCCGGCGACGTGGTCGCGTCGATCAACAAGGGCGGCGTCCTCGCGAGCCGCGTGAACGAGGCGGGCAACGCCGTCGAAAATTTCGTCCAGGAGGCCCTGCGCGCAAACGGCTTCGCCGCCGGCCGGCCGGTGGCGCCCTCCGGCCGCGCGCGCGCCGCGGGATATCCGGACATCGCGGCGACGCGCGGCGGCGACGCGTTTTACATGGAGGTGAAGGTGTTCAGCTCGCGCACCGAGGACAGCACGCAGCGGACCTTCTACCTCTCTCCGTCGGCGGATTTCAAAGTGACGCGCGACGCGCACCATCTCCTCATCGCGATCGAACTCGCGCCCGCGGTGAAGGGACTTTACCGCGCGAGATCGGTGCGCTGGCTCGATCTGAGCCGGCTCGTCTGCGACCTCAAATACGAGTTCAACGCCAGCAACCGCGACATGTATGACCCGGATGCGGGGTTGATCATTTTCGAAAGCGCGGGCGGGGAGCGATAGGCTTCCGAATAGGGCCTGGCCGGATCCCAGGTCTCGATCTCTGCCCCCTGGCTCCTGTCACCTTTCCCCTGATCGCGCCGGTGGCGCCCGATCCGCGCGGAGGTTCCAGTTCACGAACGCGTGCGAGTCGCAATCGGCGATGTCGAACCAGCGCGCGAATCCTGCGTCCACGGCGTGGCGCGCGAGCGAGCGCAGCGAAAGATCGTCGCCCTGGAGCT
>CAZFCY010000046.1:18558-24098 GCA_964517665.1 uncultured Opitutaceae bacterium | reverse complement strand
CCTCGCGACGCAGGCCGCGAGGGCTCGGGGAAGCACGCTCGCGAGCGGCTCCGCGCGGCCCGCGAGCCTCGGGATCGCGCCGACGCGGCCATCGTGGGCGGCGAAGCCGGCGATTCGCGCAAGCAGATGCGGCGTCATGCGGACGAGGTCGAGCCCGAGAACCAACAGCGCGTCTCCTCGCGCGGCGGCGAGCGCGGCGGCGATTCCGGCGAGCGGGCCCTGCGTGCCCGAATCGTGGATACGGCGGACCAGCCCTGGCAGGGCGAGGCGCTGCTCCGGGCGGCACGAAACAAGCATCTCGATCGGGCGGCGCGTCGCGGCCAGGCGAAGCTGGCGTTCGAGCAGGGTGACTCCACCCGGAAGCGGGAGCGCCGTCTTGTCGCGGCCCATGCGGCGCGAATGGCCGCCGGCGAGGATGACCGCGGAAAGCCTCACGCGGGCGACGCGAGGCCGCCGTCGATGCGGCCGGCGCCGGCGTAGAGATTCATCGAGCCGTTGCGCACGAAGCCGGCGAGCGTCTGGCCGCTCTCGCGCGCGAACTCGATCGCGAGCGAGGTCGGCGCCGAGATGCCGGCCACGATCGGGATGCGCGCGGCGAGCGCCTTCTGCATGATCTCGAAGGACACGCGGCCGCTGACGAACAGCGCGCGTGACTCGAGCGGGAGCGAGCCGTCGAGCAGCGCGCGGCCGAGGACCTTGTCCACGGCGTTGTGCCGGCCCACGTCCTCGCGCAGGCAGAGCAGGCGTCCGTCGGGATCGAACAAGGCCGCGGCATGGAGCCCGCCGGTCGAGCTGAAGACGCGTTGCTCCTTCGCCATCGCCTCCGACAGGCGCGCGAGCACCGCGGCCGGCATTGCGACCCCCGTCTTTTCCAGAGGCGGAAAACGCTGGTGCACCGCCTCGATCGAACTCTTCCCGCAGATGCCGCAACTGCTCGCGGTGAAGACGTGCCGCGTGAGCCGCTTCAGATCCGCCTTGTCCGCATGGACGAGAAGCACGTCGATGACGTTGCCTTCCGAGCCGGCGGAGACGGACGGACAATGGCTGATTTCAAACACATCCGCGCGCGAGCGAATCACGCCTTCCGTGAGCAGGAAACCCGCCGTGACCTCCTCGTCATGTCCCGGCGTGCGCATGACGACGGCGACGCCGCGGCCCTCGACCCGGATCTCGAGCGGCTCCTCGGTCGCGACGGTGTCGTCGATCTCCCGCCGCGAACCGTCCGCCGATATCCGGAAAATGGATACGCGGCGGCTCGCGGCCTTCAGCGGCTCCGGTTTTTGGTGGGGGGCGCTCATGCGGGGGGGAGTGAAACTTTTTTGGGAACGAATCGAATCTCACCGTGCATGCCGGGCCGCCGCCGGCTCCGCGACCTCGATCCGCACGATGGCGTTGTAATCCGGCGCGAGCCCGCCCGGCTCGAGCACGTCGTGGCGGATGAGGACGTTGCCCTCGGGCCAGTGGACCTGGAGGCTGCCCTCGGCGATCAGGGCGAGATGGACGACGCAATCCAGCCGCCCGAGGTCGTTGACGAGCGCGACCCTGTCTCCAGATTTCAAATACAGCCGCGAGGCGTCCTCCTCGCTCATCAGCACGGCGTCGCGCGGGGCGCCGTTGAACGGATCGATCTCGGCGTAGATGAGCGTGTTGAACTGCTTGCCGCGCCGCGTGCTGACATGAAACGCGCCGGGCTCGCGCGACACATCCGGGAGGTCGGGCGCGACGATGCGCGCGCGTCCATCGCTGGTCGCGAACCTGCCATCGGGACAGAGATGCGGGCCGCCGTATTGAAACTGGTCGCCGCCTTCGCGCAGTTTCTCGATGCCGGCGTAGAAGGGAACCACGCGCGCGATCTCCTCGCGCATCGCCCAGCCGTCGTCGAAGCCGAGCTTGTGCGCGCTTTCCGGTTTCGCCGCCTTCGCGACGTCGAGCAGGATGCGCCATTCCGCGCGCGCCTCGCCCATCTCGCGCGGAATCTCCGGCGTGAAAATCACGCGCCGCTCGGTCGTCGTTTCCGTGCCGCCGTCGTCCTGCTCGTAACGCGTCCGGGCCGGCAGGAGATAAGCCTCCTCGCCCGGCTCGATCAGCATCTGATCGTTGAAAATGATGTCCTGGTGCACGCGCAACGGCACGCGCGCGAGCGCCTCGGCGACGCGCGCGGGATCGGGCAGCGTGCGGAGAAAATTGCCGCCGAGCGCGTAGAGCACGTCGAGTTCGCCTCGATGGGCGGCCTCGATCATCTCCGTGGTCGAGAGGCCGGGCCGGGCCGGGATCGGAAACTGATAGATCGCCTCGAGCGCGGCGGCGTTTTCCACGTTGACCGGCTTGCCACCGGGAAAGGCGGTGGCGTACGCGCCCATCTCGGCGCCGCCTTGCACCGAGCTGTGTCCGCGGATCGGCATGACGCCGCACTTGTCGCGCCCGATGAAGCCGCGCGCGAGCGCGAGGTTGAGGACCATGCGGACGTTGTCGGCGCCCCAGGGATGCTGGGTGAGGCCCATGCTCCAGACGAAGACGGCGGTGCGCGCCTGCGCGACGAGATCGGCAAACGCCTCCATCGAATCGCGCGGCAGCCCGGCTCCGCGCTCGAGTTCATCCCACGAAAACGCGCGCGCTTTCGCGGCCACGGCGTCGAAGTCCGTGGTGTGCGCGTCGATGAAGGCGCGGTCGACCGCGTCGCGCTCGAGCAATCGCTTGAACACGCCGTAGAGAAACGCGATGTCGCCGCCCTGGGAGACGCGAAACCAGTCGTCGGTGATCTTCGTGCCGAAGAGCGCGCTCGATGCCGTCGAAGGCACCCAGTAGCGCACCATGCCGGGCTCGAGGTAGGGATTGACGAGGACCACGCGCGTGCCCGCCTTTTTCGCGAGGTGCAGGTACTTGGTCGTCACGGGCTGGTCGTTCGCCGGATTCGCCCCGAAGAAGACGATGAGATCGGAGCCGATCCAGTCGGTGTAACTGCACGTGGTGGCGCCGACGCCGAGGGTTTGTTTCATCGCCGCGGTCGAGGGCGCGTGGCAGAGGCGGGCGGCGTTGTCGATATTGTTGACGCCGAGAAAACGGGCGACCTTTTGCGCGGTGTAGTAAACTTCGTTGGTGATCCCGCGCGAGGTGAGGAAGAACGCGAGCCGGTCCGCATCCGTTTTCTGGATACGCCGGCCGATGGCGGCGAGGGCCTCGTCCCACGAGACGCGGGTGAAGCCGCGCTCGCCGCGCCGGCGGCGCATCGGATGGGCGAGGCGGCCGAGGTCGCGAAGCCGGCGGTTGTCGAGATGGGCGAGCGTGGAGACGTCGGCGAGCCGCGCGTCATCCATGGCGGGCATGGTGTTGAGGCGAAGCAGGTTCAGCCGCGTCATGCACAGGTGCACGCCGTCGATCGTCCAGTCGTGGAATCCCGCGACGCCGAGCGCGCAACCGTCGCAGACGCCGCGGCTGAGCACCTTCCAGGCGTAGCCGAGGTTGTCGCGGTTCTGCCAGGCCACGCGCGCCATGTCGCGAAAGTGCCGGGGCTTGCGGGCGCCCATGCCGAAGGGCGCGAGCGTCTTGGGATCGGCTGAGGGGGGAACTCCGTGATCGGCCATAAGGCAGCGCTGAAGGTCGAAGGTCGAAAATCGAAAGTCAAAAGGAACGAACCCTTTCCGGGCCGGCTCGCATGGTCTTTTGTTTTGGCGTCCATCTCTCCGGACATGGGCGGGACGCCCAGGCCACGTGGCACGGGCGTCCCGCCCGTGGGATCGATCCGAAGGACGAAAAAGCAAAAGGCCATGGGCCGGCTCATGCGCGGAGTTGGCGGCGGCGTATCGGTTTCTTCGCAACGAGGCGCAAAAAGCGCAAAAGCAAGCCCCGCTATTTGCGCCTCTTTTGCGGCCATGGCTCGATCTCAACAAAGCAGAACCAGCTGCCTTGCGCATAGGGATCGCGCGAAGGCGGATCCGCTGTGCTTCGGACGTCCGATCAGGTCGCCACGAGACGGAGTCGTCGGAGAGGAGGCTCCTTCGACCGTTCTCGGGAGGGAGGCTTGATATTTTTAAGGCGACATCGGGAGCCTTTTCATCCACTGCTTCCTTCGGGGGGGCTGGGGCAGGAGCCCGCACGACGATGAGAATCACGCACGTCATCCTGAGCCGCGGCTTTGCCGGCTCCGAACGCTCCACCGCCGAGTCCTGCAACGCCCAGGCGGCCGACAGTGCCAACAAGGTGCTGCTGCTGGTGTGCCGCAGCCACCGCGCCGGCAACGGCGCCAGCATCCTCGACCACATCGAACCGGACGTGCACGCGGACACCGTGTCGGACCGGCTGTTCACCCGCCGCGCGCTCGCTCGCGCATTCACCGCGTTCCGACCCGACCTGGTGCATTGCCACCTGCGCCGTTCCACCAGGCTGGTCGCGAAGATCAGGCCGCCCGCGGCCCTGATCGCGACGCTGCATCTGGATTTCAACGGTCCGGCCTACGGCGACATGGACGGGCTGATCTGCAATGCCCGCTGGCAGGTTCGCGACCTGCCGCCGGACTACCGGGGGCTTTCGTTCAAGGCCAACAACTCGCTGGTGCCACACCGACGGCTGGGCCGCGACGAGGTCGCGGCCCTGCGCGCGCAGTTCGGCGCCGGTCCCGGCACGCTGCTGATCGGCGGCGCCGGGCGGCTGGTCATGAAGAAGGGCTGGGACATGCTGATCGACGCATTCCGCGCCGCCGACCTGCCGGACGACACCCGGCTGGCGCTGTTCGGAAGCGGCAGCCACAGCCGCTACTTCCAGCGCCGCGCCGCGGGCGATGCGCGCATCAGCTTCTGTGGCTACCGCAACGATCTCAAGGACATCTATCAAACACTCGACCTGTTCGTGTGCCCGTCGCGCTTCGAGCCGCTGCCGCGGGTGGTGCTGGAGGCGATGGATGCCGACGTGCCGGTAATCGCCTCCGACGCCGACGGCTGCCGCGAACTGGTCGAGGACTACGGCGGCGACCTCTTCGCGCGCGAGGACGTGCCGGCGCTCACCGCCCTGCTCGAACGCCACGCCCGCGAACGCCCCCCGCGCCGACGCGTCGACCTGTCCGCGCACAATGCCGACAACGCCGTGGCGGAGATGCTCGACTTCTACCGACGCGTCATCGAACACCGGCTGCAGGCCGGCCCGCGGCCTGCAGCCGTCTGAATCGCTGGGACCGCCTGGAACCCGTGGCTGGCGCGCCGCTTGAACATGGGCAGCCCGCGCACGTCGGCCTGTTCCCACTGCGCGGGCGGCGGCGGCACCGGCGGCTCCAGGCCCGGCAGGTGCCCGGTGGCCGGCCGAGCCGAGGTGCTCTCGCCGCGCAACAATGCCGGCAAATCCTCCCAGCCGTCCTTCAGCCCGGCGACCTGGGCCTCGTCGAGTTTGCCCAACGAGGCGACCACCCGCTGCCGCGGACCGCGGGCCGTGCGCACCGTCTCGCACAAGTTCCAGTAACTATAGCCGACGCCACGAATCTCTTTGCTTTTTCGTCGCAGGAACACCCTCTTGATGGGTGGCGCGTTTTCGGCGAAGATGGCGGGGTGTTCCTG
>CAZFCY010000046.1:6470-18548 GCA_964517665.1 uncultured Opitutaceae bacterium | reverse complement strand
GCAGGAACACCCCGCCATCTTCGCCGAAAACGCGCCACCCATCAAGAGGGTGTTCGGCACTACATCGCCCTTGCAGCCGCGCTTCCCTCGTGGCCACTCCGCCACCAAACCCGACTCTCCTCGGAAACTCTTTTTCTCCCGATCTCTAACTGACGAACTCGGGCTGGCTCCGTGGCAAGCGGGATCTATCTGATGTCGCATGGTGGCGCAGGTTGCCCGTGTGCCACTCTCCTCAGCGGTCAGCTTGGTGGCAGAGGCTGGATCGTGACGTTGCGATAATAGATCTCCGCGCCTTCGGCCTGCAGGAGGATCCGGCCTTTGGTCAGTGGCTGCCAGGCCTTGGCCGCTTCGTCCCAATACTTGAGCTGCGTGACTTCGTTGACGAGCTGACCGTTTACCAAGTAGGTGGCTTTATCACCCCGGACGATGATCTCGACGCGGTTCCAGCCGGGTTGCTCATGGCAGTAATACCGCATGAAACGACGATAGACATTAGGCTTCTCGCCCTTGGTGACTTCCACGCCACCGTTCTTGCTGGCCGGCCAGTAGCCCATGGTATCGGGATGCACCCGGGAAGTCGCTTGCGTGTGGATCAGCCAGGCATCGCCGGTGTCGCCCTCTTGAATCTGGCATTCGACGGACATCGGCCAGATGACGTTGGGCAATTGGACATGGAAACACACGCCGGCGTCGCGGGCGACATCGGCGTCGGCGCGCGGGATGAACTTTCCGGCGCCCCACTTGTATTCGAGGGTCAGATGATAGTCGGCATATTCAGCCGTGGTGATGAGGTAGCCGATCGGCTGGCGTGATCCGTTCACCGCGCCCGGGTAGGCATGCAGCGTGCCATCGACGACTTCGAACAGGTTGTTGCTCGTGGGCAGATCCTTGTCGGGGGTGAAGACCGTCCAGCCGTCGAGGTTGCGGCCGTTGAAGAGCGGTTCGGCGGTTCCGGCGGCCTGCGCAGCCAGCAACAGGCAGGTGAAAGCGAGAAGCGAGGGGATGATCGGATGGTTCGGGCGGATGGGGTGGGTAACCATGGGGGGAAAGGCTGGTGCGGCCGGCCCTCAATGTCGATGTAGGACGCGGATGCGGTGCGCCTCGCTGTCGCCGATGAAGACGGACCCGTCGGCATCCACGAAGACGCCATGCAGGCGGTTCATGGCGCAGGCCAGGGGATCGCCGTCGTTACCGTTGCCGACGGCACCCGTGCCGGCGATGACCTCGATGTTTCCGGTCTTGGCGTCGATCATGCGGACAGTGTGGCTTTCGGTGTCGGCGAGCCAGGCATTGCCGGCGGCGTCAAGGGCGATGCCCTTGGGTCCGCTCAGCGTGGCGAGTTTTGCGGGACCACCATTGCCGGTGAAACCCGGTTCGCCCGTGCCGGCGATGTGGCGGATCATCCCGGCCTTGAGGTCGAACTTCAGCACCTGGTTGCCTTCGCGGGTGACGAGCCAGAGATTGCCGTCGCCGTCCACGTCGAGAGAGCGCGGGTTGTTGAGGGGCGTTCCGGTGATCGGCGATCCGTCGGGGGTGGGGCCGGGTTTGCCGGTGCCGGCGAAAGTGGTGATGAGACGGGTCTTCATGTCCACGTGACGGATCACGTGGTTGCCGACATCGCAGATGTAGAGGTCGCCACCGGGGCCGAACTGGATGCTGTGCGGACCGCGCAAGGCGGCGGCGCTCGCCGGGCCGCCGTCGCCACTGTAACCACGCCGCTCCTGGCTCCGGCCGCCGGCGAAGGTTGAGATGATTCCGGTCTTGGCGTCGATGCGCCGCACCGCGTTGTTGCCCGTGTCGGCGATGAAGATGTTTCCGTCGCGATCAAAACGGATCTCATGCGGCAGATCCAATGCGGCTGCGGTCGCCGGGCCGCCATCGCCGGTGTAGGCCCGCGCGCCGGTGCCCGCCACGGTGGTGATGGCGCCGTCGGGCGCGATACGTCGGATGCGATGCCCGTTGTGTTCGCAGAACCAGATCGCGCCATCGGGGCCCCGGACGACGCCGTAGGGGTCGTTGATCTGCGCGGCGGTGGCCGGGCCACCGTCACCACTAAAACCCATGACGCCCGTGCCGGCGAAGGTTGAGATTTTCCATTCGGCGGCGAATGCCCCCGGTGCCAGCAACACTGCAATGCCCAGACGTAGGAGAGGAGTCATGCCGTGAAACGGCTACTCAAGATGGCGAAAAAGTCCAAATACGGGGCAAGCGGAGCGTCAGATTTCAATCCAGGCTGCCGGTCCAGAATGGAATCATATGGTCAGGAATTCGGTGAGGCGTTGGGGGTGATGATGTGCCATTTCGGTCGGAGCCAGCTCCGGCGGAAATCATCGATGGAGGTTCGAACCATTGAACGAAACTGTGATCCCGCGCATGTTGGCGGGATGAATCAACGCCATGCCGCAGCAGACCTGATCTCATTCGCTACCCAGCTGCTGAAATCTGCAGGACTGGACCAGTCCAAGTCGTCCGCGGTGGCGGAAATTCTTGTCGAAGGCGACCTGCTCGGCCACACGACGCACGGTCTCACCCTTCTCGCCCCCTATCTGGCCGAGCTCGAAAAAGGCGGGATGGAGAAATCGGGTGAACCGCAAGTGATTGCGGACTTCCCGGCTGCCGTCACTTGGGACGGACGGCGCCTGCCTGGCCCGTGGCTGGTGCTCCGCGCCATCGATTTGGCCGTCGCGCGCGCCCGGAAAAACGGCACCTGCACCGTGATCATCCGGCGCAGTCATCACATCGCCTGTCTGGCCGCCTACCTGCAACGGGTGACCGACGCGGGGTTGATGCTGATGCTCACCTGTTCCGATCCGACCGTCGCGAGCGTTGCACCCCATGGCGGGCTGCGCGGAATCTTCACCCCCAATCCGTTGGCCGCAGCGTGGCCCACCGACAAGGACCCCGTCATGCTCGATGTTTCAATGTCGATTACGACCAACGGCCTGGTCAACCGACGCCACGCCGAGAAACGATCGCTCGACGGCGAATGGGTCGTTGATGCGGAAGGTCGGCCGACCCGTGATCCCGCCGTGCTCTTTGCTGATCCGGCGGGCGCCATCCTTCCCATCGGTGGCCTCGACCACGGGCACAAAGGCTATGCGCTCGGCCTGCTGGTGGAGGCTCTTTCGTGCGGGCTGGCCGGCCACGGTCGCGCCGATCCGGCCGAAGGTTGGTCGGCCGCTGTTTTTCTCCAGGTGCTCGATCCGGCATTGTTCGGCGGCAAGGAAGGTTTTCAGCGCGAGACATCGCACCTCGCCGCTCTCTGCCGGGCAACCCCGCCGCGACCGGGCGTGGATTGCGTGCGTCTGCCAGGGGAAGGCGGACTGAGCCGCCGTGCGACGCAGCTCGCCCAGGGAGTGGAGCTTTATCCCGGAATCCTTTCTGCGCTTACTCCCTGGTCCCAACGCTACGGAGTTGCTCCACCCACTTAAGATTTTTGATCCGGCGCATAGGGCCAGTTGGGCACCGTGAAGGTTCCGCCATCCACGTGGGAGTGTCTGGCCGGGTCTTCAGGGGCTGCGCTTCACTTGCGCGTCGATCCGGATGCATGCCGCTGGCGAGCTTGTGCGTCTCCACTTCGGCAGGAATGTGAGATCGGAGCCGATCCAGTCGTGAAAACCCGCGACGCCGAGGGCGCAGCCGTCGCTGACGCCGCGGTTGAGCACCTATCGGCTGCGGAGGGGACGCCGTGGCCGGCCATGGCCCGAAAGCCAAAAAGCGGCGAGGTGGGCCGTTCGGCGGCTGTTGGGGAAAGCCGGAATATTGTCGCGTACGTTACAAAAAAATGGCCGGGCGAGGGGCTGCGCGTTTGGGCGGGATCAGGCGCTGTGGGCGTAGGTGGCTTGCGGCATGACGAAGCCGTCGTCCATCCAGCGATCGAAGTCCGGCGAAGCGCGCAGGAAGCCCTGCTCGAGGAGATCGTTGACGGTGTCGAGCCGGCGGGCGGTGGGGCTGCGAAGGGAGAGCCGCGGGTTGCGCTCGAGCTGCTCGGCGATGCGCTGGTAGCGGGCGGAGGCGTTGAAATAGCTCTTTTCCTCCAGCGCGCGCTCGATGATGCGCGTGAACTGCGGGGTGAATTTGAAATGATAGAGCACCGCGGACACGTCGGCGATGTTCGCATAGCTGATGTCGTGGGAGAATTTCGGCAGCTCGAGCGGCGGAGCCCAGCGGATGAGCGGGTGCTTGGTGAGGAGCACATCGTTGCCGAAGACGGTTTTGTTGATGCCACAGGAGAAGCACTTGATCCCGGGATCGGCGATCACGTTGGTCGGGCCGAATGCGTTCGGGTGGTCGTCCGTCTTGATGTTCGAGATGTCGTAAAACGGATACGCGCGGGAGAGGTCGCCGTCGTTCGTCGCGGGCGGCTCCAGGATCGGGCCGGAGTGAAACAAATCCAGCATGTGCGCGACCACGGCGTTGTAGCCGCGCGCGTCGAGATAGCGGCAGAAGCCGACGAGGCTCATGCGATCCGAGCCGGGAAAGTCGAAGCACTCGTCGATGTCGACGAGAAGGCTCCAGCGTCCGCGGCCGGCCTGGCGGACGAGGAAGCGCTTGAAGAGATGCTTGTAACCCGCGTAGGGCAGCGCGCTGGCGTAGAGCGTGACGTCGCGCTCGCGGCGGAGGAGGTCCATCGTCTCGTCCCGCGAGCCGTTGTCGAGAAACACGAAGTGTCGCACGCCGAGCCGGCGATGGTGCGCGAGGAAGTGCGGGATGAACGGCACGCCGTCGCGCAGCGAACATACCGCCGCCACATCCGACGGCCCGATGGGCAGATGCCGCGGGCCGCAGACATGGCGGATCTCGGTTTCGAGCCGGAGCGCGCGCACGCGTTTGCGGACCATGTCTCCCAGGACCGCCGAGGGCGCGACCTTGCCCTCGCCCCTCCCCATCATCGAGGTGAGGGCGCGGAACTTCGTCTGAAATTTTTCAACGGTGGACGACATGGAGAACGGAGGATTGGAAGGGCGAAGACGACTGCGCGCAACGGGAGTTGTTCCGCGCCGTCAACCGTCCGCGCCGTCGCCATCGGATGGCATGGCGCGCGCGCAACGGGGCGCGACGTGGTGAGCGGAGCGGGCTGGCAGTGGCATGATTGGTTGGATCCGCGTTCGAGCAATGAACATGCCGCAAGCGCCCGGCGTGGCGCATGTCGTTGCGCGCGAAGCGGCGGCAGGCCCTCGAAACCGGCGCGCGGCCCGGCCTTTCCTGCAAAGTGCGCGCGCCGCCCTGGCGCGCTGGTGCGATTTGCAGGCGGAGAAGGGCGCGGGCGCCGGCGGATTGCGACCGCCAGGACGCGGGCATCCCGACGGGAGGCGAGGCGTTCCGCCCGTTGACAGCGTCCTTTCGAGCCGCACGCTGCGCGGACTTCTGATCCCGATGAAGCGATTCGCGCTCATACTCGTCATCTTCTTCGGTGTGGCAGCCGGAGCACTCTATGCTTTTTCCGACAGGATCGCGGGCCGCGTGATCGAGCGGGGGATCGACCGGCTCGTGGCGCTGGCGGCGACGCGCGGCGTGGACTTGCACGATGTGCGCTTCGAATCGGCGACGCTCGCGGGCTTCGGTTCGGTCGCCGCGGGCCGGGTGAAGGGCGAGGCGACGCTCCGCCGCGGGCTCCTCGACGGCGGTCCCGAATCGCTCTTCTTCGAGGCGGACCGGGTGTCGGCGACCGTGCTGGATCTGCTGAAGGGGAAACTCCTCATGTCCGCCCGCGATGGGATGATCGTGATGCTCGATCCGGCCGGCCAGCCGACCGGGCAGCAGATCTCGAAGCTCAATGCCGACATCGAGTTCGACATCGCCTGGCGCCACCTCGAGGACTCGGCGCTCCTGGTGGAGGAGGAGCTGCGGCAGTTGCTCCGCGAAGGGAGTTTTCGCCTGCCGGCGAGGATCTCGGGCGAGGCGCAGTTTCAAGTGCTGGGCAAATGGCACAGCCTCACCATCCATTCCTTTTCCGAGGACGGCGTCACGCGCCTGCACCTCGAGATCGACGACGTCCGCGAGATCGCGAAAGCCTACATGCTGCCGCTGACCGAGGCCGAAATGGAGCTTGTCTCCCGCAACCCGGTGCGCGCGCCGGCGCTGTTGCGCATCAGCCAGCAGGCCTTCGCGGCCTCGCAAGCCCTGCGAAGGAAGGATCCCGCGTATCCATATGACGCATACAGGCACGTTTACTGGAGCTGGATGCTGACGCGGCAGTTCGGCGCGGAGTTTTCCGAGGCGGTCACGGACGCGCACGAGATCCGCCCGACCTACGAGGTCAGCGAGGCGAGCCGGAGGATGGACCTGCACAACAACGCCGTGGGCCGCGCGTACGCGCTCGCCGGCGTGGCCGAGGGGGAGATCCCACAACGGGTGCTCACGGATCCGAACGTCGTGCGGAGCGAGGACGGGTGACGGCGGCCGTATCCGGTATTCGGATACGGAATCGGAATCGCCGCCGTCCGCTTCGGGACTCCGCGGCCGCCTTCGGAAGGCGCCAGGCGCGTTTGGCGCTACGGCACTTCGTACACTTCCGCGATGGCGATGCCGACGCCGTCGTCCGCGCCGGCGACGTGCACGGTGTAGGGGCCCGGTTCGAGCCAGACGACGAGGGCGGCGCTTTTCTGGTCGTCGGTCGGCTGCGGTCCCGTTGGCCCGAGCGGGAATGCGCCGATCTGCGCGGAAATCGCCTGCACATCCGCGGCGGTGCCTCCGGAACCGCTGGTCTGCACGATCCAGTCGTCGTTGGCCGCGACTTCGACCCCGCCAGTGGTCATCACGCGGACTTGCGGATCGGCGAGCAGGGAGCCGGCCGCGAGGCCGAAATCGGCGAGCTTCGGCCCGACGGCGCGGATGAGGTAGCGGCGCGCGCCCGTGCCCTCGACGACGAAGCCGGGGATCATGAGCTGCGCGCCGACGCCGACGAAGCCGCGGTTGGAGACGTTGACCAGGCGCGGGCCGCCGGTGTTGGCGTCGTCGACATCGTAAACCTCCACGATGCCGATGCCGGTGCGATCGAGTTTGTCGCGCGCGATGGTCGAGTAGCCGCCCGCGGGGAGATCGAGGACGACGGCGGCGCTGAGGATGTCGTTCGTGGGTCCCACCGCCTCGGAAGGCGTGAGCGGAAACGCGCCGACTTGCGCCCCGATCGTGGCGGGCGGGATGCGGCCGGGTTCCTGGGTGATCCAGTCGTCGTTGACGGCGAGCGCCTCAGCCTCGCCTTGCCTGAAGATGGCGAGAACCGGATCCGGCATCGTGCCGGTCACGCCCAGATCCGCCAGCTTCGGACCGACGGCGCGGATGAGCACGCGTTTCGTGCCTGATCCTCCGATGACGAAGCCGGGGATGATCACGCTGTCGCCCCCGAGGCTGACGGCGCGGGTCGAGAGGTTCAGCAGTTGCGCCAACGGATTGGATACGGCGAGGGTCGAGGGCGTGGAGGCGATCGCGCCGACGGAGTTGGTGGCGACGACGCGGAAGAGGTGCCCGTTGAATGCGATCGTGGCTCCGGTGATGGAGAGGATCTGGGTGTCGACGCCGGAGAAGCTGGCGTCGTTGACGAGGGCCGTCCATGTGGCGCCGCCGTTGGTCGAGCGCTGCCATTGGAACGAGGGCGCGGGGCTCCCGGTGGCGCCGGCGGCGATGGTGACCGTGCCGCCCTGGGTCACCCGCGTGCTGGCGGGAGGTTGCGCGGAAAGCGCGGGGGGGAGGTCGTTCGGCGCCGAGAGCGTGATCGAGCCGTAGCTGCCGAGATAGCCGGAAACCGCGATGTGGTAGGTCGTTCCCGCGGTGGCGGTGAATTCCACGCGGCTTTGCAGCGCGTCACCGAAATCATCGTTGGAGGCGATTTCGGCGAGGGCGCCGACGCTCGCGCCGGTGTAAACGGCGAGGATGGTGTCGTAGTCGCTTCCGACGGTGTCGATCACGGCCGGTCCGGAGAAGGCCGCCTGCCATCTCCACCAGACCGAGGCTTCGCCGAAGCCCGCGTGTGGCGGCTCGTTGCTTTCGACTGTGGCTCCGATGTTGTCGCCGGTCACGACTCCCGTTCCGCTCGCGATGGCGAAGGCGGCGCCGAAGTCGTCGTTCGCCGGGCGCGGCAGCACGGCCAGCATGGCGGGATTGGAGGTGATCGTGCCGGCTGTGTTCGACAGCCGCGCGCGGTAGAGTTCGCCATCCTGGCTCTCCTGCGCATGTGCGATCTCGAGGATCAGGCTGGTGACGCCGCTGATGTTTCCGCCGTTGGCGAGGTCGGTCCAGCTCGCGCCGCCATTGGTCGAGCGCTGCCATTGGATCGCCGGGTTGGGCGCGCCGCCGAGGCCGACGATGTAGGTCGCGGTCTCGCCCACCGCGAGCGAGAGGGTGAGCGGGTGCAGGAGCACCACGGGCGCGGAGGCCGTGGCGGGCGTGGCCGCGGGCGGAACCACGAGGATGACGATGCCCGTGTCGTCCACATCGTAGCCGCCGATGGCGATGAAGTAGGTCGCGCCGGCGGTGGCGGAGAAGGTGAGTTCGCTGTTGTAGTCGTCGTTGCCGTAGTCGATGTCGTCGTTTTCCGCGACGAGCGTGAGCGCGTTGAGCGAGCTGCCGGTGTAAACGGCGAGGACGGTGTCGAGGAGATACCCCGTCTCGGTGATGCTGCCTTCGGTCGAGATCGTGGCCTGTCCCGATTGGGAGGGCGACCAGCGCCACCACATCGTTCCGCCGCGCGAGCTGGCAGTTCCGTGGCTTCGCTCGCCGGCCTCGCGCGTGGCTCCCGTGAGGCGCGCCACGACGACTTCGCCGCCGGCCGAGATGGGGGCGGCGTTGGCGAAGTCGTCGTTCGGCGGACGCCCGGTGGCGGAGACCGTCACGGTCGCGGTGTTGCTGGCGACGGAGCCGTTGGGATTGGAAACGATCACGAAATAGCCGCCGGCATCGGCGAGCTGGCCGCGGTCGATCGAGAGCGTCGAACGGGTGGCGCCTTCGATCGGGGAGCCGTCCTTCCACCATTGGTAGGAGAGTGGAGCGTCGCCGGCCGCGCCGACCGTGAGCGTGGCGCCGAACCCTTCCAGCACGGGTGTGTTCACCGGCTGCCGCGTGATCGTCGGGGCCTCGCCTCCCGTGGCGCCCTGGAGCAGGCGCAGGCTGATCGATCCGCTGTCGGCGCCCGCGCTGTCGACGGCGATCGCGTACTGCACTCCCGCCTCGGCGGTAAACGTCGCCCGGCTCTGGCGGCTGCCGCTGGCGTCGTCGTTCGAGGCCACTCCTGTGAGGGCGCCGATGTCGGCGCCGCGATAGATGGCGAGGACGGTGTCGAAGGCGCTGCCGAAGGTGTCGATCGAAACCGGGCCGGTTTGCGGCGCGGTCCATGTCCACCAGACCGAGCGCCGCGCGGCTCCGCTGGAGTGGTTGGGCTCGCCGTTTTGGGCCGTTGCGCCGGTGTTGGCTCCGCTGGTTTGCGCGGAGGCGCCGACGAGCGCGAGGCGGTTGGCGAAGTCGTCGTTGGGCGGCCGCACGAGGGCGACGTCGACGGTGACGACTGCGGTGAGGCTCGTCGCGGTCCCGCCGGCGTTGGTCGCGGCGAGCGCGTAGTCGCCGCCATCGCCCGCCCGCGCGGACGTGATGACGAGTTCAGCGGACTGCGCGCCGGAGATCCGGCCGCCGTTTGCGAGCGGCGCGCCGTTGAAGGTCCATTGCAAAGCCGGCGCGGGCGTGCCGGAAACCTCGGCCGAGAGGCGGATCGTCTCGCCCTGCTGGACGCGGATCGAGGCGGGCTGGCGCGCGAAAGCCGGCGGGGTGTTGCCGCCGCCGGCGCCGGTGAAGGTGGCGTTCAAGACCACGTTGCCGCTCGCGCCGCGGAAGCCGTCGACCGCGATCCTGTAGGTCGTGCCGGCCACGGCGGTGAACTCGACCGCGCTTTGCAGGGCGCCCATGCTCGTGTCGTCGTTCGAGGCGACGAGCGTGAGCGCGTTGAGCGCCGAGCCGGTGTAAACGGCGAGGAGGGTGTCGAACGAGCTGCCGGTCGTGCTGATCTGAACGGCGCCGGCGGATGGGGCGGTCCACGTCCACCAGACGGACCGGCCGCCGGTGTTTCCCGCGTGGGCCGGCTCGCCTGTTTCGCGGGAGCAATCGACGTTGGTGGACTGAATCGGCGTGGCCGCGAGATTGAGCGCGGCGGCGGCGGCGAAGTTGTCGTTGGTCGCGCGCGACACGACCGGGATGGAAATGCCTCCGGAAAAATCGGCCTTGCCGGGCGCGGTCGCGGCCAGCGTGAACGCGATGTTTCCCGAGGCCGTTTCGGGCACGGTCACGCGCGCGGTGTAGAGGTCGTCCCCGGCGCGCGTGTCGGGCGCGATGCCGTCGTTTTTGAACACCATCGTCGTGCTCGCGCCGAGGGCGCCGGTGACGGTCGCGCCGGTCACGGGCGCGAGGTCGGTGATGCGCGCGATGAGCGTGGCGGGCTCGCCCGCGCGGAGCGGGGAGGGGGAGATGGAGAGCGAGACCTCGAGCGTGCCGTCCGCCGAGAGGTCCATGGCGGCTCGCGCCTGCACCATGCCGCCGGTGGCGACCTTGCCCTGCAGGGCGGTGAGCGCGCGCGTGCTGCCGAGCAGCCGCTCGCGTATCGCGGCGTAGCCTTCGCCGGGGTTGCGCGCCTTCAGGAGCGCGGCGACGCCCGCGACGTGCGGGGTGGCCATGCTCGTGCCGCTGATCGTCTGGTAGGCGGAATCGTTCTGGAAATTGCAGGAGAAGATCGCGACGCCCGGAGCGGCGAGGTCCACCGAGGTCGCGCCGAAGTTCGAGAAGTTGGCGAGGGCTCCGGCGCGGTCGATGGCGGCGACGGAGATGATGTTGTTGTGCGGGTAACTCGCGGGGTAGGCGGGGTTGGCGTCGTTGTTGTTCGTCTCGTTGCCCGCGGCGAAGACGCAGAGGATGCCCGCCTGGCGCGCGCGCTCGATCGCGTCGGCCGTGGCCTGGGAAAAGCCGCCTCCGCCGTAACTGCCGCTGATGATGTGCGCGCCTTTCGCGATCGCGTAGTCGATGCACTTGATCGCGTCGGAGAGGTTTCCGCCGCCGTCGGCATTGAGGAATTTCAACCCCATCAGGCGCACGGTCCAGGCCACGCCGACCTGCTCGCCGGCGTCGTTGGCCGAGCCGCCGATCGTGCCGGCGCAGTGCGAGCCGTGTCCGTTGTCGTCCATCGGATCGCCGGTGTTGGTGATCGAGTTGAAGCCGAAGACGTCGTCCACGATGCCGTTGCCGTCGTCGTCCACGCCGTTGCCCGCGATCTCGCCGGGATTGCGCCACATGTTGCCGGCGAGGTCGCGATGGCTGTGGCGGATGCCGGTGTCGATGACCGCGACGATGACATTGCTCGAACCGGTCGTGAGGTCCCAGGCGGAGACGACTTGCGCGTCGATTCCGGAAACGCCGCCGTTCTGGCCGGTGTTGCGCAGGCCCCAGAGGCGGCCGTCGGTGAAGCCGGCGTCGCTCGGGGTCGCGCTCGCGCGCTGGATGTAGTCCGGCTCGACATAGTCGAAGAGCCCGCTGGCCTCGAGCGCGGCGATCCGGCTCTTCAACTGCGTGGCGGTCAGAACGTTTCCGGCCGCGGCGGAAGCGGCCAACGTGTCGCCGCGCGCGAGCGCCGCCTGGACCTCGGCGGCGTCGTCAAACTCGATGATCCCCACGCCATCGAGGGTGGAGTAGAACTCGGTGGAAACCCGCGTGGCGCGAGCGCCGAAGGCCTGGGCATCCTCGGCGCGCAACGCCTGCTCGATCCCTGCCGCGGAGGCCGCCGCGGTGGCGTCCTTCCAACGCACGAGAACCCGCGTGGGATTGACGGCATGGCCATTGAAACTCACCGAGCCCGGCGGGCTTTTCCCTGGCGCGGAGGGCTCTTCCGCGGGAGCGGCGTTTCCGACCAGGGGCGACAGGAAAACGCTCGAGATGACGATCAACGAACGCAGAGGGAAGGCGACGCCGTGAAAATGCATAAAGTGGTGCGGCCGGAGCCGGCCGCGCGCGGATGTGGATGAGCCGTCCCTTCAACCCAAAGGACGGCGGACGTGATTGGCAGCGCCGGCCCGCGAGCGCAAATCGTTTCCGGTGGCAGCCGGCGTC
>CAZFCY010000046.1:1491-6370 GCA_964517665.1 uncultured Opitutaceae bacterium | reverse complement strand
GCAGCCGGCGTCGGATGCCACAGGCAGAGCCTGCGCTCATCGAATCGCGGGCCGGGCAGGCTGCCTGTCCTCTCATCTGTTCCAATTGCGCCCGAACGTGGCCGCAAGGGCTCATGCGGCGCTCCACGTTTCACTCGACACCTCTTCGTGTTCCTCCGTGTCTTTGCCGTGAAATCGGCCTTGGATTCAATCGCAAAGGGTCGCGAGGTGATCCGGGCCAGGCAAAAGATGAAACCACGACTATCCGTAATAACACTCGGGGTCGTCGATCTCGAGAAGGCGCTTGTTTTTTATAGAGACGGGCTCGGCCTCGCGACCGGGGGCATTGTCGGGCGCGAGTTCGAGCATGGCGCGGTCGCGTTTTTCGATCTGCAGTCCGGGTTGAAACTGGCGATCTGGCCGCGCGCGAGCATCGCGCGCGACACAGGCATTTCCAGCGGAGGGACTTCCCCGGCCGGGTTTACGCTGGGGCACAATGTCGCTTCACGAGAGGAGGTCGACGCCGTGATGGAGCAGGCAAGGCGGGCCGGCGCGACTGTGATCAAGGAAGCCCGCGACACATTCTGGGGCGGCTATGCCGGCTATTTTCAGGATCCCGATAAACATATATGGGAGGTCGTGTGGAATCCGGACTTCGAGGTGGAGTGAGGGAGTCGCGGTTGCGAGCGGCCCGGCACGGGTCTCCGTCTCGATGGCCGGATTCGGCCGCGCGCGAGGCGCGACGAAATAAGGACTTGTGACTCGATACCGCAGCGCGACTGTCGCCGGACCTCACGGCGTCAATACATCACATCAACACATTCGGAGAAACGGATTTGTCGTCTCCCAGATTTCGACTTGCGCGCCGCCGGGTCGCGCGCCGTTCTGATGGTCAGGTCAGGCTCTTGTGTTCACCAGGCGGATTGTCCCGCGTCTCGCAAAAACAAGCCATGAAGGAACCCGTTGCGCCATTCGAATATCTCGTGATCTCCCGCGGACAGTGGGACAGGGATGCCTCAAAGGAAAAGATCCAGAACACGATCGACCAGTTCTATGCCTGGCTGGACCGGCTCGTGGCCGAGGGAAAAATGAGACCCGGACAGCGGCTCGCGAACGCGGGGAGGACGGTCTCGAGAAAAAGCGTCGTGATCGACGGCCCTTACGGCGAAGCCAAGGAGGTCATCGGCGGCTACTGGTTCATCATGGCCGGGAGCCTCGACGAGGCTGCGAAGATCGCGGCGGAGAATCCGTGTATCAACTGCGGCTTGTTTTTCGAAATCCGACCCATCGACCCGGAACAGGCGACCGCTTATACCGTGACGACAGAGACTCCGCGCGAGCAATAGTCCCGGCTGTCATGAGCGCCGAGGGCCGGCGCGGGGGAGGTGATTTTCTCCTTCGCCTGCCCTGTTGGGAAAGGAGAAAGCGTTTTGAGGCGATGGGGGACCGGCTCGGTCCGGCCCAGCCGGCGCGTTGTGACACGCGATCGGTTTGGGCGCGCCGCGTGCGTTCTACCCGATGAGGCGATGCGCGCGTGGCGTTTTGCGCGCGGCGCGGTTCAAACGAGGGTCGCGCCCTCCGGTGACGCGGGCTGGCATCGCGCTTGCGAAGGGGGAGCCGGCCAGCGGCCGGAATCCCACTCGCGCATGAGATCACGACTTGATTATTGGATCGGAATTCTTTGCGCCCGCGCCCGTGTCGTTTCGTGCGCGGGCGTGGTCGGGTTTGCCTTGGGCGTTGTTCCCGTGTCTCGCGCGCAGGAGGAGCCTGTGCTGGTCACCGCCGCGGCCACCGCGCCTGAGCCGGCCGAGGCCGATCGCGTCTGGGTTGACCGGATGCAAACGGGCCTGCATCAGCTCGTCTGGCGCTCGGCCATGCGCCTGGACCGGCTCGCCGGGTCGGAATACGGCGAGGAGGCCTATCAGGATGCCTCGGGCAGCCTCGCGATGGCGATGTTGTGGGACGAGTTCGATGGATGGAATCCGAAGGTCCGCTTTCGCGTCGATGTGCCGCTGCCGCAGCTCAACGAGCGCTATCGCCTGTTTCTGGGCCGGTTGAACCCGGACGAGTTCGTCACGGAAACCCTCGATTCGTCGGGCGCGTTTCCGCGCCGCGGCCGCTTCGAGGAGGATGAAACGCTGGCGGGGCTCGTTTATTCGCAGACGCCGCGTCCCGGCGGCCGTTTCAGCGCCAGCGCGGGAGCGCGCGTGCGAAGCCCGCTCGATCCGTATATCAAGGGATCGTATCGCTACGAGCGCATGCTCAGCGACAACGCGCGGTTCAGGATCAGGGAAACCGTCTTCTGGCGGAACAGCGAAGGATTCGGCCTGACCAGCCGCGTGGATGTGGAGAAGGACTTCGGCCCGCGCTGGTATATGTTCTGGACCGCCTCGGCCACGATCTCGGAGGAGTCCGAGGGCGCGCGTGGCTACAGCGCGCTCACCCTCATGCACGTGCCGAGGGAAAGGCGCTCGATCTCGGCGCGCATTCTCATCGAAGGCGAGACGGACGCGCCCGTGACCGTGCGCGACGTCGGCGTTCAAGTTGCCTATCGGCGAAATATTTCGCGCGACTGGCTCGTCCTGGAAGTGCGGACCGATTTGATGTGGCCGAAGGATTACGCATGGCAGTCGCGCAAGCCGAGCTGGGGCTTCGGCGTCGGCTTCGAAATGTATTTTGGCGGCGAGGAAGTCTCGGCCCGGCCGGTGACGTTCTGACCGCGCGGATGGGGGCCTCGGGAAATGGCCCGGCCGGTTGCGTTTTCCGCGCGCGCGGGGTAGGGTGCGAGCCCGCCGCAAGGGGTTTGTTTTCGGGTTCGAATCCGCGACGGCCTCCGGCGGCGGCACCGTCCGGCGTTCCGCCGGAATCGCAACCGTCAACCCCATCAAATCCATGCACACCGCCATAGAGATAGACAAACCGTTGGTGGCAGCGCTCCGGATGTCGGCAGCGCTTCCCAATACCCAGGACCATGGAACCGGCACGCTGCACGTTCTATACGGCGAGCACTTTGTGCCTGTTGGTTATCTGGTCGAAAAGGTGAATCGCGCCGACAAGTGGGAGAGCCTCGATCCGCGCTTCTTCATCACGACCTCGCACGAGGAAGCCGTTCAACTTCTCGCGATGCCGACGAGCGGGCTGCCCGCGCGCGAGACAGCGAACGCCTGATCCCCCGACGGAACCGGGCGCAGGTCCGGTTCGGAAACGGCGCCCCGCCTCCCGGCTGGCGGGACGCTGTTTTCTTTCTTTCTTTTCGAGCTATCCCGCGGGGTTGTAGTCGAGATAGGGGCCGAGCCATTTCTCGGCGTCGGCGCGGGGCTCGTGGTTGCGCGCCACATAGTCGGCGATCTGGTCGCGGCCGATTTTGCCGACGGCGAAATACTTCGACTCCGGATGGTTGAAATAGAATCCGCTCACGCTGCTGCCCGGATGCATCGCGCAACTTTCGGTGAGGTGGATTCCGGTCGCGTTTTCGATGTCCATCAGCCTCCAGAGTTGCGGCTTGTGCCGGTGCTCCGGGCAGGCGGGATAACCCGGCGCGGGCCGGATGCCGCGGTATTTCTCGCGATGGATTTCGCGCATGGTCAGCGTCTCGCTCCGGCCAAAGCCGCAGAAGTCGCGCGCCTTTTTGTGGAAGAACTCGGCCATGCCTTCCGCGACGCGGTCTCCCAGCGCCTGGGTCATGATCGCGTTATAGTCATCGAGCGCGGTCCTGAACTCCGTGGCGAACGCCTCCACGCCCGGGCCCGAGGTGACGGCGAAGCCGCCGATGAAATCCGCGCGCCCGCTGCTCTTCGGGGCGATATAGTCGGCGAGGCAATGGTTGAACTGCCCGGCCGGCTTGTCCGCCTGCTGGCGGAGGAAGTGAAACGTGTCCAGAACGCGGGCGCGGGACTCGTCGGCGTAGATCTCGACGCTGTCGCCGACCGAGTTGGCGGGGAAGAAACCGACGACGGCCCGCGGGGTGAAACGCTGTTCCCTCACGATGCGGTCGAGCAATTGTTTCGCGTCGGCGAAAAGCTTCTTCGCCTCCGCGCCGACGACAGGATCCTCGAGGATGTCCGGATAGCGCCCGTGCAGCTCCCACGCGCTGAAGAACGGTCCCCAGTCGATATATTCAATGATCTCCGACAGCGGGGCCTCCCCACCCGCGAAGACGCGGCAGCCGAGAAATTCGGGCGTCGCGATGCCGGCGCCGGCCCAATCGAACACGGGGGCGCGCGATCGCGCCTCGGCGAAGGAGAGGAGCGGCTTGCGGTTGGAGCGCGCGGCGAAGTCGGCGCGCAGTTTCTCCTGCTTCGAGCCGACCTCGGACATGAAGGCCGGTTTCTGTTCGTCGGAGAGCAGGGCGCTGACGACGTTGACCACGCGCGAGGCATCGAGCACGTGCACGACGCCCGGCGGATACTCCGGCGCGACCTTCACCGCGGTGTGCGCGGCGCTCGTCGTGGCGCCGCCGATGAGCAGCGGCACGTTGAAACCCTCGCGCTTCATCTCGCGCGCGACGTGCGCCATCTCGTCGAGCGAGGGCGTGATCAATCCCGAGAGGCCGATCACGTCGGCGCCGATCTCGCGGGCCTTCGCGAGGATTTTGTCGCTGGGGACCATCACGCCCATGTCGATGACCTCGTAGTTGTTGCAGGCGAGGACGACGCCGACGATGTTCTTGCCGATGTCGTGCACGTCGCCCTTGACCGTCGCGATGAGGAATTTCCCAGCGGCGCGCGTGGCCTGGCCGGCGGCGGCGGCGCGCTTTTTTTCCTCCTCCATAAAGGGCGTGAGGTAGCTGACGGCGCGCTTCATCACGCGGGCGGATTTCACCACCTGGGGCAGGAACATCTTGCCTGCGCCGAAGAGGTCGCCGACCACGCGCATGCCGTCCATGAGCGGCCCCTCGATG
>CAZFCY010000046.1:0-1481 GCA_964517665.1 uncultured Opitutaceae bacterium | reverse complement strand
GAGATAATACGTGTTGAACGCGCCGTGGGTGTCCAGCGCGTGCTTGATTCGCTCCTCGACCGCGGCTTCGCGCCAGGAGAGGTCCTCCTTGCGCTCCGCTTTCGACGCGCCGCCCTGGATCGCCTTCATCTCATCGGCGAGCACGACGAGCCGCTCGGTCGCCTCCGGGCTGCGGTTGAGCAGGACATCCTCGATCCGCTCCTTCAGCGCGGGCTCGATCTCGTCATAGACGCCGAGCATGCCGGCGTTGACGATGGCCATGTCGAGCCCGGCCTTGATGGCATGATATAAGAACGCGGCGTGCATCGCCTCGCGCACGGGATTGTTGCCGCGGAACGAAAACGACACGTTGGAAACACCGCCCGAGACGCGCGCGCGCGGCAGCGTTTCCTTTATCAATGTCGTGGCCTCGAAGAAATCGACGGCGTAGTTGTTGTGCTCCTCGATGCCGGTCGCGACGGTGAGGATGTTCGGATCGAATATGATATCCTCGGGCGGGAAGCCGATCCGGTCCACGAGCAGATGATACGCGCGCGTGCAGATGCGCGCCTTGTCGTCGCGCGTCGCGGCCTGGCCCTGTTCGTCGAACGCCATCACGACGGCGGCCGCGCCGTGGCGCATGACGAGCTTCGCGCGCCGGAGAAACTCGTCCTCGCCGTCCTTGAGCGAGATCGAGTTGACGATGCCCTTGCCCTGGAGGCATTGCAGGCCGGCTTCGAGCACGGACCATTTCGACGAGTCGATCATCACCGGCACGCGCGCGATTTCCGGCTCGGCGGCGATGAGGTTGAGGAACTTCACCATCGTGGCCTCGCCGTCGATGAGCGCCTCGTCGACGTTGATGTCGATCACGTTGGCGCCGTTTTCCACCTGCTGGCGCGCGATGGCGAGGCACGCGTCCCAATCGCCGGCCTTGACCGCCTTGTTGAACTTCGGCGAGCCGGTGATGTTGGTGCGCTCGCCGATGACGAGAAAACTGGATGCTATATTGGACACGAATGAATATAATGCCGCGCCGCCGCGATGAAGAGGGTGGTTGCTTCCTTTCAGCCGACGAGCAGCGGCTCGAGGCCGCTTAGCTGAAGCGCGGTTGATCTGGCGCGCGCTTTTCGCGGGGGCAGGCCTTCCACGGCTTTTGCGATGGCGGTGATATGCTCCGGGGTGGAGCCGCAGCAGCCGCCGACGAGGTTGACCCAGCCGGCCTCGGCGAACTCGCGGATGATCGCGGCCATGTCGGCCGGCGTTTCGTCGTAGCCGCCGAACGCGTTCGGCAGGCCGGCGTTCGGGTAGCAGGTGACCGCGCATTCCGCGATGCCGGAGAGTTCCTCGAGATAGGGGCGCATTTCGCGTCCGCCGAGCGCGCAGTTGATTCCGACCGAGAACGGCCGGGCATGGCGGATCGAGGTGTAAAACGCGGAGATTGTCTGCCCGGAAAGCGTGCGGCCGGAGGCGTCGGTGATCGTGACCGAAATCATCACGGG
>CAZFCY010000045.1:18797-30578 GCA_964517665.1 uncultured Opitutaceae bacterium | reverse complement strand
CATCACTTGCTGGCCATGGATAATGAGTCTCATCTTGAAAGCTAATTAGAATAAGTCCGGATTTCTCTCAGATTGCGGTGAACGCTGACATTCTGATCTGCGCGAAATCCGAGGAGTTGAAAAAGCGCGGCGTCATGCAGTCTTTCGGCGGCTGGAAAGTTTCCGTGCTGTATCGCAACCGCATTCAATCGGCCTGGAGCATTTCCGGGTTGATCTTTCCAAAAGCCAAGGGTCGGGAGGAACTGGCCGAACTCTGGGTAGCCGACGACTGCGCGCATGCAAAGATGTCGTTGATTCAAGCTGCGGGCGAGATGGGAGCCCTCCTCTGTTGGGATTTGGGACAACCGCCCGCTGAAAACTACAAGTCTAAATCAGCATATAAGAGGGAGACGCCAGTATATCGGCGCGGCGGCGCCGTGTCGATGCAGTGCAGCGTTTTGCTCACCGAGGATGGTCGACGCTGGTTGCGACTCGTGGACGGAGGCCTCGCGGCGGAACCGATTTAAGGCCTTATCCCGCGCTTTCAGCGCGGTGGTCTGCCCAACGCCGGGCCCGTGATTCCTGTCGGGCGCAGCCCGCATGCCTGCGCCACGATTTCCAGCGACCGCCGCCGGGCGGCGTGATCGTGGATCGCGCCCGTCACCATCAGCTCGTCGATCCTGACGCGCTCGATGAACGCCGCGATTCCCTCCGCGACGATCGCCGGCGATCCGACGATCGATTCGCGAAAGGCCCGCGCGACGCCCGCCGCCTCGGCTTCCGTCCAAAGGTCGTCCATGCTTTCGACCGGCGGCGGCAGTTGCCCGGGATTGCCGCGATGCAGGTTGAGAAACGATTGCTGGAGCGACGTGAACAGCCGTTGCGCCTCCGCGTCCGTGTCCGCCGCGTACACCTGGATCGCCGCCATCGCATACGGCGCTTCCAGCGTTTCGGAGGGCCGGAACTCCCGGCGGTAGAGCGAGAGCGCCTCGCGCAGAAGATCCGGCGCGAAGTGCGACGCGAACGCGAACGGCAGCCCGAGCAGCGCCGCCAGTTGCGCGCTGAAGAGGCTCGAGCCCAGCAACCAGATCGGCACGCGCAATCCCGCGCCCGGCACGGCCCGGACGGGTTGCGATTCGGCCGCCGGTTCGAAATACGCGCGCAATTCCATCACGTCCTGCGGGAATGTATCCACGGCGTCATGACGCGTCCGCCGCAGCGCGCGCGCCGTGCGCTGGTCCGTGCCCGGCGCGCGGCCGAGCCCGAGATCGATCCGTCCCGGGTAAAGCGATTCGAGCGTGCCGAACTGTTCCGCGATCACGAGCGGCGAGTGGTTCGGCAGCATGATGCCTCCCGATCCCACGCGGATGGTCGAGGTCGCGCCGGCGATGTGGCCGATCAACACGGCGGTCGCCGCGCTGGCGATGCCCGGCATGTTGTGATGCTCGGCGACCCAGAACCGCCGGAAGCCGAGTTGTTCGGCCAATCGCGCGAGATCGGCCGTGTGTTGCAACGCCTCCCGCGCCGTGGCCCCGGCGGGCACGGGAGAAAGGTCGAGAACGGAAACTGGAATCATCGCGGGAACATGCCGCGCTCCCGGGAAAACGCCAGCGGGCGCCGGCCAACAATCTCCTCCGCGACGTTCGATCTCCGATATATTGAACCAGGCAAAATGGGAATGCCCCGGAATTTACAAGCGCGGCGGAGGAGGCGGAGGGGCTCGTTTGGGCGGTCTTTTCTCCGCTTCCTCTGGCGCCTTCCGCAAAACCACCGCCCCTTTGATTCGCCGATGGCGCCGGTGGGCAGGGAAGTCGGGGCTTGATCCCGTTCCCGACGACACTCTCGCTTGGGCGATGGACGATGCCTCCGCGTTTTCCTCTCGCACGCTTTCCGCGATCAGCCTGCTCGGGCGCTCCGGCGGGATGGTGAAACGCCTGCGCGGCTTTCGAAAGGACCGCCATACGATTCCCGATGGAGTCAACAACGCGACCGAGGCGTTCTTCGCCAGGCTCTGCGCGGACGAGGTGGCGGAGGAAGGCGAGGAATGGTTTCAGCGCGCGCGTGACGCGTTTGGCTATAAACGGCGCGATCTCTCTCTCGCCACGGATGGCTCCTGCGCGCTCCTGACCGCGAAGGATTTCGCCTTCGAGATCATCTGGACGCTCGATGGCGGCGATCCGTCATCGTACACGATCACGCGCGCGCTCCGTGATTTTCGCGATGTCGACGCGATCCTGGGGCCGGCGGGCGATCGCGTCTTCGGCGGAGCGTTCACGCATATTGTCTTCACGCTCGCCCGCGGCGTGTCGGTCGAGGCCGTGATCGACGCGGTGGAGGCGCTGCCCGAACCGTCCACGCTGAGCGTGAATTATCCGGCGAACTGCGCCGAGTGCGTCATCGGTGTTTCGACCATCGACGCGGTCGTGCGCTGCACGGGCGCGACGCTCGAGCTGGTGTTTCCGCGCGCGGGTTCGCCGCGGGAGTTGTTGGAGGCTTTCGGCGCAGTGCGCGCGGCGTTTCGATTCACGGAGGACGAGGCGCTGGCGGCATTGCTGTAGTCGCCGCCGCGAGGCGCGTTGGGTCACGGAGGCCACGGGAGACGATGCATGGCCCTGCGGCCCATCGTTTGGCCGCGCGCAAGGTCGGCCGGATCCGAAACAAAAAAAGGGCGCGCAATCGCGCCCTTTTGCGGTGTCGAAGGCGGCTTCGCGCAGCCCTCAGTTCGTGATGTCGAAGGTCGTGCTCTGCGCGCGAATCGGCTGGTAGGTTTCGTACCATTTCTTCTGCGCGTCACTATCCCCGTAGTCCTTCAGCGCCTGTTCATCCGCGAACTCCATCACAAACGCGTGCGTTCGCTTCACGCTCGCGCCGGGCGCGTTCTGGACCTTGATCGACTTCACCCACACGCGGGTGATGCCCTTGAAGTCGGCCGCCAGCGTCTTCACTCCGTCGAGCGCGGCCTGGATTTGCTCGGGCGTGGTCCCGTCCTTCCAGGCCACGGTCACGACGTGGATGACGGACTTCGGGGCGGTTTCAGCGGCGGAGAGAGCGGTGGTCCCGAGCGCGAGGGCGCAGGCAGTCATCAGGCAAAGGAGGAGTCGTTTCATCTTTGGGCAGGTTGGCTTGGGTTGGACAGTGAAGCGGATGCGCAGATATGCGGCGTCCGAAACCGGAAGGGGATTTGTTTCGCCGATTTGTCAACGCCGGGCTCGCGATCGGCCGCATTTTGCCGCGCGCCCGCGGCGGCAGGGCCGGCGGGCGCGCGACGAGGGGCTGAAGCGTCCGTGGTCGCAGCCTATATCTCTTTTGGCGCGATCCCGCACACCATGAAGGCGGTGCCGCTGATGGCGAGGGCCTCGAATATCCCGGCCATTTCGAACGCGGTTTTCATTTCGATCGAACGAGGGAGATGAAGCAGGATGACCCAGAGAAAGACCATGCCGCCGGAAAGGAGCGCCGCCAGGCGCGCGATGCGCGGGATCATCACGCCGGCGCCGCCGGCGATCAGGGCAGCGCCCGTGAGGTAGGTCCAGAAGCGAGGCTCCAGCGGCATTCGGGCCGGCACCAGCGTGTCGACGAATGTCGCGTAGATGAAATGCTGCGCTCCACAGACGAGCAGAAAGGCGCCGAGCAGCAGCGGGGCCAGCGGTCGCAGTCTTTGCGCCCAGTCGGAAGATGTCCGTTTGTTGGTTGTCGCGGCCGCGGCCACGAGGATGGCGCCACCGCTCAACGCCAGAACCTTGCACGGATTGGTCCACGTCAATCCGGTCATCGGCTGGGCGAGAAGCTCGGGCACGCGTTGAAACACGAAGGAGAGCAACAAGAGCGCGGCCACGATCGCCGCCGCCGGCCGGATCATGAAGCCGAGCACGATCGCGACGCCGAGCGCGCCGAGCACGGCGCCGATCGCGCGCGCCCAGAACGAGGGCAAGGGGATCGTCGCGGGCAGGGCCGGAATCAGGCGCACGAATTCGGCGTTGACGAGTTGCATCAGACCGGAGGCAAGCACCGCGAGGCCGAACAAATAACGACCGAGGCGGGCGGGTTCGATGGGGTATGTCGGTTTTGTCATGGGGAAGTCGGGAAGGGGGGAATGTAGAATGAGGGGAGCGCCGGAGTCGGTCACGGCGCTCTCTGGCGACCCCGCGCGAAAGCGCGGGGAGGTCGAAGGTTGTCGGGGCGGGGTGATCCCGGCCCTCGCGGGCCGGGCTGCATGCGCGCCTTCCGGCGCGCTACCGGTTCGCGTGCGCGAGGCGCCCGGCGTCAGGCGTCCCGGCGTCGCGGGCGTTGAAATCAGCCAGGGCGATTTCGCCCTTGTCCACTTTGGACAGCAGCGCCTTCTGCGCGTCGAGGTCGATGTTCGGCTGGCCGGCGCGGCTTTGCATCAGCCGCCACGCCTTCCGGCGCTCGACGCAGAAGAGGACCATCTGGCGCGAAAGCGTGAAATACACGCGCTTGCCGTCGTCGGTCTCGGTGACGATATAGACGCCGAAGTCCGGCGTCCAGGCGCGGTGTCCGCGTTGCATATAACGGCGGGCGACGACGTCCTTCTGTGTCAGGCGCTCGAGCATGGCGTCGAGAGGAATGAGGGTCGGCGCGTCCTCGGGCCGGATGCGCTTGAGGTGGCGGCGAAAGCGGCCCTCGGTCGCGGCCCAGTGCGCGACGGTGTAGTTGTAGGTCGTGCCGTCGGCGAATCTCGCCTGCATCCAGTCGCGGTCGGGGTTTCTGTTTCCCTTGATGCTGAAGCATTCGGCGTAGGTTTCACCGAGGTCGGGATTGAAGACGAACTCCGGCAACCCGCGGCTGTCGCGCACGCGCACGGCCTGGCGCGTGGCCATGTGGTCGCCGACGCCGTGCTCGGGCTGGCAGGTGGTATAACAGAGATAAAACGCGGCGCCTCGATATTCGAGGCCGTCGAGCAGCGAGCCGTAGAGCTTCGGCACGTCGGCCATCGACACCTGCGCGACGTAGGGCGAGCCATGGCCGGAGGTGAACGATTCGGCGATGTTCTTCATCTCGACCAGCTTGCCCTGGGTGGCGGCGCCGATCTGGTTCATGTCGAACCCGCCGGTCATCGGGGACGAATCGGAGTTCTGGCCCCCGGTGTTCGAATAAACCTGCGTGTCGAGCATGAGGAGCTTCACGTTCGGCCGGTTTTGCAGGATCACTTTCGACACGTTCTGATAACCGATGTCGCCCATCGCGCCGTCGCCGCCGACGCACCAGACCTTCGGCAGTTCGCGCACTTCCTGGTCGGTCATGAGCGCGTCGGTGAAATGTGTATAGTCGAAATAATCCGCCGTGGCCAGGTGGTCGCCGGCGCAGAGATGATCCGCGAGCCGCTCCGGCAGGATGGAGTGGCGGGCGTTGTCCAACATGAAGCTTTCGCCCATGAGCCAGCTTATCGTGGCGCCGTCCTGGAAGAGCGAGTTGAGCCACGGATACGGATGCGGGTTGTTCGGCGGGGTGGAGCCGTAAACGGTGTTGCAGCCGGTGTGCGCGCCCATCGCCATGACGGCCATGCCGTTGTCGTCCCGGCCGTCGATGGTCTGGAAACGCCGATGATTGAACGCATCCGCGCGCATGACGGAGACGAGCGCGTCCACGATGTCCTGGTCGGAGAGCCCGCCGTGCCGCGCGAGGCGATGGTCGGTGTCCTTGTCCGTGTCGCCGCCGAGCCCGAGAAGGATGTGCGCGACGGTCCGCGTGAAGACGCGGTGCGCCCCGGCGTCTTCGTCGCGCAGTTTCCCGAGCAACGCGACGCCCTCGCGCTCGACGCGCGCGGCCTTCTCGAGCAGGCGCGCGGCCTTGGCGTGATAGATCGGCCGCATGTAGGCTTCGGTGACCGACGCGAGCGCGTGCAGGATCGACTTCTCGCCGCAGCCCGCGCAGGCGCCGTCGCCGGAACTCAGGGCGCGATAGGCGCCGGTCATCATCATGAGGTTGCGCAGCGTGGCCTGGCGCGATTGCGCGGGCGCGAGCGGATCGTATTTGCCGAGATATTTCGTGTTCGTCTCGGGCAGGAGATCGAGGAAGCGCTGCGCGCTGAGGATGCGCGCGTTGTAATCCTCGTTGTCCGGCGTCATCACGAGCGCGTTGTGATCGCCGCATTCGGTCACGCATTCGCCGCAACCCTTGCACAGGTCGGAGACGAAGATGGAAAAGATCCCGCCCTCGCCCGGCTTCTGCCGCTCCTGCGTGGCGTAGATCGCGTTCACCTTCGTGTAGGCGAGCGGGAGTTTCGAGACGATGGCGGCGAACTCCTCCCGCGCGCGATCCGTGATCGTCTCGAGTTTGCGCACCTCGGCGATGAGCAGATCCGGCAGCGGCTTCGGCTCCTTCGCCTTGACCGCCGCGTTCATTTGCGCGCGCGCCGCGGAATCGATCGCGGGAAGCGCCTCGAGAAGCTTCACCTGGTCGTCGCCGCTTCTGATATAATTGCGGATCGCGGTCTCGAGGATCGCGCGCAATTCCTGCGTCGTCGTCGGCAGCGCCGTGTCCGGGCAGGCGGTGATGCAGGCCATGCACTGCGTGCAGTTTTCCGCTATGTAAACCGGGGTTTCGCGGCGCGCGCCGTACTTGGACGCGGTCGCGCCCGTGCCCGCGGCCATGATGCCGACCGAGGCATACGGGCTCGCGGGTTGATTGTAGCCGAGCCCGGCGCGGTATTCGCGGTCGAAGGATTCGAGCTTGAAGAGCGGCGCGCGCTCCTCCTGCTCCGCGGGCCGGGCCGCGCCGCACCCGAGGGGGCCGCAATCGCCGCACGAATCCGCGTGCGGGAGCAGGGGCTCGCCGCGCATGGAGGATCGATCGGGCGCGAATTCGTCGCCGTGGGGAACCTCGCGCAGGCGGTCGCCGCCCTGGATCATGACTTCCATGTTCGAGTCGACCACGGCGTCGCCGAGCTTGCCGAACTTCTTCACATACTGCGCGCGGACGACCTCGCGGAACTTGTCGTCGCCGATCTTGAAGTCGTGGAGCAGCGAGGAGAGCCGGAAGAAGGCGCCGAGAAACGCGTTGCCCTGCATGCGAAGCTGGAGTTCCGGACGATTCGTCGCCGCCTTCGCGATCTCGAAGCCGGGCAGGATGAAGACGCGTATCCGTTTTTCAATGACAGCGCGGCGGTGCTTGCGGGGGATGCGCTGCCACGCGGTCGCCGGATCCTCGCTCGATTCCCAGATGAACGTTCCGCCCTCGACCAGGCCTTCGAGCGGGTTGATGTGGGTGAACGCCTTCGGGTCGCAGCAGAGCACGACGTTGACGTGCCGGAGGTCGCAGTTCACCCGGACGCGCTTCGGGCCGGCGACGAGGAAGAACGCCGTCGGCGCGCCCTTTTTCTCCGAGCCGTATTTCGGATTGGCGGTGACGTGGATGACCTCCTCGAGGCTGCCGGTGGCGTCGCGGGCGTTTTCGCGCTCGGCCACGTGCTGGCCGATCTCGCCGATGATTTCCGAGAGGTTTTTCCCGGTCGTGATCATGCCCCAGCCGCCGATCGAATGCAGGCGCACCGCGATCGAACCCTCGGGCAGGAGCGACGGCGTCTCCTCCGAAACGACATGGTAGGGGTGATCGATGCCGAGGGTGAAAAACGATTCGCCGTCGTCGCGATGCCGGCCGTCCTGCCGCTTGATCGCGCCGGTCGCGTATTCGTAGGCGCCGAGGATGTCCTCGGGGCGGAAATCGCGCGAGCCGAGGCCGTAGATGCCCGAGAAGATGCGCGGCATGGCGCCGGGTTCGATCACGGGCATGTGCCCGTGGGCGCGGCCCCGGCTGTTCTCGATCGCCTTGGTCAGGGCGGTGCGCACGTCGCGCGCGAGCGGGTTGTCGCCGGCCATGGGCTCGTCGGTGCGCTCGATGATGATGACGTTTTCCTTGCCGCTCAGCGCGGAGACGACGGCGGCCTCGGGGAACGGACGCAGGACGTTGACGTGCACCACGCCGGCCTCGACTCCGCGGGTCGCGCGCAGGTGATCGATCGCCGCCTCGATGTTCTCGGCCGACGATCCGAGGCAGACGAAGACCGTGTCGGCCGCCGCGATGTTGTAGGTGCTGATCAATCCGTAGTGGCGCCCGGTCAGGCGGCCGAACTCGCGATAGGCGTCCTCGAAGAAGCCGAGGATGGGCTCGACGAAATTGTTCCGGCGCGCGGCCACGCCGTTCATATAATGTTCCTGATTCTGCACCGGTCCGATCAGGGCGGGGTTGAGCAGGTCGATCGCCTTGGGCACGCGGCGGCGGCGCGCGCCGAAAAGTTCGCGCTGCGCCGGCGTCGGGCAATCGATCATGTCTTCGGGCGAGCCGAGAAACTCGCGCAGCAGATCCGACTCGTGGGTGCGAAACGTCCGCTCGAGATGCGTGGTGAGAAAGCCGTCCTGCACGTTCATGCCCGGCGTGAGCGACAGCTCGCAGACCTTGCGCAGGATCAGGGCCTGGTCGGCGGCCTGTTGCGCGTCCCTGGCGAAGGCGATGATCCAGCCGGTGTCGAGCGCGGCATACACGTCGTCGTGCCCGCAGTGCACATTGAGCGCGTGCTTCGTGAGCGCGCGCGCGCCGACCTCGAGGACCATCGTCGAGAGCTTGCCGGGCGCGTGATAATATTGCTCCACGCCATAGACGATGCCCTGGCCGGACGTGAAGTTGACGGTGCGTTTGCCGGTGATCGAGTAGGCGATGGCCCCGCCCTGCGCGGCGTGTTCGCCCTCGCATTCGACCGCGATCTTGGGCCGGCCGAAGACGTTGAGTTTCCCTTCGGCGAACGACTGTTGATACATTTCGCCCATCTCGGTCGAGGGCGTGATCGGATAAAATATCCCGCCGTCGGTGATTCGCGCCTCCGTGTAGTAGGCAACGAGCTGGTTTCCGTTCGTCGTGATACGGATTCCGGGGTATCTGGGGTCTGGTGCAATCATGACAACAAAAGGGGTGGTTGTGCGAATGCGATGTCCCTGCGGGGTGGGGCAAGGGTCCCCCGCATGAGGCGGTGGACCCGTTGGAGGTAATGGATCTTCCGCCCGCAGCACAAACCTAGAAATTCCGACCCGCCGGACCGGTCCCGTGGCCCGGCCCGGGAGGGCCGGGATCTGGAGGCCGCCAGGAAGATCGGGACAGTCCGGCGGCCGCGAGGTTTCGCGCGAGGAGGGGCGAGCCCGTGCGAATCCGATTCAGCCGCCGGGAGGGGGAGGGGGAATCGGCCGGCCGACGTGACGGAAGGAGATGCCGTTCGCGGTCGGGAAGCTGACGGCGGCGCCATTCTCGACGGCGTTGAGCCAGCGGTCGGCGGATTGCAGGTAGGCGCTGCCTGCCTCTTCGCCGAGGCGTTCGCGGATGAGGTGGCGCGTGTCGGTGGCGAGAGTGGCGAGGGCGGCGCGCTTGGCGTCGGTCGTGAGGTTGTTGTCCTCGTTGATCCGATTCGATTCGGCGGAGACGTAGTCGCGCATGGAGAATACTTCGGCCGCGAGTTCCGCCGGCAGGTTGACGCGGCGCACGAGCTGGGCGAGCTGGCGGTATTCGTGATGGCGCGAGCGATCGTATTCGGCGAACCGCTCGGCTCCGAGTTGCCGGAGAAGCTGTTCGTCCACGGTTGCGCGCGCCTGCTGGACGGCCTCGCGTTCGGCGGGAGAGGGCGGCGCCTGTCGCATGCCGTCGGCTCCGAAGCGTTCGGCCAGCTCCTGCTCCGCGGCAAAGATGGCGCGAAACTCCTCCGCGGTCGGAGCCAGTTCCTGCAATTCGTAGGTGAGCCGGGAGTAGAGCGGCGACTTCACGATCTCGTAATCGGCGAGTTCCCGCGCGGTGAGGAGGCCTTCGAGATCCTGGCGGCGCTCGGCTTCGAGTGTTTCGATCATCTCTTTTTCCGAAGGCGTGAGCATCCCGCGGGCGTCGCGCCTGATGCCGTCGATCAAGGCGTCGTAATCCGTCGAGATCGCGAGAGCCTGCTCACGCCGGGCTGGATCGATGAACGCCAGGTCGCGGCCGATCGGGTCGATTCTCGCGCTCGCGTTGAGAAAAACGACGGTTGCCGGATCGCGGGCCGCCGCCACCGCGACTTTCGCGCTCGCGACGCCGGTGGGGGATGGTGTCGCCGCCGGCGCGCCGCCGCCCTGCTGGCGAAGCCGGATCCGTTCGCGCGCCTCGGCGCCGACGAGCGCGGAAACGAGATGATCCGGAAGGCCGGCGCGGCGGAGATTCTGTTCGAATAGCGCTGGGTCAACGGAGCGAAGCCGTTCCCAAAGATTCTCGTCCAGCGCCCGCGGCCCGCTGGCCGGCGCCTCGGGCAACGCATCCGCGGCGGGTGACGCGTCGCCCGACACAACGCGCGATGGATCATCCTGCGGCGCCGGCCGCGCGAGAAACGCCGCGGCCAGCGCGATGTTTCCAGCGATCGAGGCGCCGAGAAGGACAGACCGGGGTTTCATGGCGGGAAGGGCGAAAACCGGACGTGGAAGCGGGCGCGAAGACGCGCGGCCGGGGATGCCCGCGATCCTGCCTTTCGGCTCGGCGCCTGGCGAGCGCTTTCACTCGGTCCCCCTGGCTTCTCGCGCTCGGAGATCGCGCTCCATCTGGCAGGGTGTGGGAAGCGCGAAGGTGAACCACTCATCTGCGCTGATCCTCGCCGATGAAGACGAAGATGAGCGGTTCGTTTGTTTCTATTGAAGAAGCAGCTTCAAAACGTGGTCTGTTTGCGCCGAATCCGGCGGTTCAAGGACTCTGGACGCGGCAGAGTTCCACCGATTCGCGCAGCGACTCCACCGGGTCGCGGGTGGGGATGAACTCCTGGCCGACGAAGCCCGTGAAACCCGTGCCGGCGATGGCGCGCATGATGGACGCGTAGTCGAGTTCCTGGACGTCTTCCGGGCGCGTGAACTCGTTTCGGCCCGGGTTGCCGGCCGTGTGATAGTGGCCGATATAGTCTTTGTTTTCCCGGATCGTGCGGATCACGTCGCCCTCCATGATCTGCATGTGATAGATGTCGTAGAGCAGCTTGAAACGCTCGGAGCCGACGCGCTTGACCAGCTCCACGCCCCACGGGGTGCGGTCGCATTGGTAGTCCTCATGGTTCACGCGGCTGTTGAGCAGCTCCATGCAAACGGTCACGCCGTGGCGCTCGGCCGCGGACATGATCTGCTTGATGCCGGTCGCGCAGTTTTCCAGGCCCGCTTCGTCGTCGAGGCCGCGGCGGTTGCCGGAGAAACAAATGACATTCGGCAGCCCGGCATCGGCGGCTTCGCGGAGGCGCTGCTCGAAGGCCGGGACGAGCCGGGCATGGTTTTCCACGCGATTGAAACCGTCCGGGATGGTCGAGGGGCCGTTGGCCATGGCGCAGGTGAGGCCGTATTTTCTCAACGCCGGCCAGTCGTCGGGGCCGAGCAGCTCGACCGACTCGAGGCCGATGTCGCGCGCCGCCTCGCAGAGTTTTTCGAACGGCATGTCCTTGTAGCACCAGCGGCAGACGGACTGCTTGAAAGCCGCGGTGGAAGCGGCCGGCGGCCGGCGCGTTGCGGCCCCGCGCGCGATCGGGAGGGAAAGCGCGGCGGTGGCTCCGGCGGCGAGGGTTTTGAGCGCGTCGCGACGAGAGAGGCGGGGTGACATGCGCCCAGCCTGGCGGGCCGCGGCGCCGATGCCAATCGGTTTCAGCCGTGCTCGAGCTGCGTGGGCGCATCCCACTTTCTGGACAGGGCATCAGCTGCCCTTTGTGGCACGGCATCCTGCCTGTGTCTGGAAATTGGCCAGTTCTGATTGCCGATGGCGGCGGCTTGCTGCCGCCATCCCGGAGGGATACAAGCTTGTAGCCGGTGGTGAGCGAAG
>CAZFCY010000045.1:14032-18697 GCA_964517665.1 uncultured Opitutaceae bacterium | reverse complement strand
GGATCGTTGTCGAAAACGATGCATCCCGGCGGGATGCCAGACGGTGGCTGGCACCCCCTCCGGGGTGCGGCGTTTGCGCATGATTTCCGGTGGTGTCGCTCGCTCACCACCGGCTACAGGCTTTAACGCCTTCGGCGTTGGTAATGAGGCGAGACGCTCGTGCCACGTTGCGCCCTGTCCAGAAAGTGGGATGCGCCCGAGCTGCGTGCGTGAATGGAAGTTAATGGCTGCGTGCTGAAGTTCGGAGTCCTGTCTCCTGATTGCTGATTCGCTGGCGCTCAGCATCCGCGGATTGCCAACCCATGCGGCGCGATGCGACCGTGCTTCGCGCATGAAAGTGTCCCGAGGCCAGATCTTTGTTCGCGGCATGAAAAACCGCTGCCCCAACTGCGAGGGAAGCCCGTTGTTCCGGCGCGGCTTCACGCTGTATCACGAGTGTCCGCGATGCGGGCTGGAATTCGAGCGCGGCGAGGGATTTTTTCTCGGATCGATGACGGTCAACTACGGGCTGACGATCTTTCTCTTTCTCCTCCCCGTGCTCATCCTCGGGATCACGGGCGTGTTGTCCACCTCGTGGGCGGTCGGGCTCGCGGTCGCCGGCGCGGTCCTCGTGCCCATGCTCATCTATCGTCCGTCGCGAAGCTGGTGGTTGATGACGTTTTACCTCTGCCTGCCGCACGAGCTGCCCGCGAACCGCCGCGAACTCGAGGAGGGCGAGGATGAGCACGTGTGACAGGCGATCGAGCCCGGCGATTCCATCGCGCGATTGAGCGCGCGGCCATGCTCGTGATCCGCCGCCTCGAAACCCGCGAGCAGGGCTACACGGTGCTCATGCTGGGCAGGGACTACCACCGGCAGTTTCCCACCAGCATCCACGAGCACAACGAGATCCTGCGCATCTACAAACAGGACCGGCGTTACCGCGACGTGCTCAACGACTTCACGGATTTCGGCCTCGAGGAGGACAAGCCGCCGGCGGACTGAGCCGAGCATCCCTCCGGTTTGAAAGAGGCCCTCCGGATCAATGGGCGGCGTTCTTTTTTGGAGCGCGGCGATTCATCGCCGCTTTCGACTGCCCGCCTCCGCCATCCGTCGCTTGCGATCGCAGTTCGCATGTTGCCGTCGCCTGGCCGAAGGTTCACGGTCTCCGCTCACCCATGCCACACCCCGCTGAACGCATTCTTCTCGGCCCCGGGCCCAGCCCGGTTTCCGCCCGCGTGTTGCGCGCGCTCGCCGCGCCGACGCTCGGCCACCTCGATCCGCAATACCTGCGCATCATGGACGAAACCTGCGCGATGCTGCGCGCCGTGTTTCGCACGGAGAATCCGCTCACGTTTCCCGTCAGCGGCACCGGCATGGCCGGCATGGAGTGCGTCGCCAGCAACCTGATCGAACCGGGCGACGAGGTGATCGTCTGCGTCAACGGCGTCTTCGGCTCGCGCATGCAGGATGTCATGGCGCGCTGCGGCGCCGTCGTGCACACGATCGAGGCGCCGTGGGGCGAAACGTTCGCTCCCAGGCAGATCGCCGCCGCCTTCGACGAACACCCGAGCGCGCGCCTGCTCGGCATCGTGCACGCCGAGACGAGCACGGGCGCGCTTCAGCCGCTCGAGGGCCTCGCCGAGATCGCGCGGCCGCGCGACGCGCTGCTCGTGGTCGATGCCGTCACCAGCCTCGGTGGCCATGATGTGCGGGTGGACGACTGGGCGATCGACGCGATCTACAGCGGCACGCAAAAATGCCTGAGCTGCCCGCCCGGCCTTGCGCCCGTCAGCTTCGGGCCGCGAGCGCTCGAGCGCATGGACGCGCGCAAGACGAAGGTGCAGTCGTGGTATCTCGACGTCTCGATGTTGCGCGACTACTACACGGGTGGCTCCGGCGGCGGCCGCGTCTATCACCACACCGCGCCGATCAACATGACCTACGCGCTCCACGAGGCGCTCACGATCGTCCTCGAAGAAGGACTGGAGCCGCGTTTCGAGCGCCACGCGCGCATGCACCAGCGCCTGCGCGCCGGGTTGGAGAAACTCGGCATCGGCTACGTGCCCACACATTCACTCCACACGCTCAACTGCGTGCGCATCCCCTCCGGCGCGAGTGACGCCGCCGTGCGCAAACGCCTGCTCGACGACTACGACATCGAGATCGGCGGCGGGCTCGGGCCGTTCGCCGGCAAAGCCTGGCGCATCGGCCTGATGGGCCACGGCGCGACGATCCGGAACGTCGATCTGCTCCTCGCCGCGCTGCGCGAAACGATGGGCTGACCTCCCAATTGAACCACGTGCCGAGCGAAGCGACATCTGACGCGAACCTGCGGCCATAAAGATCTGTCGTCTTGTTGCGCCCCAACTTTTCAATGGCAGACGACCCCGCCGATTCCGTCCTCCACCGGCTCGCCGGCCTGCTCCCGCCGGGCCGGGTCTTGCGCGAGCCGGCGCCCCTCGCGGCCTACGAGAGCGACGGGCTCACGGCGTTTCATGCGAAGCCGCTCGCGGTCGTGATGCCGGAAACGGCGGACGAGGTCGTCGCGACCGTCCGGTTCTGTCACGAGGAGAGGATCCCGTTCGTCGCGCGCGGCAGCGGCACCAGCCTTTCCGGCGGATCGATCCCGGTGGCCGATGGCATCGTCATCGCGCTCAACCGGCTCAATCGTATCCTGAATCTGGATACGAAAAACCGGACCGCGGTGGTCGAGCCGGGCGTGATCAACACCCACATCTCGAACGCGGCGGCGCCGCACGGGCTGCATTTCGCGCCTGATCCGTCGAGCCAGCAGATCTGCACGATCGGCGGCAATCTCGCCTTCAACGCCGGCGGCGCGCACTGCCTCAAGTATGGCATGACCTCCAATCACGTCATCGGCATCAAGGCCGTGCTTGCGAACGGCGAGGTCGTCGCCTGGGGCGGCCGTCGCGAATCGGTCGAGCCGGACTGGTGCGGCCTCTTCTGCGGCAGCGAGGGCCTGTTCGGCATCGCGCTCGAGATCACGGTGCAACTGCTGCCGAAACCGGAGGTGTATCACACCGTGCTCGCGGGCTACCGCACGCTCGAGGACGCGGGCAACGCCGTCTCCGCCGTCATCGCCAGCGGCCTGCTTCCGGGCGCGCTCGAGATCATGGACGCGCTCGCCATCCAGGCCGCGAGCGCGGCGGTGCGCGCGGAGTATCCGCCCGGTTGCGAGGCGGTGCTCATCGTGGAGCTGGAGGGCCCGCGCGAAACGGTGGCGGAGGAGCGCGAGCAGCTCGGGCGCATCCTCGAGGCGAGCCGCGCTGTGGACGTGCGCGTCGCGCGCAGCGTGGCCGAGCGGCTCGCGATCTGGAAGGGCCGCAAGAGCGCGTTCAGCGCCGTGGGGCGGTTGTCGCCCGACTTCATCGTGCAGGACGGCGTGGTGCCGCGCCGCCGGCTCGGCGAGGCGCTGCGCCGGATCAGCGGGATGGCGCGCGCCGCGGGCCTGCGCTGCGCGAATGTGTTTCACGCCGGCGACGGCAACCTCCATCCGCTCATCATGTACGACGGGCGCGAGAGCGGCGCGTTTGAGCGGGCCGAGGCGCTCGCCGGCGACATCCTGCGCATGTGCATCGAGATGGGCGGCTCGATCACGGGCGAGCACGGCGTCGGGCTCGAGAAACGCGAGTACCTGCCCGAGATGTTTCCGGCGGCCGAGATGGACTTGATGCGTCGCCTGCGAGCCGCGTTCGACCCGGAGCGGATCGCCAATCCCGGCAAGATGTTTCCCTCGGGCGAAGCGCCGGCGCTGCGTCAACACGGGCTTCATCCGCTCGAGAAGGCGGGGATCGCCGCGCGCGAATGAGCGCGCCCGCGCAACCGTCGGGCGTCATCGCCGCTCCCGGCTCGGTCGAGGAACTGATCGAGATCGTGCGCGCCACGCCGCGCCTGATCGCGACCGGCGGGTTGACGAAACCGCGGCTCTCGCAGGTCGACGCGCCGCGCGTGTCGATGCGCGGGATCCGCGGCATCGTCGAGTACGAGCCGGAGGAGTTCACCTTCACCGCGCGCGCCGGAACGCCTGTATCGGAAATCGTGGATACGCTCGCCGCGAAGGGCCAGCACCTGCCGTTCGATCCGATGTTCGTCGAAGCCGGCTCGACCCTCGGCGGCGCCGTCGCCTCCGGCGTGAACGGCCCCGGCCGGCTGCGTTTCGGCGGGTTGCGGGATTTCATCCTCGGCGTGCGCTTCATCGACGGCGCCGGCCGCCTCCTGCGCATGGGCGGCAAGGTGGTGAAGAACGCCGCGGGTTTCGACGTGCCGAAATTCATGGTCGGCAGCCTCGGCCGGTTCGGCGTGCTGACCGAGGTCACGTTCAAGGTGTTTCCTTCGCCGCAGGCGAGCCGCACGTTCGAACTGCCGGCGCGCGATGACGAGGCCGCGATCCGGCTGCTGCAGGAGATTCCGGTCGCGCGCTGGGAGCCGCGCGCGCTCGATTACGATCCGGAAAGCGGATGCGCGCGCGTGCGCCTCGGCGGGCCGGCCGCGGCGCTCGAATCGATCGGTCGCGAGATCCTCGCGCGATGGCCCGGCCGGGCGCTGGCGGAAGACGAGGCCGCGGCTTTTTGGGCGGATGCGCGCGAGTGCGCGTGGGCGCATGCGGACGGCGCGCTGATCAAGGCGGTCTTCGACGCGCGGATGATTGCGCGCGCGCGCGCG
>CAZFCY010000045.1:0-13932 GCA_964517665.1 uncultured Opitutaceae bacterium | reverse complement strand
CGCGCGCGCGGCGGGATCCCTGCCGCACGGAGGCGGCGCGCGCTGGCGCGTTTCCTCGGCGGGCGATGTATCCTTTTTTTCAATACCGCCCGGAACCGAACCGCGGGCTTTGAGCGAAGCCTTGCGCCAGCTCGGGATCCCCGCGCTCACCCTGCGCGGGGCCGGGCCGCTCCGGCCGGGCGTGGCCGCGTCGTCGCGCATCGCGCAGGCGGTGAAGCGCGTGATGGATCCCGACGATCGTTTCCCAGGAATCGACGAATAATGCAGCACGCGATCGACGAGAAAAAATTCGGCGCGTTCGGCGCTCCCATGGCCGCCGCGGTTCAGGCCTGCGTGCACTGCGGCTTCTGCCTCAGCGCCTGCCCGACGTATCGCGAACTCGGCCAGGAGATGGACACGCCGCGCGGCCGCATCGTGTTGATGAAACAGGCGCTGGAGGGAACGATCCCGGCGGAGGCTGCCCAGCCGCACATCGACCGCTGCCTCGGCTGTCTCGCCTGCGAGCCGGCCTGCCCCAGCGGCGTGGCCTATCGCGATCTCATCAGCCCGTTTCGCGCCTTGATGAGCGAGAAACCGGCGTTCACCGCCAGGCGCGCGACGGGCGAACGCGCGCGGCGCTGGCTGGCCTCGAAAACCGTGCCTTATCCGGCGCGCTTCCGGCTGGCCGCGCGAGCGGGCGCGCTGGCGAAGAAGCTCGCTTTCCTGACCCCGCCGCCTCTGCGCCCGATGCTCGACCTCGTGCCGGATTCGGTGCCGCGAGCCGCGGTGCTGCCCGAAGTGTCGCCCGCCCGCGGCGACAGGCGCGCGCGGGTGGCGCTCCTCGTGGGTTGCGCGCAGCAGGTGCTCGAGCCCGACATCAATCTCGCGACGATCGAGGTGCTCACGCGCAACGGCGTGGAGGTCGTCATTCCGCGGGCGCAAGGGTGTTGCGGCGGCCTGTCCTGGCACACCGGCGACCTCGCGGCCGCGCGGTCGTTCGCGCGGCGCAACCTCGAGGCGTTTCCCGCCGACATCGACGCGATCATCACCAACGCCGCGGGCTGCGGCTCGGCCATGCACGAGTATCCGCTCATGCTGAAAGGGACGGACGACGAGGCGCGCGCGCAGGCGCTGGCCGGCCGCACGGTCGATGTCAGCGTGTTTCTCGCGCAACTCGGCCTCCGCGAAACGCCGCCGCCGCGCGATTCCGTGCTGCGCGTGGCCTATCACGACGCCTGTCACCTCGCGAACGCGCAGGGCGTGCGCGCCGAGCCGCGCGATTTGTTGCGCGCCATCCCGGGCGTCGAGCTTCTCGAGATCGCCGACCCGCATCTGTGCTGCGGCAGCGCGGGGAGTTACAACATCGACCAGCCCGCGATCGCGGCTTCGCTCGGCGGGCAGAAGGCGCGCGCCGCGATCGCGACCGAAGCCGACATCGTCGCGACGGGAAACATCGGCTGCCTCGCGCAACTGCGCGCGCACCTCGACCGGATCGGCTCGCACCTGCGCGTGCGGCACACGGCGCAGGTGTTGCGGGATGCGTATCGGAGAGGCTGAGCCAGGGTTCGCGGGTTCTGGAACTCGCCCGGATCATCCGAAGTCCCCGCTGCGGGATGAGATGCCTTCGCTTTTGCCGACGATCTTCACGCGCGAGCTACGGCATTGCACCGCGCGCCGGGAATGGGCTGAATCCCGGTCACCCACACGCCCCAATGACCGCCCGCCCGCCTTCACCTTTCCACATGCACCCATCCATACCCGCCCATGCTTTTTCATTTCGAAGGATCGCCGCTGTGCTCGCGGCGGCGTGCCTCTCGCTCACCATGGCTTCGGCCGGCCCGTGGAAGCCGTTGTTCAACGGGCGCGACCTCGACGGCTGGAAGGTCGTCAACGGCCAGGCGCCTTACGCCGTGCAAGACGGCGCGATCGTCGGCTCCACCGTCGCCGGCTCGCCCAACAGCTTCCTCGCGACCGAGCAGAACTACGGCGATTTCATCCTCGAATACGAGGTGATGCAGGATGTCGGCCCGACGAACTCCGGCGTGCAGTTTCGCAGCGAGAGCCGGGCGGATGTCCAGGACGGCCGCGTGCACGGCTACCAGTGCGAGATCGATCCGAGCGATCGCGGGTGGACCGGCGGCATCTACGACGAGGCGCGGCGCGGATGGCTCTATCCCGTCAGCCTCAACCCCCGCGCCGTGACGCTCTATCAATACGGACGGTGGAATCATTTCCGCATCGAGGCCATCGGCTCGTCACTGCGCACCTGGCTCAACGGCATGCCCGTTTCCCACGTGATCGACGACATGACGCTCTCGGGCTTCATCGCGCTGCAGGTCCACTCCGTGCGCGGACCCGACCAGGCGGGCCGGCGCATCCACTGGCGCAACATCCGCATCCAGACGGAGGATCTGCGGCCCGCGCCGGTGGACGACATCTTCATCCGCAATATGATTCCCAACAACCTGAGCGAGGCCGAGAAGGCGCAGGGTTGGACGCTGCTCTGGGACGGAAAAACCAAAGACGGCTGGCGCGGCGCGCACAAGAAGACGTTCCCCGATCACGGTTGGAAAATCGAGAACGGCGAACTCGTCGTGCTCGAATCCGGCGGCGGCGAATCGAAGAATGGCGGCGACATCGTGACGACGCAGGATTACTCGGCCTTCGAGTTCCAGCTCGACGCCCTGCTCACGCCGGGCGCGAACAGCGGGATCAAATACTTCGTCACCGAATCGATCGACCCGGGAGGCGGCTCGGCCTACGGGCTCGAATATCAATTGCTCGACGACGAGCGGCATCCCGACGCGAAAGCGGGCGCGGCGGGCAACCGCACGCTCGCCTCGCTCTACGATCTCATCCCCTCGCGCAAGCTCACGAGCGGACTCGGCGTCGTGCCGAAGATCGGCGCCTGGCAGCACGCGCGCCTCGTCGTGAAGCCGGACGACACCGTCGAGCACTGGCTCAACGGCGTGCGCGTCGTCGAGTACGAGCGCCATTCGCCGGCTCTCGCCGCGATGATCGCGCGCAGCAAGTACGCGGAACTGGAAAACTTCGGCGCCGCCCCCGCGGGCCGCATCCTCTTGCAGGATCATGGCAACGAGGTCCGCTTCCGCTCCATCAAGGTTCGCGCCTTGAAATAACAACGCCCGCCACCGCAGCGCTCATGAATATGAATCGTCGAGACTTCATCCAACACACCTCGCTCGGAGCGCTTGCTGTCGCAGCATCCGGCGTCGTTCCTCTCACCGCCCGCTCCGCCACGCGCGCGGCTGGCGCGAACGATCGGTTGCGCGTCGCGGCGGTCGGGTTCTCCGATCGTTTTCGCGACACGCTTTTCCCCGCCTTCAAACTGCTCGCGCAGGAGCACAACGCGGAGTTCGTCGGCGTCTCCGACATCTGGAATCGCCGGCGCGACGAGGCCGCCGCCTATATCAAGGGCGAACTCGGCGTCGACGTCCCGACCTACCGCAACAACGAGGAGCTTTACGAGAAGGCAAAGCCCGACGCGGTGATCATCAGCACGGCCGATTTCCAGCATGCGCTCCACGCCATCGAGGGCGTGCAGGCCGGTTGCGATGTCTATTGCGAGAAGCCGTTTGCCGAGACGATGGCCGATGCGCGCGCGGCGTTGAAAGCGGTGCGCGCGTCCGATCGCATCGTGCAGATCGGATCGCAGCGCAGAAGCGGCGCCGCCTATCATTCGGCCAAGCGATACCTCGATTCCGGCGCGTTTGGAGACATCGTGTGCGTGGAGATGACGTGGAACGTCAACCAGCCCGGACGCTGGCGGCGGCCGCAATTGGTTTCCTCGCTCAAGGAGAGCGATGTGGACTGGAAACGCTTCCTGCTCAACCGGCCGTTCGAAGCGTGGGATCCGCGCAAGTATGTCGAGTATCGCCTCTTCTGGCCCTACTCGTCCGGCATCCCCGGGCAGTGGATGTGCCACCAGATCGACACCGTGCACTGGTTCACCGGCCTCCCACATCCGCGCAGCGTGAGCGCGAACGGCGGGATCTACCTCTGGAAGGACGGTCGCCGAAATCTGGATACACTCACCGCGGTCTTCGACTACGGCCCGCTCGACGATGCCTCGAAGGGTTTCCAGGTCATCTATTCCTCGCGTTTCACCAACTCGGCCGGCGGCACGAAGGAGACCTACTTCTCGAACGGCGGCGAGCTGAACCTGAACACGCGCAAGATCACCTCGAATGGCGGCCTGCGGAAAAACCATGCCGAGGCGATGAACATGGAGCCCAACCTCCTCGATGAGCACGCGCTCGAAGGCGAGTCCGCGGAGACGGCGGCAAACACCGGCGCGGACAACATGACGATCGCGCACATGCGCAACTGGCTCGAATGCCTGCGCTCGCGCCAGCAACCGCACGCGCCGGTCGAAGCCGGCTACCAGCACGCGATCGCCTGCGTCATGGCCAACGCCGCCGCCCGAACCGGAGAGCGCGTCACCTTCGACGAGAAGACCCAGGAAGTGATCGCGGGCGGCAAGGTGTTCCACCTGTAGCCCCGCCCGGGAGGGCAGGGGTCCAGGAGTCAGGAGACAGGGATCAGGAGACAGAAAGCAGCACTGACTCCTGACACCTGATCCCTGAGGGTTTGCGCCTGCCGGCCGGTTCAACCAAGAGTCAATCCGGTCCGCTCATGGAAAACGCCGTTCCTCCCTCTCCCGATCCCGAACTCTCGAAGCTGCTCCGATCGTGGCAGGTCGAATTGCGGGATGATCCGGCGCTGCCTTCGAAAGTGTGGCGGCGCATCGAGGCATCCCGGCCGCCGATCCATTCGCGCGCGCGCTGGGCCGACGACCTCGTGACGCTTTTCGCGCGGCCGCTCATCGCGGTTTCCACCGTCGCGTTTTTCACCGCCGCGGGCGCGGCGCTCGCGTTCGCGCAACACGCGAGGGACGGCGACGCCCGGTTCGAGCGGCTCGTCAGCGAATACGTGCGCAGCGTCGATCCCGTGCTCCTCGTGTCCATGATGCCGGCCGACGGCGGCCGGCATGCGCATCATTGATGAAGAAACTCGTCGCCATTCTCATCCTCGCGCTGGCGGCGGGGCTTTTCGGATACGGGCTCGTCCGCGTCCGTCTCGAATCGGCCGGGCCGGCGGGGGTGGAAACGGGCGCGGACATCGCGTGGTTGAAGACGGAGTTCAACCTCACCGTGCCGGAGTTTGCCGCGATCGAGGAGCTGCATCTCGCCTACAGCGGCACGTGCGCGCAACACTGCGCCGACATCATCGAGGCCCAAAAGCGCCTCGCGGAGCTGGAGCTGGAGCAGGGCGGCGCGGACGAGACGACCGTCGCCGCCGCGCGGCAGAATCTGGCGCGCCTCGAGGCCGTGTGCAACGAGGCGACGCGCGCGCACCTCCGCCAGGTCGCGGCCAGGATGCCGCTCGCGCAAGGCGTGCGTTTCCTGCGCGCGACCGAGCCGCACCTCGCAAGTGCGCCGCACGACGGCTCGCGCGCCCTTTCGCGTTGAGTTTCCCCCGCCCACCGCGCGCATGGAGCGACTCGACGACGCCGAGGACAAGCGATTGATGGCCGCGCTGGCCGATGGCAGGGACCACGCGCTCGATCAAATCATCCGCCGCTGGCAGCAACCGCTCCGCGCCTTCATCCAGCGCTCGACGGACAACGAGGCCGACACCGACGACCTGCTGCAGGAGACCTTCGTGCGTGTGTACAAGCACCGCGCGCGCTACCGCCCGGCCAGCCGCTTCGCGACCTGGCTTTTCACCATCGCGGTCAACCTGTGCCGCAATCACGCGGAGAAACGCCGGCGTCGTCCGACCGTTTCCCTCGATGCCGTGCGCGACGCGGACGGCGACGCCGCGCCCGCCTTGAGCCGGCGGGCCTCGTCCGATCCGATCCCTTCCGAGCAAACCCTGGCCGGGGAGCGCGCCGGGGCCGTCCGCGCGGCGATCGGCGCGCTGCCGGATGACTTGCGCACGGCAGTCCTGCTTTTCGAGTACGAGGACCTCTCGCACGCCGAGATCGCCGCGATCGTCGGGACGACGCCCAAGGGCGTGGAAACGCGCCTCTATCGCGCCCGTCAGCGCCTGCGCGAAAAGCTCGCCCGCTGGTTGCGGGAGGCGTGACCTGGAGGGACCGGCTCTCCGTCCGGTCCGCGCGCCCTTCGGTCCAAGGCTGATTCGTTCAGGAACACCGGCCCTTCGGGCCTGAAAGACAGAATGAATCAGCTTTGCCCTTCCGCGTTTCGTTGCGGCTTTCGTTCGACAGCCGCGCGCGCATACTCGCGACATCATGCATGCCGTTCGCCTTCGTGGACCGCGCGAGTTGGAATACGGCGAGTTTCCCGAGCCCGCGCCTCCGGCCGCCGGTGAAGCGCTCATCCGCGTGGACGCGGTCGGGATCTGCGGCTCCGATCTGCACATGTACGAAACGGGCCGGATCGGGACGACGGTCCATGACCGGCCGTTCGTGCCCGGCCACGAATTCATGGGCACGGTGGCGCAGCCCGGCCGCGCCTGCGTCGACGGAACCGGCATGCCGCTGATCGCCGGCGCGCGCGTGGCGGTGGATCCGCAGATCGCGTGTCACCGCTGCGAGTGGTGCGAGGCGGGGCATCCGAACCTCTGTCCGCATCACACCTTCCTCGGTGTTTTCCCCACGGATGGCGCCTTGCGCGAGCGGATGCTCGTGCCGGCGCGCAATTGTTTTCCTCTTCCCGACACGATCAGCGACGCGGGCGGCGCGGTGCTCGAGACGCTCGGCGTGGCGCTGCACGCGATCGACCTCGCGCACATCCGCGTGGGCTGGAGCGGCGCGGTGATCGGTTGTGGACCGGTCGGCCTGCTGCTCGTGCGGCTGGCCCATCTCGCCGGGGTGAGGCCGCTCGTCGCCGTCGATCCGCTCGGCTGGCGCGCGGAGGCGGCGCGGTGTTTTGGCGCGACGCATGTCGTTCGCGGCAGAGCCGAGGAGCATGTCGCCGAAATCTCGCGCGCGATCGGCGGTCGCGGTTGCGACATCGTGCTCGAAGCCGCCGCCGCCGGACCCGAGGCGCAGGCGGCGTGCGATATCGCGACGCCCGGCGGACGCGTCGTCCTCGTCGGCATTCCGGCCGACGACCGGTTCTCGCTCACCCATTCCGTGGCGCGCCGGAAAGGGCTTTCGCTCATCTTCTCGCGGCGGATGAAACACGTTTATCCCCGCGCGATTGCCCTCGCTTCCGGGCTGAATCCGCAGGTCGATCTCGACGCGGTGGTCAGCCACGAGTTCTCGCTCGCCGGCGCCGCCGCGGCCTTTGAGCTGCACGCCGCCCAGGCCGACGACGTGATCAAGGCGATCGTGTGCCCGCGTCTCGATCAGCCGCGGCCCTGAGCACATGTGGCGGCGCTCGAGAATCCGTCATTTACGCCGGCTGGACGTGGCGCTTGAGTTCCCTGCGAGGCGGGTTTCCCCAAGCCTGCTTCGTCCATGAAGTGAAAGCGGTCGCCTTCGATGCCCCGGGGCGTCTCGCCTGGCGCCTTCAGCTCTCGTGTCCAAAAAACCAATACAGACCGGTGCACAATGCGCCGAACATGATCGATGGCCCCCAGACATAGAAATCGTCGATCGGGATGTCCCATCGCCGGATCGCGACGGAAGCGAGCGCGCACTTGGCGAGGATCAGGACCCAGCCGACCAGCACAAATCCATCGATGCCGTGAAACCGGCGCGGCCGGCGCACGGTCACCCTCGACACAAAGAGCCTTTCGAATGTGCCCGGTTGATCTTCAAACATCTCGCGCTTCGACCAGTGGATCGCCACGCCCGCATCCTATCCGGTCCCGCGCCGCGCGCAAGACACGGCGCGCGCGCAATGCGCCGAAAGCCTCGCGTTCGCTTCCCTGACCCCTGATGCGCCGCATCGCCGTCATCGCCGACACGCACGACTGGTTGCCGGACCACGTGGTCGACGCCGTCAGCCGCGCCGATGAGATCTGGCATCTGGGCGACGTGTGCGAACCGGACACGCTGGATCCGCTGCGCGCTCTCGGCTGCCCGCTCGTGATCGTGCGGGGAAACTGCGATTCGACCTGGGAGTGGAAACTCACCCGGCGCCTCGAGCGCAACGGACGGTTGTTTCATCTCGAACACATCCCGCCGAGGCGCGCGCCGCAGGGGGTCGACGCCGTGCTGCACGGCCACACGCACGTGCCGCGCGACGAGATGGCGCAGGGCGTCCGCTTTCTCAATCCCGGTTGCATCGCCCGACCGAACCGCGGCGCGCCGTCGAGCTTCGCGTGGCTCACGATCCATCCCGACGGCCTCATCGACTGGCGGATCATCCGTCTCGCGGAGATCGCGTGACCGCCTCCAGGCGCCCGAGGACATTCGCGCCTGAAAGGTGGCCGCGGGCGTCCCGCCCGTGTTTGTGCTCCGCGCGCGTTTGCCTCACAACGCGGGGAGGGACGCCCGCGGCCACCCGGGCTGTGGCGCGCGGGCTTCGATCAACCCGCCGCGGAGCCGGAGACTTCCTCGAGCATCCGCGCTTCTTCCGGCGCGAGCCGCACGCGCAACGCGCTCACGGCGTCGATCAACTGCTCGACGCGCCGGCACCCGCACAACGGAAAGACCGGAAAGGGCCGGCGCAAAAGATAAGCCAGCACGATCGCGTTCGGGGAGCATCCATGCCGGCCCGCCAGCCCGGCAATCGACGCGACGAGCCGGTTGTTTTCCGGCGAGTCGTAGCGGTATCCATTTTTCACCGACACCAGGGGCGCATGCGCGTGAATGCTCTTCGAAAACACGCCCTCCGCCTGCGCCGTGCACGCCACGGCGCCGAGCCCCTCGCGGCGATGAAAGTCGTGCAGCGCGCGATCCATCGCCGAAATTTCGGGATCCACCGGCCCCGGCATGCGCCACGATCCGATGTTGTACAACACCTGGTGCGCGACGAAGCCGGCGCGTCCGGATCGTTGCGCGTGGTCGCGCGCCTGTTGCAGGCGGTCCGCCGACCAGTACGCGGCCGCGAAGTAGCGCGCCTTGCCCTCGCTCCGGCGCTCGTCGATGAAATCGACGATTTCGCCCGCGGGGATTTCCGGAATGTCGCCGTTCAAATAATAAAGATCGAGCTGCTTGACGCCGAGCGCCCGCAGGCTCGCGTCGATCTCCGCGCGGATGGTGGAGAAAAATCCCGCCGCATCGACGTCCCCCCCGCCCAGCCAGCGGGTTTTCGTGGCGAGAATCAGGTGTTTGCGCGCGCTCCGCCGCCGGCACAGCCAGTCCCCCACCACGCGCTCCGCGCGCCCGCGCTCGCCGGGCACGCGATCGGAATAGGCGCGGCCGGTGTCGATGAAGTTGCCGCCCATGTCCACATAGGCGTCGAGCACGGCGTGCGCGGCGAGATCCGGCAGCTCGACGCCGAAGCCGGCTGTTCCCAAGCCGAGGGGACTCACGCAGAGATCCGTCCGGGGAAAACCGACCAGTTCGTGGAGTGTCATCGCGAGCGCCCGACGTCGCGCGCCGATCGCGGGGTGTCCGGCGCGGCGAAGTCTTCACGATCGCTTTCCCGAGGGCAACAATCTCCAACGCGCATCCGCGTCTTCGCGCCCGATCGGCGCGCGCCGGCCTTTTGCCCGGGGCGGCGCGATGGAAACTTGCCGTCCGCGCGCGCCGCGGCATGACTGCACGCCACCCATCAGCCCCACATGACTACACGACGTGCCTTCATCAAAACCGGCTCGCTTCTCGCGGCCGGCATCCTCGCCCGAAGCTCCAGCCGCGCGGCCGCCGCCTCCGAAAAAACGATGTCGATCTCGCTCGCCCAGTGGTCGCTCCACCGCGCCTTCCGGGCCGGCGAACGCGACCCGATGGACTTCGCGCGCATCGCGCGGCGCGACTTCGGCATCGAGGCGATCGAATACGTCAACCAGTTCTACTTCGACACCTTGAGCGACGACGTCACGCGCGAACTGCGCTCCCGCGCCGAGGGCGAGGGCGTGCGCAGCGTGCTCATCATGTGCGACCGCGAAGGCCGCATCGGCGCGCCCGATGAAGCGGAGCGCGCGAAGACGGTGGCCAACCACCATCGCTGGGCCGATGCCGCGCGGGCGCTCGGCTGCCACTCGATTCGCGTGAACGCCGCGAGCGAGGGAAGTTTCGAGGAACAACAAAAGCTCGCGGCCGACGGACTCCGCAAGCTCGCCGAATATTGCGCGAAGCTCGACCTGAGCGTGCTCGTGGAAAACCACGGAGGCCTCTCCTCAAACGGCGCCTGGCTCGCCGGCGTCATGCGGCTCGTCGATCTGCCGAATTGCGGCACGCTGCCGGACTTCGGGAATTTCACCGTCGATCGCAAGACCGGGGAGCAATACGATCGCTACCGCGGCGTCGAGGAGTTGATGCCGTTCGCGAAAGCGGTCAGCGCGAAGAGCTACGACTTCGATCCCGCGACCGGCGAGGAAACCACGATCGATTACGCGCGCGTCATGGCGATCGTGCGCGAAGCCGGTTATCGCGGCCACGTCGGGATCGAGTACGAGGGCGGGCGGCTGAGCGAAAGCGACGGCATCATCGCGACCAGGCGTCTGCTCGAAAAGCTGCTGTAGTTGTTTTCCGGATGCGCGCCGCATGGCGTCGCGCTCGTGGGCGCAAAATCATCGCCGCCGCTATTGCCAGCGCGCGAGAGCATGCTATTGCTCAGGCGCGCCGGAACGCATTTCCGGCGGTGATTTCTCTTCCCCACCCGTTATATGAAACGCCATATCGCCCGCCGCAATGGCGCGACTGCGCTGGTCGTCGTCGTCCTGCTCGTCCTCATCGCCTCGTTCGCGCGCGCGCTGACGGCCTTCGCCGGTTGAGCGCCCGGCAAGCCTGCGGCCGGCCACGACCGTCGCCAGGCCTGGTGTAAACAGATCAGGTTTTTGAAGCTGCCTTTTAGTGGAATCAAACGAACCGCCAATCTGCGCTGATCCCCGCCAATCTTAATCAGCGAGGATCAGCGCAGATTGGCCGGTTCAACCTCATGCTTTCTGTTTCCAAGGCCTGAGGCTCTGTCTCGCTGGGGCCTTCCCCGGACCGGTGCGGTCCCGCTCTCGACGCGCGCGCTTTGCGCGCTACGCTTTGCCGTCATGACCGATTGGGTACGCTCCGCCTTCGCGCTCGTTTGCGTCTGCGCCGCCGCCTGCGTGGCCTGCGGCGCCTCGCAGAAGCCGAACCTCGTCTTCATCCTCGCCGACGATCTCGGCTACGGCGACATCGGCTGTTTCGGCCAGGCCGAAATCGCCACGCCACACCTCGACCGGATGGCGGCCGAGGGCACGCGCTTCACCAACGCCTACGCCGGCTCCACCGTGTGCGCGCCGTCGCGCGGCGCGTTGATGACCGGCCTGCACACCGGGCACGCGACGGTGCGCGGCAACCGCCGCCCCGGCATCACCAGCGGCTATTTCCTCGATGCCGGCGACATCACCGTGGCCCGCGTCCTGCGGGACGCCGGCTATGCCACCGCCGCGATCGGGAAATGGGGCCTGGGCATGCCCGGACCCGAGGCGGCCGGGCTGCCGGAACGGCAGGGGTTCGACGCCTTTTTCGGCTACCTCAACCAGACGCACGCGCACAATTCCTACCCGTCGCATCTCTTCCGAAACGCCACGCGCGTCGATCTGCCCAATACCGTTCCGGACGAACTGCCCAACGGCGTCGGCGTGTCCGACAACAAGCTGGTTTTCTCGCAGGATTTGTTCATCGAGGAGGCGCTGCGATTCCTGCGCGCGCCGCGCGATGAACCGTTCTTCCTCTACTTCGCGCCGACGCTCCCGCACGCCAACAACGAGTCCACGCCGCTCGGCCTCGAGATTCCGAACCTCGGTTTCTACGAAGGCCGCGATTGGCCCGAGGCGAAAAAAGCCTTCGCCGCCATGGTCTCGCGCCTGGATCACGATGTCGGGCGCATCCTCGCCACGCTCCGCGAACTCGGCCTCGCGGAAAACACCCTCGTCATCTTCGCGTCGGACAACGGACCGCACAAGGAGGGCGGCGCCGATCCCGAATTCTTCAACTCCTCGGGCCCGTTCCAGGGCTTCAAGCGCTCGCTCCACGAAGGCGGCATCCGCGTGCCCGCGATCGCCTGGCAACCCGGCGCCGTGCCGGCCGGCGAGACCTCCGATGCCGTCTGGTATTTCCCGGATGTGCTCCCGACCTTTGCCGCCGCCGCCGGGGTCGGGGCCCCGCGCGGACTGGATGGCGTGAACGTGCTCCCGACGCTCCGCGGCGAGCCGCAGCCGGAACTGGAAAAACGCCTCCTCTACTGGGAGTTTCACGAGCGCGGATTCAGCCGCGCCGCGCGCCTCGGGCCCTGGAAGGCGATCCAAAAATCGCCGGACGCCGCGCTGGAACTCTACGATGTCTCGAAGGACCCCGGCGAAACCCGCGACCTCGCTTCCGCCGAACCCGCGATCGTCCAGAAACTCGCCGCGGCAATGGACGCCGCCCGCACGGATGCCGCGGCCTGGAGCGTGCCGCGGGGACGCGCGGAAACGCGCTGAGAACCGGCGGCCGGGCGCGTCATTTCCCGTGACTGAGGCGCGAAGAAAGTTTCTCTTGCGGGCATGCCCCCGATCATCCGCCTCGCCGCCGTTTCCGTAACCACATTCGGCGCGTGCGCCGCGTCCGGCGCCCCCGCGCTTCCCGGAATCGGAGAGGCGATGCGGCGCCTGGTCGACTCGCGGGATATAGCGGGCGCCGTCACGATGGTGGTGAACAAGGACGGCGTCGCGCACCTCGAGGCCACCGGGCTGGCGGACATCGAGTCGATGCGCCCGATGCGGGACGACACCATCTTCTGGATCGCCTCGATGACCAAGCCTGTGACGGGCGCCGCCATCATGATGCTGCAGGACGAGGGAAAATTGCATGTCGACGACCTCGTGGCGAAATACATCCCGGAGTTCGCCTCGCTCGAGACGCCTTCCGGCGCGCCGGCAAACCTCACCATCAGGCACATGCTGACGCACACCTCCGGCCTCGCCGAAGCGACGCGCGAGGAACACGCCGCGTCGCGGCAACTGGAGGATCTGATCCCGCATTATCTGGCGAAGCCGATGCAATTCGAGCCCGGCGCGAAATGGCACTATTGTCAGTCGGGCATCAACACCGCGGGCCGCATCGTCGAGATCGCAAGCGGCATGCCGGTGGAGGTGTTTTTTCACCAACGGATTTTCGAGCCCCTCGGCATGAAGGACACGGCCTTCTTTCTCGCGCCGGAGCAGTTGCCGCGCGTCGCGACCAACTATGACAAAGACAGAACCCGCGGCGCGCTCGTGGCCGTGCCGCAATACATGGACCCGGCGTCCCGGAATCGTCCGCCGCTGGTGAACGGCGGTCTCTTCTCCACCGCGCCCGACTACGCGCGTTTCTGCCGCATGCTGCTCAACCGCGGAACGCTCGACGGGCGGCGTTGCCTGAAGCCGGAGTCGGTGGCGTATCTCTCCAGCGTGCTCACGGGCGACTTGCAGGCGGGCTTCGTGCCCGGCAGCGCGTGGGGCCTGGGCGTGGGCATCGTGCGCGAACCGCGGGGCATCGCCGCCACGCTCTCGCCCGGCTCCTTCGGCCACGGCGGCCGCAACGGCACGCAGGCATGGATCGATCCGGTCGCCGGCACGGCCCAGATCCTCATGATCCAGCGCAACGACATCGGCAACAGCGACGGCAGCGAGATCCGCCAGGCCTTCCACCAGGCCGCGGCGTCGGCGCTGGCAAAGAAACCGCGGGATTGACGCGGGTCCGCGCGCCCGGTTCGTGGCTGATGACAACAGCAAAGCAGTGACTTCGTTTCCGTCCCTCCGTTCCGGTGGAGTCGCATGTTCGCGCGCCAGCCGTGGCCATTGTGCGCGCGCTCGAGGGGAGTTGCCGCGCCGCCCCACTGGCCAGGCTCGAGGAGGAAGGCATCCACGAGCGAAAGGTGCAGCGGAAGACGGCCCGGCGCAACGCGAAGG
>CAZFCY010000044.1:22525-30650 GCA_964517665.1 uncultured Opitutaceae bacterium | reverse complement strand
CAGGATCTGGTCGAGGGTGCTCTCGGCGAGCATCGTCGTGATCGCCGTGTGCTCAGGCGTCATTCGAAGCACGAAAAAGCCGAGGACAACGAGGACGATCAGCGCCGCGACGGCGCCGGCGGCCCAACGATTCAGCACAATGGCCGCCCCGGTTCGAACCAGGGAAGCCACGTCGTTCCATGTCAGCTCCCTGGTCGGAGAGGCGGTTTTTGCGGAACGCTTTGAAGCCGCATGGCTCGTGATGACGGGTTTCATGGTTCGTTCATGGCCATGCCCGTTGGAGCCCTCGGCATGGGTTGATTTTTGCGGATCGTTATATCCTGGAGTTGAAGTCGACATCTGGAGTGTCCGGATGGCTCAGAACGAACGTTCGGGGACGAACACGACGTCACCCGGAAGGAGCTCGAAGCCGAGCGCGGTGTTGCCAGACTTGCTGCCACTGGCGAGGTAGCTCTCCACATTGACGATGAAGCGCTCCTCGCGATGGTCCGCTCCGATTCGCGTCACCTGGACGGCGTCCCCGCGCGCCAGACGCGTGAGACCGCCCGCGAGGGTGATCGCGTGCACGATGCTTATGGCGCCCGCCTCGAGCGGAAACTGGATCTTTTCGGGTTTGTGGACCTGGCCGAGGACGAACACGCTGCGCTCGTTATACTCCTGCAGCACCAATATCACCTGGGGATTTATAAAGAACCCGCCCTTGATATAACGTTCCCGCAGTTCGATTTCGGCCTCCCGCAGCGTGAGCCCGGCCACGCTGACGACTCCGATCATGGGCAGGGGCAATTCCCCCGTCGCCGACACGCGCTGCACGATGAGCGTCTCCGGCTCCTGGAAGATCTGGAAGTGCACCAGGTCGCGAGGCGCGATGCGATAGTCGCCGGAATCCACGGCGTCCGCCGCCTGGATGACCGGAGAACCCGCCCATGCGAGGACCGCCAACGCCGTTCGAGCGAGGAAGGCGGAAAACGAACGCGCGCGAGCGGCGCTGATTGCCTTGGGAAGATGTGGGACCATGGGAAGGCTTGGAATGATGGGAACTTGGCGGGGAGGATCAGGTGTGGGTGTTGCCGCCCTTCGCCGCGCGCGCGGCTCGAGCGACATCTGAACGCGGCTTTCGAGCATTCCTGGAGTGCGGGATCTGCTTTGGGGATGCCCAAGGCGCCTGTGGCTTTGTCCGCTTGGGATCACCGATTTCGATCAAGTGCATGGCTTCGCCGGGTCGCTTCCCGTCCGCGCGTCACCGGCGCGGTCGAGAGCGGTCGTTTTAGGGTAGCTGGAGGAGTCGCCCGCTCGAGGGGGGAATGCCGGATCTCAACGGTGGATCGAAGGGCAGCTCGTCGACAGGGCGATTGCCTGAAATACACCAGACAGCCAACATTCGTTCAAGGGTGGATTCGGCCCAAACACCCTATTTACGAGTAAGGGAACGTCCGAGGCGGAGGTGAGTGATTCTTTGCGGAGAGGCCGCCGCGCCCATGCGAACCGGGGCGTTTTTGCTCCTGTGGGGGCGCGGAGACCGGTCTCCGCGCCCCCATCAGGACCAGCCTGATCGGCCGCTGCGTGTTTTCATGTTTTTTCCGCCGGGGCTGGAGCGACTCAACCGCGCGCGCGAACTTGCCGGCGCAGGGCGCTTTCAGGCCTCCCGGCGGAAGCCCTTTGTTGCCTTCTGCCTCGTCCGGCTGCTCGATCAGGAGGTTTCCATGCCTGAACATTACGACGTCGCCATCATCGGAGCCGGCATGTCCGGTCTCGCTGCCGGCATCCGCCTGGCCTATTTCGGGAAACGCGTCTGCATCTTCGAGCGGCACAACGCGCCCGGCGGGCTCAACAGCTTTTACAGTTTCGAGGGACGAAAATACGACGTCGGCCTGCACGCGTTGACGAATTTCGTCGGCCCCGGGGTGAAGGGCACGCCGCTCGGGCGCATCCTCCGGCAGTTGCGCATCGATCGCGCGGAACTCGATCTCTCGCCGCAGGTCGGCTCGCGCGTCGCCTTTCCCGGGCGCAATCTCCGCTTCACCAACGATCCGGCCGTGCTCGAGGCGGAGATCGCGCGGGAGTTTCCCGCTCAGATCGACGGCTACCGCGCGCTCGTCGCGGCGATCAAGGCCTACGACGACAACCGCCTCGACCCGCCGCGTGAATCGGCCCGGGCGTTTGTGCGCGCGCACATCTCCGATCCCGTGCTGGAGGACATGCTGCTGTGCCCGCTCATGTTCTACGGATCGGCGCAGGAGCGGGACATGGACCTCGTGCAGTTCGTGATCATGGCGAAGTCGATCTTCCTCGAGGGCCTGGCGCGCCCCCAGGAGGGCGTGCGGCGGATCATCCGCGTGCTGCTCGAGCGCCTGCGTGGCGCGGGCGGCGAGCGCCGGATGCGCTGCGGCGTTTCCCGCATCGTGCCGCGGGGTGGGCGCGTGGACCGGCTCATCCTCGACGATGGCGCGGAGATCACGGCGACCCACGTGCTGTCTTCCGCCGGCTGGCCGGAGACGATGCTGCTTTGCGGCGAGCCGCCCGGCCCGAAAATCGAGTCGAATACGGGGCGCCTGGGATTCGTCGAAACGATCAGCGTGCATGCGGAGCAGCCGCGCGCCTGGGGGTGGGGTGACGACACGATCGTCTTCTTCAACGACTCCGACCGGTTTGCCTACGAGGCCTCGCGGGAGCGGGTGGACGCGCGCAGCGGGATTCTCTGCATCCCGAACAATTTCGAGTACGGCGAACGCGAACTCCCGGACGGCCTCGTCCGCGTCACGTGCCTTGCGGATCCGGATTACTGGTTCCACGCGCCGGAGCCGGAATACGTCGCGGAAAAGCAGGCGTGGTTTGCGCGGATCGAGGCGAGCGGCCGGCGTTTCATGCCGGCTCCGGCGCGCGACCCGGCCGCCTCACGGGTGGCGACCGACATGTTCACGCCGCGCACGGTCGGCAAGTTCACCGGTCATCTGCGTGGCGCGATCTACGGGGCGCCGGAAAAATACCGCAGTGGCCGCACGCACCTCGAGAATCTCTACCTTTGCGGCACCGACCAGGGCTATCTCGGCATCATCGGGGCGCTCCTCAGCGGCATCACCATGGCCAACCTGCACATCCTGCAGCCGGGACGGTGATTGCGTGTCGCGCACCTTGCCCGAAGCCGAGCTTTGGGCGTGCGCTGGGAGCCCTTCCGCTCAACCATGCCTCCCGGACTCTGTTGCCTTTCGGCCCAACCACGCGCTCCACGCGGGCGCGCCAACTTCGAAACCTGCCATGCGAGTACACGCTTTTTTCTCCGCCCTTCTGCTCATGACCGTGCTTCCGGGGACATTCGCCGCCGACGGTGGACTCCTCGTCCAGGGCATGCTCGTCGTCGCTTCGAACAAGCCGGACGCGACCGACGAGAAACTCGTGCCCTACGAGCCGAGCCTGAAGAACTCGCTGCGCCACGAAAGCTTCCGCAGCGCCGGCGACGGGTCCGCCGCGCTCGCCGTGCCGGGCATCGCCTCGATCGCGCTGTCGGATCGCCACCGGCTCGAAATCGAGGGGTTGAGCGCCAACCAGAACATCGTGCGCCTTCGCGTGAAATGGTTCGACGGCAAGAGCGAGCTGAAAAACACGACATTCCGGATCGTCCGTGGAACCCCGGCCATCTTCGCCGGCCCGAAGGTCGAGAACGAGGATGAGATCCTCGCGATCATCGTCCTCGTGCTCTAGCCCGCGGCCGCGCCGCGAAACCGCCGGGCCGGACGGTCCCGCGTGATTTAGGCCTGCGGGAGGATTCCGGGGTGGTCGCGGGCGCCCCCGCGTTGTTCCGTCCGCGTCCGGTCCGGCGGTGGGTCGGATAGCCCGAAGCTTGCTTCGGCTTGGATTTCCTGGAGGGACGATCTCCGTGTCGTCCGCAGGCGAAGCGGTCCACACGGAGATGGACTTTCCAGTGCCCCGGGGATCTTTATTTCTTCCCGTCAGCGCTGGCCGCCGTCTCATCGCCAAACGCGGCCCGGAGATAGGCGAGCACGGCTCGTTGCTGGCCTTTCGGCAGCGTCGAGCCGAACGCCGGCATTCCCTTTTCCTCCATGCCGGACGCAATCGCGGCCAGCAGTTGCGCGTCGGTCTTCGCCAGGCGCGATTTATCATCCACAAAGCTGGCCGCGCCGCCTTTGATCCCGCGTCCATCCGCCTGATGGCACGCGGCGCAAAAGAGCGAGTAAACTTTCTTTCCTTCCGCGATCAGCGCTTCCGGCGACTGCGTGAGTTCCTCGAGGGCGGCCTTGGCGCCGAGGGCGTTTTCGTCCGGCAACGGCAGGCGCGTCGTCCCTCCGCGGGCGACTTCGCCCGTCAGCAGCCGGTTGGCGGTGTAGAAGGCGACCGGATTGGCCAGCGCGCCGCCCGAGCGGGTGCGCAATGGGTCGAAATCGAACTCATATACAAATCCCGCCTCGAGTCCCGGCACGATCAATTCCGCGCTCAGGCCATCCGGCGCCACCCGCGCTTCGCTCACTTTCAACCGGGTCTCGTCGATCGGCGGAGAGCCGTATTCCACATGATAATAATAACGGAAGGAGCGGAGGTCGCGATCGGCCAGCGCCAGCACCGTCGCGCGATCCATCGGCTCGGTGAATGTCAGCGCGAACCCGCGCTCGGTGAGCCGCAGGGAAAGCACTTCAGCCGGCGGTTTTCCGTCCCAGGTCACTTTCTGGAGTCCATTGATCCCCGCGCCCCAGCCGCTGGTCAGGCCGATATAAAGGCCGCCATCGGGGGCGAAGGCCATGCGGGTTCCGCCCTGCTCGAGCCGGTCGCCGGTCACGAAATCCGGATCTTCGCTGCGCCCGAGGAAAGGGAAGGCCGCTCCTTGAAAGGCCCCGCCCACCTTTTGGAGATCGACCCGGATGACCAGATTCGTGAAGTCGCCGACAAACGTCTGCCCGGCAAACGGACCGAACCTGCCCGCCGTGAGATCCCAAACCGGTTCGCCGGCCGACACGCCCAGCGCGCCATGGGGAAAAACCACGGCGGGCGCCTTGTAGCGGCGCCACAGTTTCTCCGGCGTCAATGAACCGGTCACAAATCCCGGCTCCCATTTCAAACTTTCGGCGTGGCCGTGGAAATCGTTATACGCGATGTGCAGCAGACCGCACGAAGGCTTATAGTCACCCTGATTGTCGGTCATGAACAATTCCCCTTCCGGGCTCATGCCGACGCCATTCGGCTGGCGCAGCCCGGAAGCAAACGGCATCATCTCTCCAGAGGGCGTGATCTTCACCGCCCATCCGCGATAGGGCGTTTCCGAACCGTGAAAGGAGGGCTTCGCCGCCGGAGTGGCATTGCGCACGCCGCGGGTTTTGCCGGGCGGCTCCTTCGAGCTCGACGAATCGAGCGAAACCGCCCCGTAGAAATTGCCCGCCGAATCACGGCGGAGGCCAAAGAAGAATTCGTGATAGTTGTTCGATTGCCCCCATTTGCCTCCCAGCGAATCGAACGTGTCCGCTTTCCGATCTCCATCGGTGTCGGCGATCCGCAGCAACTCGGGGCGGTGCGAGACGTAAACCACGTCCTCGGATTCCGCGATCAAGCCAAGCGGCTCATCGAGGCCGCGCGCAAACCGCCGCCACGCGGCCGCGTCCGATTCGCGCATCCAGATCTCTCCATGGCGCGTCGCCAGCACGAGGGTTCCCTTCGGCGTGAAGGCGACTCCCGAAATCCCGCCGCGCAATTCGGGGGGCAGCTCCACGGTTTCCACCCGGTAAGCGGCGCCTGCGCCCGCGCTCAGCGAGAGCCCGCACAAGAAGAGGAAGGAGGTGAGTTTGCTCATGACGCCGCCTTTTCGAAATGCACTTCCAGGAGGAGATCCTGCCCGGCATCAAACCGGAATCCGTCGCCATCGCGCGCCGCGCCCGGAGCGCTTAATTTTCCACCGGTCGTATCGCCGGGGATATACCACCAGGACTCGCCGGGCGAGGCTCCCTCGATGCGGAAGCGTCGCGTCAGCCCGGCCCCATCCGCTGTCGCGCGGATTTCCTCGCTGACGCGGCGTCGATCGATCTCGTAGATGAAAACGATCGCGTCCGCCTTCAAGCGATAGCCCTTGAAGACGATGTCGGCGCCTCGTTGGGGATCGCTCATCCGCAAGGGAGAATATGCGGATTCGCCATATACGATGCTTCCCAGCAGCTTGACCGGACTGATCGCTTTTCCCGCTTCAGGCCGGACCGGGGCGAGGTCGACGAAACCTCCCTGCCAGATATAACTCACGCCGCCGCGCACGACATCGTAGCAAAAGCTCACACCGTTCGGAAACCCGACCGCGAACGAACTCGGGGCGGCGTCGGGCAGGAGCGTGCGCTCGATGCGCAGCTCGCCCGCGTGGACGACGCTCGCCGAGCACAGGATCAACGCAAACGCGCAATGAGCCACGCGCGCGCGCAGGCGATCTTTCGGGGGGAAGAGGGCGACCATGGGAAAAGTGTGGCGAGGTTGAAAGCGCCCGGATGTTCACGCCGGGCGGGCGGAGTCATTGTTTTTTCTCCGTGATAAAGACGAACGCGCCGAGTTTCGAAGCGGTCAGGACATCCGGCAGCCCGTCGCCATTGACGTCGATCGCCTCGACCTGCGTGCCCAGCGCGGATGCGTCATCGATCAGGATGGGAGTGAATGAAGCGTTGCCCTTGCCATCGCGCTGCAAGCGGAACCAGTAATTCACCGGCGTCGCCATCGGCTCGACGTCCCCTTTCGGGCCGTGCGCCCAGCGACGCTTCCCGGTGATCACATCGATCAGCCCGTCGCCGTCGAGATCCCCGAGGCAAAGCGCGTGCGGTTGCGAGAAGGCGACGCCGAACTTCGCCTCTTCCGAGCGATCGCCCATCATGCGGTGCTCGACGAACTCGATATTGTCCTTGTTCCGCTTGACCTGCTCGAACCAGGAAAGCCCCCATCCGTGCGCGTCGATCGCGGTGACGACATCATTGTCGCCGTCGCCATCGATGTCATAGACGAGGATCTGCGCGCCGCCGCGCCCCTGGCTGAAGATCACGGGATGCGATTTCCACAATTGGCCTTTCTCGGCGGGCTGTTCCCACCAGCCTTCGTTGAGCACGAGGTCCAGGCGACCGTCGCCATTGATGTCGCCGACTCCCGAGCCGTGGTAATACTCGCGATACTCCCCGGGCTCCGTGATCGGATGGAACACCCACGGCCTGGTCGGATCCTCGGGGTCGGGAGCGCGCCAGCCCCACTGGTTTTCCCAGAATGTAACGACTTCCGGCCGGCCATCCCCGTCGATGTCCACGAACGGTGGAGCCTCGCCATACACGCGGTGCATTGCGAAGTGCCTTTTCCATTCCCCGCCCGCGCCGCGCGGATTCTCGTGCCAAAAGGCTTCGTGGTGCAGCACCCGCCCGAGGACCAGGATATCGTCCCAGCCGTCGTCGTTATAGTCGCTCACGAAGGAGAACATGCTGTTCGACGGCGTCGCTTCGACGTCCTGCGGCAAAGGCGGATAAAAGGCATGCCGGGTCTTGAAATCCGGCCCGGCATACCAATACGGGCCGGCCACGATGTCCTTGTGGCCGTCCCGATTGAAGTCGCCGGCGCTGATTCCGTCGGCGAGGTATTCGTCGGTGAGGACGATTTTCTTGAACGTCACGGTCGCGTGGGCGGACGCCACAAGCGCGCAGGCCAGCGCGACCGCTGGAAACGAGGAGTTTTTTTTCATGGAGTGGGGAGGCTGGTGGACAGGCGCGAAATCGGGCGCGCGACCGCCGGCCATTCGTTTGGCGCAATCAAACCGCGGCCGCCCGGCGCGCCGGCGACGTGCCGCGAAGACCGAAGGCCGGCGCGCTCATGCCATCCGCCTCGCGGGCAGCGGGCAAGCCTCGGATTCAGGCCGGGCGGGCGTCCGGGGTGGGGCGGCGGTTGAGTGAGTTCACAATAGTTCATACGGGGTTCGGCAGACGCGGCGCCCGGCCGTCTTGTGGCGGGTTAAGTCGGAAATCATGAGTTGCCGTCGGGGTCAACATGAACATGCCATCCGGTTTATTGGGCATGTGTTCATGAACTTTTCCGCGACTCGTCCGAGCGCCTCGACTCTCGTGAACATGTCGCCACCGACCCTGCGCAATCTGCGCGCCGGCCGGACGCTCCGTCC
>CAZFCY010000044.1:0-22515 GCA_964517665.1 uncultured Opitutaceae bacterium | reverse complement strand
CATCCGGGTTTTCCGGGATGGGGGCGGCGGTTGTTGTGGTTCATAATAGTTCATGGCAGGCCCGGCTGGCGCGGAGCCCGGCCGTTCCGCGTCGAAATAAGTCTGAAATCATGGGTTGACGTCGGGCCAGATATGAACATCTCATGAACACATGATACAGTTCACGAACTTATGTTCATGAACTTTCTGCGAACCGCTCGAGTGTCAGCACCCCTATGAACACGTCACCATCGATCCTGCACATCCGCCATCGCGCCCGGGCTGCGATGAGCGTCATCTCCCTTTTTGTTGGGGCGGCCGTCACGGCCCCGGCCCAGACAGAAGCAACCGGCGCCATTTCCGGCCGCGTGTTGAACGAAGCCACCGAGGCTCCCCTTCAAGGGGCCACGGTCGCCATCGACGGCGCCGACCGTTTTTTCACCCTGACCGGAGCCGACGGCAGCTTCCGTTTCACGCGTGTGCCGCCGGGCGATCGCACGCTGGTCGTCGAATATACCGGCCTCATCCCCGGCCGCGCTCCCGTCACCGTCCGCGCCCACGAGCAGGCCAGCGTCACGATCGAGCTCAGCTCCGATGTTTATGCGTTGGATGCCTTCCAGGTCTCCTCGGTGCGCGAGGGCCAGGCTGCTTCGATCAACGAGCAGAAAAACGCCCCCAATATAGTCAACATCGTTTCGACGGACGCTTACGGCAATGTCGCGGACACCAATGTTGCCAACCTGCTCATGAAGCTCCCGGGCATCTCGCCCGAGCGCGATGAAGCCGAAGCTTATCAGGTTACCGTGCGCGGCATCTCCGCCGACCTCAACTCGGTCTCGGTGGACGGGACCCTTCTGGCCGGCGCCAGCACACGCGGCGACAGTCGCGCCTTTGAGCTCGACAAGGTTTCCACCAACTCGATCGAATCCATCGAAGTCATCAAGGCCCCGACGCCCGACCACGACGCCGACTCCATCGGCGGCAAGATCAATCTCCGGACCAAAAGCGGCTTCAATTCCGACGGGCGTCGCATCCGCTACTCGATCGGCGCCAACGCGTTTCTCCAGCGTTATGCCAAACCGTCCGTCGGCGACCGTCGCGGTGGCGGCGGGATTCTCGACTTCGCGCGCGCCGAAGTCCATCCATCCGCGAGCATCAATTACTCGGATGTTCTCGGCAAGGACAAGCGCTGGGCGGTCACCTTTAACGCCAGCTTCAATCGCACCTTCTCGCCACGCGACCAGCTGACCATCGGCTGGGACAATGGCACGATGTCCCAGCCGTTTCCTAAATACAGCGAGTTCACCACCCACCAGGACGAGATCCTCCTCGATCGCCTCGGCATCGGCGGCAAGATCAGCTTCAAGCTGAACTCCAGCACGATCCTCTTCGTGAACATGATGTATAACCATTTCAACGACGACATGACGCAGCACAAGATGCGCCTGCAAGGGGTCAACGTCGTGGCCGATGTTTCCCCCGGCGTCCGCGATATCACCGCGCGCGCCCACATGGAGCTGGAGGATCGCAATCGCACCGTCGAAACCGGCATGATCCAGTTCGGCGGCCGCACCGGGTTCAAGGATTGGGACATCGACTACGATCTCTCGACCTCGACCTCGTATGGCACCGACGATCGCAGCAGCATGCGCATGCGGGTCATGAACCTCGGCTTCCGGATCGATCGCACCCGCGACATCTACTTCCCGACCATCGAGCACACCAGCGGCACGATGAGCGACTATTCGATCGGCAACACCAACCTGGAGTTTGTCGATCACCAGAAGTATGAGGCGTGGGATGACGTCACCGCCGGCAAGATCAACGTCCAGCGCAACTTCAACACGCGCTTTCCCACCCAGTTGAAGACGGGCCTGCGCTACCGCCATCAGGAAAAGAGCCAGGATCGCGTGAAGGACCGGTGGAAGTTCAACCACAATGCGGTCAACAATCCCCATCTGAACAACTACGTTGGCGACGGCTACACCTACTTCCCCCTCGAAGGCCGCTATCCGGCCTGGGTCTGGCCGAATCTGCAAAAGATCGATGCCGACGTCTACGCCAACAACGACGGCGATCCCAACGCCCTCTACAGCCGGGATATCGGCGAATCCGTCAAGGACGGCCTCCGCGATGACTGGACCGCCGGCGAGCGCATCTACGCGACCTACCTCATGGGCACCATTAAAACCGGCGGACTCACCACCGTGGCGGGCGTGCGTCTGGAGAAAACCGAAACGTACGGCAGCGGTGTCAAAGAGAACCTGTTCTATGGCGAAAACGACCCGCGCCGCTACGAGGAGATTCAACATATCAAGGGTGGTTACCACAATTACTTTCCCGGCCTCCATTTCCGTTATGCGGCGACCTCGAACCTCGTCTTCCGCGGCAGCTTCTCGACCAGCATTGGCCGCCCAAGCTTCACGAAGCTGATCCCGCAAATCAAAGTGCGCGAGCTGAACGATGACGACGACGACGGCGGCACCCCGGACAACCCGATTCCCCGCATCGAGCGCAACAATCCGGACCTCAAGCCGCAATTCTCGGACAACATCGATTTCAGCGCCGAATATTACATGAAGGGCGTCGGCTCCGTGACCGTCGGGGTGTTCCGCAAAAACATCGATGGATTCATCTTTGACAACTGGGAAACGATTGGCAGCGGCCCTGACAACGGCTTCGACGGCATGTTTGAAGGCTGGCCGCTCAAAACCAAGATGAACGGCGGCTGGGCGCGCGTCGACGGCCTGGAGGTGGGCTACCAACAGCAGCTCACCTTCCTTCCCAGCCCGTTTGACGGCTTTGGCATCTGGGGCAACGCGACGTTTCTCAACTCGCGCGGCACCTACGACGAATCCCTCGACGAGATCCGCCACGAGATCAAGGGCTTCACGAAGCGCTCCGCCAACGGTGGCATCAGCTATATCAAATATGGCTTCACCGGCCGCGTTGCCGTCAACTTCAACGGACCGCGCCTGCAAGGCTACAATGCCGATGTGATGCGCCAGTTTTATGACGGCGAGCGCACGGCCATCGATCTCAGCCTGAGCTACAGTCCTCCCCGCAGCAAGACGTCCCTTTTTCTGGACATCAACAACCTGACGAATTCCACCCGCACCCGCTACAAGGGCCGTCCCGAGTTGCAGGGCAACACGCAAGTCTACGGCATGCGCGTCACCGCGGGCATCAAAGGAGAATTCTAATTCCGATCCCCGCAGGCCGGAGGCGCCCAACACCTCCGGCTCGCTTCATTTCCCCGCATGATCCCGTCTTCTTCCTCCCCCGGCGCTCCTCCGGACCGCATCGGCATTGTCGGCCTCGGCCTGGTCGGGTCCGCGCTCGCCCGGCGAATCCTCGACGGCGGCAAGACCGTCGTCGGCTACGACATCGATCCTGACCGGCTTGCCGGGTTCGCGCGGATGAACGGCCAGGCTGCCGCCAGCTCCGCGCAAGTGTTCGCCACCTGCGATCGTTTCCTGTTCAGCCTGCCGGGCCTTGGGGAGGTCGCGGCCGTTTTCGAACGGCATGCCGCGAGCCTTCGTCCCGGGCTCACCATCATCGACACGACGACCGGGGATCCGGCCAGTTCGGAGAGGCTCGCCGCTTCGCTGAAGGAACAGGGAATCGACTACCTCGACGCGACGATCTCGGGCAGCAGCAAACAGGTGCGCGATGGATCGGCGACCCTGATGGTGGGCGGCGACAAGGCAAAGTTCGAAGCCTGCCAGGACATCTTCGCCCTGCTCGCGGATGTCACCTTTCATACCGGCGCGAGCGGGACCGGCGCCAAGATGAAGCTCATCACCAATCTCGTGCTCGGCCTCAACCGCGCCGTGCTCGCGGAGGGGCTCGCCTTTGCCGAAGGCCTTTCCCTCGACCCCGCCCTTGCCCTCGAGATCATGCGCCGCAGCCCGGCCTTTTCCCGCGCGATGGATGTGAAGGGCGACAAGATGGTGCACAAGGACTTCTCGCCCGACGCCCGCCTGTCGCAGCACTTGAGGGATGTCCGTCTCATCCTCGAAGCGGGGCACGCCGCCGGTTTGCCGATGCCGTTGAGCCGCGCCCATCGCGACATTCTCGAGTGCGCCGAATCCGAAGGCCTCGGAGGATTGGACAACAGCGCCATCCTCCACGTCCTTTCTGCCCGCCAGCCGGTCAAGGCCGGTCCGTGATTCCACGGCCGCGCCGCGCCGGTCCCGGTTCTCTCTTGCGCCCGCATTTCCGCCGCCACTTTCCGAAGCTCCTCTTTCAACCCTCCTGTCTCGTGCGACTCGTCATTTCCGCGCTCATCGTGGCGCTGTTGAGCCCGCCTGCCTTCGCCGGCGCGGCGCCGCAGGCGCCGGACAGCTCGCTCCTGCCGGTCGTGCCCGAGCCTCTTCGCGCGGAGCTTTACGCTCGCGATCCGCTCGTGCGCAATCCCTGCGCCATGGCCTTCGACGCCCGCGGCCGGCTCTTCGTCGGCCAGGGCCCCCAATACCGCAGCCCCAAGCCGGACACTCCGCCCGACAGCGTCTTGATATTGATCGACGCGGACGGGGACGGCATCGCGGAATCCACCAAGACCTTCGCCACGGGGCTCAACTGCATACAAGGCCTCGCGTGGCACGGGCGCGACCTTTGGATCGCGAACTCGCCCGATCTCACGATTGCGCGCGATCTGGACGGGGACGACGAGGCGGATGAATATATTCGTGTCTATACCGATCTCGGCAATCTCGAGCACGCGGTGCACGGGTTGAACTGGGCGCCCGATGGAAAGCTCTACCTGACCGCCGGCACGTCGAAAGGGTTGACCCAGCCGCCCGACCGCGTCGCGCCGAAGCCGTTTCGCGATTTGTGGGACGTGCGGGCTCCGGCCGGCACGCCCGACTTTCCTCCTCCCCAGGTTTTCAAGAAGGGCGAATACAAGCACACCTACCAGGATCCCAAGGACAACTGGGGACGCGAAGGCGGCGTGCTGCGCGCCGATGACATGGGGGCCAACCTGGAAATCGTTTCGCGAGGCACGCGCAACGTCTGGGATATCGGCTTCGACAGCGCGTTCGACTGGCTCGGCACCGACAACGACCAGTTTGAAGGCGACCGGATCATCATGCCGTTCTTCGGCGCGCACTTCGGCTGGGGCCATAGCTGGAGCGCCCATTGGACGGGTCTCGACCACCTGCCCACCGCGCCGATCAGCGGCCCGGTCTTCGTCGGCTCGGGCACCGGCATTGTCTATTACGATTCCCCGCAACTTCCTCCCGAGTATCGAGGCTCCTGGTTCATCAATGACTGGCTGCGCAAAACCACATTCGTTTATCGTCCCACCTGGGACGGCGCGCTGATCAAGCCGGAGGGCGGCAAATGGCAGGAGTTCGCGCTCGGGCGCTCGGCGCTTTTCCAGCCCGTCGATATAACAACCGGCCCGGATGGCGCGCTCTATGTGACGGGCTGGGGCAGGTCCTATGGCGCAGTCTTCAAGGATGGCGAGCAGGTCAACGAAGGCCGGGTGTTTCGCATCTCCTGGCCGGACGCGCCGCCCGCAAACTGGGATATATCGAAGCGCGCGAAAGCGCCAGGCGCCTGGACCACGGCCGAGTTGATGGAAGACCTGGGCGGCACGCTCCCGGTGTGGAGCACGGACGCCCAGGCGGAGCTCGTGCGCCGGGGCGCCAGCGTGGTTCCCGCGCTGACCGAACTGGTCGAGCGGGGAAATCCTCCGACCGCTCAGGCGACGTGGGCCTTGTGGACCCTTGGCCTGATCACGCCCGACGATCGTTCCATCGACGATTGGTTCGCGAAGCGCGGATTCACCCTGTCGCAGAACGCCCGGATTCAATCCATCCGCATCGCCGGCCATCGCATCAGAGAGTTCCAGCCCGACGCGGCTCTGCCCGCCTTCGTCGTCGATGCCTTGAAGGATCCGGAGCCCCGCGTGCGCTTTGCCGCCGTGCAAGCGATCGGCCAGGCCCGGCAGACGAAGCTGGTCCCGGCCCTTCTCGCGCTTGCGTCGACCGAGACGGACCGGATCACCTTTTACGCGACCTGGCAGGCGTTGCGCGAACTCGCCGGCAACGAGGATCTGGAACCTCTCCTGTCCGATCCCCGTGGAGGCGTGCGCCGGGCCGCGCTCCTCGCGCTCCTTGAAAACGACGCGCTCACCCGCGAGGTCGTTAATACATTCGTCGGCGATTCCGACGCCGCCGTCTCGGAACTCGCCGCGCAATGGATCGCGCGCCTCTCGGGCAATCCGATGATCGTGATGAATCCGACTCCCGGGGAGTTTTCCGGCAAAATCAAAGTGGAGCTGCTCGCGGGGATCAAACCGGGCGCGGTGCGCTGGACCACCGACGGCTCCGAGCCGCTGCCGCCCGATCCTGAAACCCGCGCCCGTGAAAGCGCGAATATTCAGATCGACGAAACAACCACGATCAAAGTCGCGCTCTACGTCCCCACGTCGACCGATTCGAAAAAGCGCGCCTACCAGAAAGTGGGCCCGACCGTGACCGCAACCTGGACGCTGCGCGCGGCGACCGAGGAGCTGCCTCCCGTCGCGCTTCAGCCACAGGCGACCGCCCTTGCCATGGATGAAGTCCTCGCCCTGGTCGACCGCGGCGACGAGAAAATGGGCAAGCGGGTCTTTTCAGCCGCCGGCTGTTTCAGTTGCCACCGCGTGGGGAGCGAGGGTCAAACCTACGGCCCGGATCTGACGGTCATGGGCGACAAGGCCGACGCGTCGCACATCATCCAGTCCATGCTCGATCCGAGCGCGACGATCGCCGAGGGCTTCGCGCTTCTCTCCGTTTCCACCGACGACGGGAAATCCCACGCCGGCATCTTCAAGGAGGAAACCAACCGCATGCTGACCCTCGCCCAGATGGACGGGAGTTCCGTGAGCATCGAGAAGGCATCGATCACCCACCGCGAAAGCCTGCACACATCCATCATGCCTCCGTTCGGACATGTGTTCAGTCCGCAGCAAATGGCCGACCTCGTCGCGTGGCTTCTCGCGCAACGCTCCCGGGCGCTCGAAAAAACCCTTCCCTCCGAGGGGCCGCCCAAGGAGTGACCGTCGCGCGCGATCTCCTTTTCCCTTCGTTATATCAAACACTCTCGTGAGTCCCTCGCTCAATCCCATCAACCGCCGCGAATTCATTGCCCGCACCTCTCTTGCCTCCGCCACCATGTCCGCTCTCGGTGTAAATCTGTCCAGCGCCTCGCAACCGGCCACGCCGTCCTCCCTTCCCGACGAACGGATCGACTGCCAGAGCCATTTGTTTTGTCCGGAGGCGATCGCGCTGATGGAGAAGCGAAATACGGAGCCCCGCGTCTACACCGTCGACGGCGTGCGCATTTTGCGGATGGGGGACTGGCTGCGAAAGGTTCCGGCGCACTACACCGATGTCGATGCGAAGCTGGCGGCGATGGATGCCGCCGGCATCACGCGCACCGCGCTCAGCATCAACGATCCGGGCCCCGAGTGGTTCGGCGCGGACGGCCCCTTCATCGCCCAACTCTATAACGACTTCGTCGGCGAAACCGTGCGCAAGCACCCGGACCGCTTCTTCGGGATTTGCGTGCTGCCGCTGCAGGACATGCGCGCCTCCCTGCTCGAGCTGGATCGTTGCGTGCGGCAATACGACATGAGGGGCATTCTGCTCTATACCAACCTCGCGGGCAGGTTCTCCGACGAGCCCGAGTTTCGCCCGCTCTTCGCGCGCGCGGTGGAGCTCGACATCCCCGTCCTCCTTCATCCCGCGAAGCCGGTCACCACGGATCTGGTCAAGGATTACGAGCTGACGAGCACGCTCGGAAACATGTTCGACAACACCATCGCGATCACCCGCCTCCTCATGTCGGGAATCCTCGATGAGTTCCCCAGGCTCAAACTGGTCTGCCCCCACCTCGGCGGCACGCTTCCCTATATCGTCGGGCGCCTCGATCATCAGGTCGGTGTGCTCAAGCGCGGGCCGCGCAACCTCACGCGGCTTCCGAGCGAATACCTCAAGGGGATCTGGATGGACGTGGTTTCGCCGCTGCCCATCGCCGTGAAGTTCGCGCACGACTTCATCGGTTCGGAGCGCTTGATCTATTCCAGCGACCACCCGTGGGTCGATCCCACGCTGATCGTCGAGACCGTGCAGGCGGCCGGGCTTTCCGCCGATTCCGAACAAAAAATATTCGCTCAGAACGCCCGCAAACTCTTCCGGCTATGATTTCACTCACCGTTCCGGCCCTCCGTTCACTTCGGACCTTCGCGCTCGCGGGCGCGATGCTCTCCGCGAGCCTGACCGCGTGCGCCGCGCCGGCGACCCCGCCGGTCAAGCTCACGCGCCTCGATGACCGTGTGCGCGTCGAGATCGACGGCAGTTTATTCACTGAATATCGTTTCCGCGACGCGCCCAAGCCGTGTCTATATCCAATATTGGACAGCGACGGCGCCGCCTACACGCGTCATTGGCCGATGAAGAAGGCGCCCGGGGAGGTGCACGACCACGACTGGCACCGCTCGGTCTGGTTTGCCCACGGCCTGGTCAACGGGCACGACTTCTGGCGCGAGCTGCCCGACAAGAAGACCGGCCGCATCGCGCATGAGCGCATCCTCGAGCAGCGCGACGGCGCGAGCGGACTTCTTCGCGTGCGCAACCAATGGATCTCCGGCGACGACGAGGTGATCTGCGCCGATGAAACCACCTATCGGTTTCAACGCGTTCCCGACGGCTACCTCCTCGATTGCGAGATCACGCTCATCGCCTCCCATGGCCAGGTCGTTCTCGGGGACACCGAGGAAGGCGCCCTCGGCGTGCGCGTGAACGAGCAGATCCGCGTCTCCCTCGGCAAAGGGAAAAGCAAACACCGCGGCACGGGAAATATTGTCAATGCCCGCGGAGACCGCGACAACGGCGCATGGGGCAGGCGGGCTCCCTGGTGCGACTACTCCGGCACGGCCGACGGCCGCGAGATTGGCATAGCGATCTTCGATCATCCCGGCAATCCGTCGCACCCCACCTGGTGGCACGTGCGCGATTACGGCCTCTTCGCCGCCAATCCGTTCGGGAGGCACGACTTCGAGAAGCTCGAGGACCAGCCCCACGCGGGCGACATCACGATTCCGGACGGCGGACAGCTCACCTTGCGATATCGAATCTTCTTTCACCACGGCGACGAAAAGTCCGCCCGCGTCGCCGAGCACTACCAGTCTTACGCGCAGGGCAACTAAACCCGCCGTTCGCGGTTCACCCAACCAGGAACGTCCCGTGGGGCGCAACGCATGCATCGGTCTGGCCCTGGCTCTCGGCGTCTTCGCCAGCGCGGCCGCCGGCCGCCCGCCCAATGTGGTGCTGATACTCGCCGACGATCTCGGGATCAATCCGGTCGGGGCCTACGGCAATCCCTACGCCCACACTCCCGCGCTCGATCAACTGGCTCGAGACGGACTGCTGTTCTCCACCGCTTATGCCGCCAGCCCGGTATGCTCACCGACGCGCGCGGCTGTCATGACCGGAAAATCGCCGGCGAGAACCCATATCACCGATTTCATTTCGGGAAATCCGTTTCCCTACGCCCGGCTGCTGCAGCCGAAGTGGCGAAAGTTTCTTCCGTTGAAGGAGAAAACCATCGCGGAATTGCTTGCCGAACGCGGCTATGCGACCGCCCTTTTCGGAAAATGGAATCTGGCGAAAGGGTACTCTCCCCCTTATAGCATTGCCGAGGGGCCTGACCGGCAGGGATTCGCGGAAACCTTCATCACCCACAAGCCTCAAAAAGGGGCCGATCCCGAAGCGGACGCTCACGGAGTGAGGGCGATCACGATCCGCGCGCTCGATTTTATCGAACGACATAAGGATCGACCGTTTTTCCTCTTCCTCGCCCCGAACGCGGTTCATTCGCCCGTCATGGCGCCCGCGGCTCTGGTCGAGAAATATAAAAACCGGCCTGGCGCGGGCCTGCCGCAAAACAACGCGATCATCGCCGCGATGATGGAGCAACTGGATGACGCGGTTGGCGATGTGCTCGCGAGCCTCGATCGTCTCGGGCTCAGCCGGACCACCCTGGTGATTTTCGCCTCCGACAATGGCGGCTCTCTTCACGATGCCAGCCAGACTCCCCTGCGAGGAGGCAAGGCCCAACTCTATGAAGGAGGCCTGCGTGTGCCCCTCGTCATGCGCTGGAGCGGAACCATTCCCGCCGGCCGCGCGACCGCGCTGCCGGTAACATCAGTCGATCTTTTCCCGACGATCCTCGAAGCCACCGGCACGCCTTCCCCCGCTGACGAAGCCCGGGACGGAATCAGCCTGTTCGGCGTGATGCGCGGCAAAGCGCCGCCGTCGCCGCGCGCCCTGTTCTGGCACTATCCGCACTATCACACCGCCGGCATCCACGGTCCCGCGAGCGCCATCCGTTCCGGCGACTGGAAATACCTTTGCCATTACGAGGCCGAACTCACGGGAGAAGGCTCGCGGGCTGAGCTTTTCAATCTCGGGACCGATCCAGGCGAGACCGCCAATCTCGCCGATTCGCACCCGGAACGCGCGCAACAGCTTCACGCCGAACTCGCGGAACGACTTGCCGCCGTCGGAGCCCAGCTTCCACGGATAAACCCCGATTTCGATCCCGGCCGAGCCCGGCAATCCAGTCGTCCGGACAATCCCTGAGAAGACGATTCGCTTTCGCTGGGGGCGACATCTTCCGCTGTGGTGATCGTGCGCGTCCCTGCGCGCGTGAGAGCCTTCGCGGGCAGGGACGCCCGCGCCCACCACCCGTGCCGGGCCTACCGGGACTCGGGCGGCCCAACGCTGTCGGGAACAAACCAGATCACCAGAATCCCCAACGCATAAATAAAGGCCGCGGCCGATCCCACCGCGGGATAACTTCCGCCGAGGAGATGAAAGATCCCGCCGGCCGCGAGCACGCCGGCGGCCGTCGCGAATCTTCCCACGTTGTAGGACATCCCGCTCCCGGCGGCCCGGACATGCGTCGGAAACAATAACGGCAGGTAGAGCGGCAGCCAGCCGAAGAACAGAGTCGCGACAAAACCCTGCGCAAGGACGATCGGGAAGAAGGAGGGGCGCAGGGGCGCGGTGAGCTGAAACATGGCGACAGTGAGGAGGAAGGCGCCGATGCTGATCAGAAAATAGGACCGCCGCCGGCCCAGCCTGCCCGCGATATAAGCGCCGGCTATGCTTCCGAGGATTGCGCCGACCGCCCACCAGCCCAGGGTCATCGCCTTGTAGCCGACATGGGTGGCGCCGCCGATCTTGTCGGCCCACGGAACCATCCACTTGCTCGCCGCCCAGGCGCCGACCAGCGGGACCGAGCCGAGCATGATTCCGGTCAGCGTGACGCGTATCAGCGGCGGCTGGAAAAGATCCTTCAACGGAGTCGCGCGCTTCTTTTTCGTCGTCCCCTGCCGCCGTGTCGCCAGCCAGGCCGGAGACTCGGGAAGGAGAACCAGGCAGAACAGTCCGAGCGCGGCCGGGGCGAGCGCGATATGAAACAGCCACCGCCACGATTCGGGCGTGACCTGCCAGCCTTTTGCGATCTGCGAGAGCAGCAGGATTCCGGTGTTGATCGCCGCTCCCATCAGGCCCGCGACCAGCGGCTTGGCCTTGTCCGGCCAGCACTCGGAGACGAGGGACACGGCGTTGGGCCAGACGCCTCCCACTCCCAGGCCGACGAGGAAACGGAGGGCGAGCATCTGCTCCTGCGTGCGCACGTATGCGCCCAGCCCGGCGAAGATGGAATAGAAGAGGATGCTCACCGCCATCGCGCGGGTGCGGCCAATGAGGTCTCCGAGGCTTCCCAGCACGATCCCGCCGATCGCCGCGCCCAGCATGAGCGCGGCCGTATAGTAGGCGAACCAGTCGCCTCCCGCGGTCGCCGTATAGTCAGCGCCAAGAAGATCCTGCGTGACGGAAAGGGACGCCAGGGGCATCAGGCCCAGCTCGAAGCCGTCGAAAAGCAGGCTGCAGAACGCCGCCACGAGAACGGCGTAACGGGCGGGAGTGGAAAGCGGTTTTATCATTGCGAGGGAAGTTGTGTTTGGGGGGCGGGGCGCAATGGGGCGAACGGGCGGCCAAGACCAATTCATGAACTTCATTCATGAACCAGATGTGAACAAAGTGGGAAGCGCTCGAACACGTGTCAAACGGCGATCGCCGCCGGAACGGAGAAAAGCGCCTTCTGCGAGGAGAAACGCGCCTGGCGATCCCGCGTCCGCGGCGGGGTGAACTTATATGAACTCAGATTCAGCGGGTGGGAACGGAGTCGCGAACGGTCAGCTTCGGCTCGACGAGGATGCGCGCGGGTCTGTCCGCGTTTCCATGCGCCAGCCGCCAGGCGAGCCGCGCCACGGCGTTTCTTCCCACCATTTCGGCGCCCACGTTGATCGTCGTGAGCCCTGGATCGAGGCTCATGATCAGTGACTGCTCGTCGTTGCAGGAGACGATCCCGACGTCCCTGCCCGGACGAACGCCGATCTTCCCCAGCGCGGAATACAACTGGACCGCCGCGGAATCCGCCCCGACCGCAATGGCGGTGGCCCGCTGCCTGGGGCGCGCCCGGGCCCATTCCCGGGCCAGGGCATCCACTTTCGCCTGCGTCGATATGGCCGGGAGCGGCCACTTGATGGCCTGATCGGCCGCCGGCTCGAACACATCGACTTTCATCCCCGCCAGCCCGGCCGAATACATGAAGGCCGACTTGAGCGGCTCGAATTGCGCATGGCCGGGTTTGGGATTGAGGAATGCCACGTGCTGATGCCCCTTCTCCCGCAGGTGATCCACCGCGAGCCGGCCGGCGATCTCGTGATCGAAGTTGCAATGATCGCCGTGGGCATTGGGCAGTTGTCCGAGCAGCCAGACGTGCGGAAGCCGATAGATCGCCCTCAGCAGCTCGCTCTCGGATTCCGGCGGAAGCAATCCCATGTTGGGGCCCTTGAGAATCACGCCGGACACCAGCTTTTCCGAAAGGAAGGCGGGCAGGCGGTCTCCCCGGGGGATGTTTGCAAACATCAACGTGCCCCCGCTCAAGGAAGCCGCCTCCTCGATCGCATGCACGGCGGAGCTGACCACGGGCAACTGGACCAGCGTGTCCTCCATTCCGAAGCAGATGAGCCCGATCTTTCCGCCCTCGCCCGAGCGGGCGTTTCTCCCGTTCGGGCCCGAGCGCCGCCTGCGCAAGGGCTTGTAGTCCAGCTCCCGGGTCGCGCTCAGAATCCGCTCCCTGAGATCCGCGTTGAGATCGGGATGCCCGTTGAGGGCGCGCGAGACCGAGCCGACCGCAACGCCGGCGAGGCGCGCAATATCACGCACCGTGGGGGGGGGCTTGATGTTCCGAGCCGCTTTTGCTGCCATGGTCATAGCGGTGGCATAAAGCCGTGCGTTCTGCCACCAAAACCGTCGTAGTTCATGAAACCGGCATGAGATTGTCGCGCGGCGAACCGGCCGGCCCTGGCGCCGCCGGCGGGGCGATCAGTCGAACCATTCGTCCGCCGGGTCGAAGGCCGGAATCGGAACATTGACGATCCTGAGCTTTCCGAGCGCCCGGTGCCGGCAGCCGGGCTTGATCAGGATGGCCGACATCGGCTTCACCGGATGAAGCTCTCCGTCGAGCTCCATGAATCCCTCGCCTTCGAGGATCAGATAGATCTCGGTGAGGTTCTTGTGGTAGTGCGTTTTCGCGTCCTCCTCGATGTCCACCAGATGAAGGGTGGCCACCTGGTTGTCGGGGGTCGAGAAGGCCCGCTTGGAAAAGCCGCAGGGGCATCGGATCGGGGCGATGTCGTCGAGGTGGGTGATCGAATAGTTTTTGCTCATGGTCAGGAAGGATCGGGAATAAATATCGGCCGGGCTAAGCCGGAAGCGGCCTGCCTTTCGTTTCCGGAGCGAGCCAGATCACGATCATTCCGACAATATAGACAAGCGTGATCACACCGCCCGCCCTGGCGTAGCTGCCATCGAACGATTGCATCAGCGCGCCCATGTAGATCGCGCCCGCCGCGGCAAGAATCCGCCCCGCGTTGAACGCCAGCCCCTGCGCCGTCGCCCGCACCCGGGTGGGAAACAACTCCGGCAGATAGAGCGGCAGCCAGCCGTAAAACGACGCCGTCACCGCGCCGACCACAAATGTCGCGGTGAGGAAGGGCGCCCCATAGGCGTCGATCCCGCGGAACAGCCAGAAGCAGCTCGCGAGCGAGCCGAAGCACAAAATAAAGTACGCGGGACGACGGCCGGTCGCCCCGCCCAGCCATGCGCCGAGGAGACACCCGAACACGGAGCCGGCCGCGGAGAGGGCCTGCGTGCATGCCTTCGCCTTCGGCATGTCCACTCCGGCCATTTGATCGGCCCACAATGGCAGCCATTGCACCGAGCCCCACGTGCCGATCAGCGCCACCGAAGCGATCAGGATCGCGAGGAACACCGGCTTGAGCAGGCTCGAGTTGGAGAAGATTTCACGAATCGGCTGCGTCGGCTTTTCCGCCGCCGAAACCTTCCACCGGGCGGACTCCGGCACAAACAAACGCACCACAAAGGTCAGCCCCGCCGGGACCGCGCCGACCAGCACCACGTAGCGCCAGGTGTCCTGCGTGACCGCAAAGGACATGCCGACGACCGCGATCAGGGCGAACCCTATATTGGCCGACGCGCCAATGATCCCGGCGAGCATGGGGCGGTTCTTTTCCGGCCACACCTCCATCACGAGCGCCACTCCCAGCGCCCACTCCCCGCCCATGCCGAGCGCGGCAATAAAACGAAATGCCGCGAGATGCCACGGCTCCTGCGCGAAACAAACCATGCCGGTGAACAACGAATAGCAAAGGATCGCCAGGCTCATCGCGCGAACCCGGCCGATCTTGTCGCCCAGCCATCCGAAAACGAGCCCGCCCGCCGCCGCGCCGAGGAGGAATGTCGCCGTGACGATCCCCATCCAGTGGCCGATGAATCGATCGTCGATCGCGCCCGCGGTCGCCTGCATTTCCTGTAGAGCCGGTCGCGCGACCAGGGGAAAAATCCCCATCTCGAGGCCATCGAACATCCAGCCGAGAAACGCGGCCAGCAGCACCATGGTTTTGTCCTTTTTGGTGGGGGTGTGTTCGGAGGCGGAGGGCATGGTCGCAATTCGAGCGATTCTCCCGCCGCGTCACCGGGACGATGGCGGACAGGGATGGCTCGTCAGAATGGAATGGAGGATGCTTGGACTCGTGAACTACTTAGATTGTTCATGAACGGAAATGGAAGCGCAATATGCGCCCGATCGCTTTATTTTGGTCCACGACGCGCCGGAGTCAGTCAGGCGCTGGCGCTTCTTCCCGAGCCAACTCTGCTTCGTCAGGATCGAGCCGTAGCCAAAAGAAGGCGCAAATAGTGGGGCTTGTTTTGGCGCTTTTCCCGCCCTTTCGTGGCCACCACCCAATTCCCGACAAAGTAGAGCTAACGGCTCGCGATCAGCTCGTAGATTCCGCCCGGCGTCGTCTCCAGGTCGATGGTCTTCGTCGCGGCGAGGGCTGGCTCCGGCAACCGGGCTCCGTCCGCGATTTGCGGCCGGCCGGCTGGAGCGAGGTTGAAGAATGGATTCGGATTGTCCCCGCGCGCGTCGCGCGCGGTCGCCCCGCGGATCATCACTTCCACCGGCGTGCGCAATCGAAGGACACCGCCCAGCTTCGAGCGGATCGTCGCCTTCGTGAGCTGGCCGCCGGCCCACGCCAGATCCACCTCGAAGCCTCCGCGCGCGCGCAGCCCCTTGACCGATCCATCCGGCCAGGCGGACGGCAGGGCCGGCAACAACTGCACGAGCCCCGCGTGGCTCTGCATCAGCATCTCCGCCACACCCGCGGCATAGCCCAGGTTCCCGTCGATTTGAAACGGTGGATGCGCGTCGAACAAGTTGCGATAGAGCCCGCCGCCGGTCATCCCGATCTCGGTCGAGTCCACGAGATGAAAGAAATTGCGGATGATCTTATAGGCATGATCGCCATCCTGCATGCGCGCCCAGAAATTCACCTTCCAGCCCATCGACCAGCCGGTCGCTTCGTCGCCGCGCAACTCCAGGCTTCGCGCGACCGCGCGGAACAGTTCCGGCGTTGTGTCGGGGTTGATCTGATTGCCCGGATGAAACCCATAGAGATGCGACAGGTGCCGGTGCTTCGGATCGTTTTCCACGTAATCCTCCCGCCATTCCTGCAACTGCCCGCGGGCGCCGATGCGATAGGGCGCGATGCGCGCCAGTTGATCGCGCAAATGCCTCGCGAAGTCCGCGTCCCGCCCGAGCAAATCCGCCGCTTCCGCCGTGCGCGAGAACAGCTCCCGGATGATCGCGAGGTCCATCGTGGCCCCTTCGCTCACCGCCCCGCGTTCGCCCGTTGAGGTCAGAAACTTGTTCTCCGGCGACGTGCTCACCGGCGTCACCAGCGCGCCGTCGCCGGCTTCGACCAGCCAATCGGAGGCAAACCTGGCCGCGCCTTTCATCAACGGATAGGCCTCGTCGCGCAGGAACGCGCGATCGCCGCTGAACAGCCAGTGTTCCCATAGATGACTGCACAGCCATCCCGCCGCCATGTTCCAGATCGAAGTGTGCGCCCAGCCATCGATCGGAAATGTGTCGCGCCACAGCGAGGTGTTGTGATGCGCCACCCATCCCCGCCGGCCATACATCGTCTTCGCCGTGCCCGCCCCGTTCGCCGCGAGTTCGCGCGCCATTTGGAAAAGCGGGCGGTGCAGCTCCGCGAGGTTGGTCGTTTCCGCCGGCCAATAGTTCATCTCCGTGTTGATATTCAGCGTATAGCCGGAGGCCCACGGCGGAATCACGCGCTCGTTCCATTTTCCTTGCAGATTGAGCGGCTGCGTTCCGTCGCGCGAGCCGGCGATCATGAGATAGCGGCCAAACTGGAAGAGAAGCGCCGCCAGCGCGGGGTCTCCGGAGTCTTGAAACGCGAGGATCCTTTCATCGGTCGGCAGCGCCTCCTTCGCCGGGTCGCCGCGCATGGCGAGGGACACGCGGTCAAACAAGGCGCGGTAATCCACGACGTGCGAGGAGCGCAGCGCGTCCCATGATTTCCGGCCGAGGGCCGCCAGGGTCGCGCGATTCCGTTTTGCCGGATCGACGCCTTCCCGGCTCGGGCTGCGGTCGACGCCGTTGAAACTGCTCGCCGCGGCAAGGAAGACGATGACCTCGCCGGCGCCCGTGATCCTCAGCGAGTCGCCATCGGGACGCGCCACGCCGTCGGTCCGCACCCGCGCGCGCGATTCAAAGAAGGTTCCGCGATGATCGATCGCTTCCCCATATAACACCTGCGCGGCGCGCGGCTTCCTCGATCCATCGGGGTTGAATGCCTCGGGATATTTCCATTGATCGCCCCAGCGCTCGACGAGCGCGAGATCCCTGCGTCCAACATAGCCGGGAACCTGCCCTTGCATCGCCAGTTCGCCTTCATCGACCGACACCACGGCCGTGGGATGCGGCGAGGAAAACGTCAGTTTCAGATTGATCGCCCCCGCTCGATCGGCCCGCAGGCGCACGACCAGGATCTGGTCGGGGGCGCTGACGAACGCCTCGCGCGCAAAACGCGCGCCATCGCGCTGATAGGACACGCCCGTCGTCGCCGTCGCGAGATCGAGCCAGCGCCGATAGCCGGTCGCTTCGCCGCGCCCCTCGATCTCCATCCACAAATCGCCGAGCGGCTGGTAACAGGGCTGATTGCGCCCGAGCCAGTTCGCCTTGATGAAGTTGTCCGCCTCGACCGTCCGGTTCTCCGCGATCAGCGCGCGCACATGATCGTAGCTCTTCGCAATATCAAGCGAGCGCAGATCGCTCGGCGGCTCGCCGGACGTGAGCGTGTCCTCGTTCAGCGCGATCCGCTCGCGGTCGATCCCGCCAAACACCATGGCCGCCAGCCGGCCGTTGCCCGCCGGCAGCGCCTCGACCCACGCGGCGGCGGGCGTTTCGTACCAGAGCATGAGCGCCGGGGCGCCCAAGGAGGCGTCCGGTTCGACGCGCGCGGCGGGGGACGGGGCCGCGGAAACGGCCATAAAGAGCAGCGATGAACTTGCCAGACGTAGCTTTATGTTCATGGACTAAAACAGAAAAATCGGTGAACCAAGAGGGCGCGCCGCCGATCCGGCCCCGTTCGGCGCCTGAAGTCAACCCTCCCGATGGGATGGATGCCCCGCCCGCCGCCGGGGATCGCCTGGATGGAATCGAGGATGCCTCGGAGCGCGGAGCGGGCCCGAAGGCCGAAAGTCCCGAGCCGAAAGGCGGAGATCAGAATCCGTCGGTCAGGAAGGCGGTCTGGGCGGAACGGCCGTCGTTGGATGGTTTCCGGGCGACGGGGCGGTAGGCGCCGTTGCGATGCAGGACGCGCGCGCCCTCGGTGTCGGCGAGGAGGGTGGGGAGATAGTGCTCGATGATCCGGGCGCGAAGCCGCGCGTCGTCGATCGGGACGAGCAGCTCGATCCGGCGATAGAGGTTGCGCGGCATGAGGTCGGCGCTGCCGAGGTAAACCCGTGGTTTTCCGCCGTTGGCAAAGTAGAAGACGCGGGCGTGCTCGAGGAAACGGCCGACGATGCTGCGCACGTGGATGTTTTCCGAGATGCCGGGCGCGCCGGGGACGAGGCCGCAGATGCCGCGCACGACGAGGTCGATCCGCACGCCGGCGCAACTGGCGGCGTAGAAGCTGTCGATGAGGGATTTGTCGATCAGGCTGTTGAGCTGCGCGACGATCCGGGCGGGACGGCCGGCGCGGGCGTGCTGGATTTCCCGGGAGATGCGCGTGAGGAGCCCGGTTTGCAGGTTGAAGGGCGCGACGAGGAGGCGCTTGAACGGGTAGGGCCGCCCGAAACCGGTGATGGTGTTGAAGAGAAACGCGACCTCGCGGGTGATGTCGCGCTGCGCGGTGAAGAGGCTGAAATCGGTGTAGAGCCGCGCGGTTTTCGGGTTGTAGTTTCCCGTGCCGATGTGCGCGTAGTGCCGGAGGCCGCCGGTCTCGCGCCGGACGACGAGCGAGCACTTGGCGTGGATCTTCAGGCCGACGATGCCATAGACGACGTGGACGCCGGCCTGCTCCATCTGGCGCGCCCACTGGATGTTGTTCGCCTCGTCGAACCGCGCCTGCAGCTCGATCAGCGCGGTCACCTGCTTGCCCTTTTGCGAGGCCTCGATGAGCGCCTTCACGATGGGCGAGTCTCCGCTCGTGCGGTAGAGGGTTTGCTTGATCGCGTGGACCTTCGGATCCGAGGCGGCGCGCGAGACGAATTCGACGACGGGATCGAACGAGTCGTAGGGGTGCAGCAGGAGGATGTCGCCGCCGGCGATGCGCTCGAAGATCGTCAGGCCCGGATCGCTCGCGGGAGGCAGCGGCCGGGGCTCGAAGGGGGGGAACTTCAGGTCGGGCCGGTCGATGGCGTCGTAGGCGGGCATCAACCGCATGAGGTTGATCGGCCCGTCGATGCGGAAGACGTATTCGTTCGCCAGGTCGAGGTGATCGAGGAGGGCCTTGAAGACGCGCTCGTCGACCCCGTCTTCGATCTCGAGGCGGACGGCGGCGCCGCGGCGAAGGTTGCGCAGTTCCTGCTCGATTTTCTTGAGCAGGTTTTCGACCTCCTCCTCGTCGATGTAGAGGTCGCTGTTGCGCGTGATGCGAAACAGCTTCGCGTTCGAGACGTGGCAGCCGGGGAAGAGCCGGCCGACGCACAGCTTCACGATCTCGCCGATGAAAATGAGCACGCGCCCGCCGTCCGCCGTCTCGGAGATCGTGACGACGCGCGGCAGCGCCCGCGGCACGGGGACGATGGCGAGCAGCGACTCGACCTCCGGCGTGTCCGGGTAATCGACGGCGACGACGATGTTCAGCGTTTTATTTCCGATGTGCGGAAACGGATGCGAGGGATCGATCGCGAGCGGCGTGAGCAGGGGGAAAACCTCCGCGTCGAAATACTGGCGCGCCCACGCCAGTTCGCGGGGCGTGAGGTCGGAGCCGTTCTTGAAATGAATCCCTTCCCTGCGCAGCCGCGGCACGATCTCGCCCGACCAGCAGCGGTATTGGTCGTCCACGAGCGAGGCGACGACGGAATGGATGCGGCGCAGTTGCTCCTGCGCGTTGAGGCCGTCGAGCGTCGCCTCGTGGAGGTCGGACTCCACCTGCTGGATCAAGCCGGCCACCCGGATCTCGAAAAACTCGTCGAGATTCGAGCTGACGATGGCGAGGAACTTCAGGCGCTCGAGCAGCAGCATGCGCGGGGAGCGCGCCATGTCGAGAACGCGGCGGTTGAAGGCGAGCCAGCTCAACTCCCGGTTGAAATACGGGAGCTTGCCCTTCACGGGAAGGGGCAGGGCGGACCTGTGCTTCGGTTCAAACGGCATCGGGGGCGATCTCGGTGGCAGAGTCGGCGAACTTGCCAAACCCTGCCGGGCGAAACCAGTAGAAACGGTGGAGCGAGAAGCGAGCAGTCAGGGCGGATTCTTTCTGGCAACGAAGGGATCGCGACTCGGTTTCTTCGAGGGGGGCGCAGGCACTCCTGGCTGCGATTCGTCCGCCGAACTCAACCGTAGGCCGCCAGCTCGCTGGCGCTCCAGAGGGCGCATCTCCTGATGCGCCCTCCGGAGCGAGCCTGCAGTCTCGGTCCGCCTGCTGCATCCGTCCGGCAGGTCTCATCCGGACAACCTTGCGCAGCGCGCGCCACGCTATTCTCTGCTCGCTAGTCACTGCTCACTACTCGCTACCATCACCTCATGACTGAATACCCGTTTCTCCAGAACGACTTCCTCGTCCGCTGGTCGCAGCTCACGCCGGAACACGTCGAGCCGGACATCGAACTCGCCTTGAGCCGCGCCCAGGATCGCATCGACGCCATCGGTAGCCTCGAGCCGGGCGCGGTCACGTTTGAGAACACGTTCCTCGCCCTCGAAAGCGCGACCGAGGAACTCAGCCGCGCGTGGGGCGCCGTCTCGCATCTCACGTCGGTCTGCGATTCGCCGGCGCTGCGCGAGGCGCACAACCGGATGCTCCCGCGCGTGAGCGAGTTCTTTTCGCGCATCCCGCTCAATCCGGTTTTGTGGACGGCCTTGAAGGCATTCGCCGCCCGGCCCGAGGCGGAACAGCTCGCGGGTGTGCGGCGACGGTTTTTCGACGAGACGATGCGTGATTTCCGTCAGCACGGCGCGGATCTTCCCGCGGACAAGAAACAGCGCCTGGAGGAAGTCCAGAAGGAGCTTTCGACCCTCACCCAGAAGTATTCGGAAAACACCCTCGATTCGACCAACGCCTGGGAACTGATCATCGACGACGAGGCCCGCCTCGCCGGTCTGCCCGCCAATGCGAAGGAGGCCGCGCGCCGCAACGCGCTCTCCAAAGGCCACGGCGCCGAGGAGAAGCCGCAGTGGCGGTTCACGCAGCACCAGCCGTCGCTCGAACCGTTCATGACCTACCTCGACGACGATGCCCTGCGCCGCCGGATGTGGGAGGGCGGCATCTCGATCGGCTCGAAGGAGCCGTGGGAAAACACCCCGCTCATCACGCGCATCCTCGAGTTGCGCCGCGAGCGCGCGGACCTGTTGGGCAAGCCGAGCTTCGCCGACCTCGTGCTGGAGCGGCGCATGGCGCGCGACGGCGCCAGCGCGCTGCGCTTCGTCGAGGAAATGCACGGGCGCGTGCGGGAGGCGTTTGCGAAGGAGTGCGCCGAGCTCGAGAGTTTCAAGGCCGCAAAGACCGGCCAGCCCGCCGGCCCGCTCGAGCCGTGGGAGATGGGCTACTGGGCGGAGAAACTGCGCCGCGAACGCTACGATTTCGACGAGGAGGCGCTGCGCCCGTACTTCCCGATCGACCGCGTCGTGGACGGCCTGTTTCGCGTCAGCGAGCGGCTCTTCGGGCTGGTCGTGCGCGACAACACCGCGGGCGCCGAGACGTGGCATCCGGAAGTGAAGGTTTACGATCTCTTCGACGCGGACGGCGACCGCCACCTCGGCACGTTTTACGCCGACTGGCATCCGCGCGAATCCAAGCGCAGCGGCGCGTGGATGAACTATCTCATCACCGGAGGCCCGCAGCCCGACGGCCGCCGTCTGCCGCACCTCGGGCTCATCTGCGGAAACATGACCGCGCCCGTCGGCGACACACCCGCGCTGCTCAACCACCGCGAGGTCGAAACGGTGTTTCACGAATTCGGCCATCTCCTGCACCACCTGCTCGGCGAGGTGGAAATCAAGTCCCTCAACGGCGTGAACGTCCCGTGGGACTTCGTCGAGCTGCCCTCGCAGATCATGGAAAACTGGTGCTGGGAGCGCGAAAGCCTCGATGTCTTTGCGCGCCATCACGAGACGGGCGAGCCGATTCCCGAGCCGCTCTTCGAGCGCATGAAAGCCGCGCGCAACTTCCGCGCGGCGGTGGCCGCCATGCGCCAGCTCGCCTTCTGCCGGATGGATCTGGAAATGCACATTCACCCGGAGCGCTTTCTCGGCGGCGTCGATCTCGAGGCGGAGCTGCGCGCGCTGTTGCAGGATTATATCATTCCGACGAAAACGCCCGCGCCCACGATCGTGCGGCGCTTCGGCCATCTCTTCTCC
>CAZFCY010000043.1:0-30792 GCA_964517665.1 uncultured Opitutaceae bacterium | reverse complement strand
AACGTCGCGTTCGCGGCGCGGGTTGTCGCCCCGGGGAGTGATTTCCGGCCGCGAAATCTCCGGACGTTCGCTGCCCTGCCGTTCGCGAATCCTGGCGCGGCTGGGCGGCTCCGCATCGAAGCGCGGACGTTCGACATGAGCCACCTCGCGCCGATGCGGCTGGCGCCAGCCGAGGTCGCGAGGGCGAGGCTGCCACGGGCGCGCTCCAGGAATCGCGGGATGGCCGGCGCGGAAGTTGTGCCGTCGCCGGTCCCACTCGCTCCGGTCGCGACGGGCGCCATCGAAATGCCAGATCCGCCGGCCCCACCAATCGCAATCGTAACGCAACCACGAGCCGATGGGACGGCCGAAGCCGAATCGCAGATGGACCGACGGCCGGTGGTCGTATAGCGGGCTGTAAACGACAAGCGGGTCGTAGGTGGGAATGTAGATCACGCGAGTGCTCGTCGGAACGATCGAGATGATCTCGTTCTCGACGACGACGCGTTGTTGATGAGTCGAGGAAAGCGTCCCCGCCGCGCTGGCGCGCGCGCGCAAACGCTGGATCGCGTTCATGACAGCGGCAGGATCGGCCATGAATGCATGCCCCACGTCCACCGTCCACGTGAGTTCCTCATCGAGCCAGTATACAATTTTTGGATACCGCGCGAGACCCAGCACGCTGTCATCCCACCCGGGTTCGCTCCCCGTGGCGATTTTTCCGCCCGAGCGCAGGAATCGCGCCGCCAGCACGATGTCGGTTGGAACAGTCGACGCCGGCAGGATCAACGCCACCAACACGTCAGGATGCAGCGCGAGCGGGCCGAGCAGGGTGTCCAGATAATCCTCGGTTAACTCCGGTGTCGCCGCCACCGCTTCCACGTCCTCCGCGCCAGCCTGAACCGGGAAGGCGGCGAGCAGCGCCAGCGCAAGGCCGACTCGTGTTTTCATAATATCAATCCTCGATCGCGGCAGGTTTGTGATTGGGGTGACCGCGGCGCAGGAGGCGCCGGCTTCGCTCGCACTATTCATACAAGACGGCCGCGATCGCAAACGGTTTCATCCCGGCCGTCACGTCTTGCGAAAACGCCGGCCGCGGCTTTCCTGCGGAATGCACATCGTGAAATGCTTCCGCACACCAGGAGCGGCGCGGCCATGAGCGCGCGATCGCAATTCCCCGACGAGACGACGGAGACCGGTGAATTCAACCGCCAGGAAGATGCCTTCCGCGATCAGGTCTCGGATGACGGAAGCGCCCGGTTCAGCGTCGAAGCCGGGCGTTATCATCTTTATGCCGCCCTCGCCTGTCCGTGGGCGCATCGCACGCTGATCGCGCGCAAATTGCTCGGCCTCGAAGAAGCGGTCAGCGTCACCATCGCGGCGCCTTATCGCGATTCGAGGGGCTGGGCCTTCCACGAAGGCCCGGGCCACGCCATGGACGAAGTGAACGGCTTTCGCTTCCTCAGCGAAGCCTACGAGCGGACCGAGCCCGGCTACCGCGGCCGGGTCACCGTGCCGGCGCTTTGGGACACCAAAACCGGGCGCGTCGTAAACAACTCGGAGGACGACATCTGCCGGATGTTCGCCGGGCCGTTTCGCTCCCTGGGGAATCCGCGCGCGGACGAGCTGTTTCCCGCTGATATAGCGGCGCCGCAGAAGGAGCTGAGCGAGTTCATCTACGAGAATATCAACAATGGCGTTTATCGCGCCGGCTTCGCGAGCGGGCAGGCGGCCTATGAACAGGCCGCGCGCGCTCTCTTCTCCGCGCTGGATCGCCTCGACGAGCGGCTGGCGGCGAATCGCCATCTCTTCGGATCGCGCATCGTGGAAAGCGACTGGCGGCTCTTCTGCACACTCGTCCGCTTCGACGCGGTTTATCATGGGCACTTCAAGTGCAACCTGCGCCGCATCGTCGACTACCCGCAACTCGGAAACTATCTCAAGGATCTCTATCAACACCCCGGCATCGCCGCGACCGTGAACATCGACCACATCAAACAGCACTACTACGGCACGCACGACGAGATCAACCCGACCGGGATCGTCCCGCTCGGCCCGATCCTCGATTTCGACAGCCCGCACGGCCGGGAGCGCGTGGGCGGCGATTGAGCGCGGTTTTTTTGCCCCAAAAGCGGGCACGACGGGCGCGCTATCTGCCGGCGTGCGAGAACGCCCGGCCGATCCGGGTGACCCACGAGGGCTTTCGCGCCACGACCGGCGCCTCCTCTTCGATCACGCAACAGTTCCGGCCCCTCCTTTTCGCCTCGCCGAGGCACGCCTGCGCCACGCGCCGCATCTCCTCCACGGTCGAGGGATTCTCGGGCCAGGCGACCCAGGCGACGCCCGCGCTGATCGTCGCCGGGATTGCGATTCCCTCCCATTCGACCGGCGACAGCTCGAGGGCCGAGCTGAACGCCTCCGCCAGGCAACGCGCCGACGCGCGCGGCACATCGCGCGCGATCACGGCAAACTCGTCCCCGCCGTACCGGAATATCTCGTCCCGCTTGCGCGCGGCATCGGCGAGCACCGCGGCGAGATGCCGCAGGACGGCATCGCCGGCGGATTCGCCATGCCGGTAGTTGATCGATTCAAAATGATCGACGTCGATGAGGATCAACGCGACCGCCTTGGACTCGCCTTCCGCGCGCTCGATCGCAATCGGAAGGGCGCAGTCGAAGGCATGCCGGTTGTGCGCTCCTGTCGTTTCGTCGCGATTTGGAAGCGGGGCCGGTTCGCGGTTCTCCATCGGCAAATCCGCGAGTTCCGATTCCGGCGCGCCGCGAAGAGCGTCGCGGTGTTCCTGCGCGAGTCGCTCGAGTTCGACCAGATCGGGCGCGCCCGTGGTTTCCATGTTCAGGATCGCCCCGAAGCCCGACCACTCGGCTCCCACGTCGAGAAGCATCTCGTGCAGACCCTCGGTCTGCAGGCCCAGCACGGCTGCCTTCCGCTCCATCAGGTGGAGGCCGGCGCTCGTGCGCTCCGGTCCGCACGCAATCAAGCCCGCCATGGCGTCGCCCAGCGCGAGAATCGCCGGCCGGCCGGCGGGATCCGGCGACGGGTCGGAGCGGGTCGAAAGCGCGTCGATGGCGCTCCAGATGGACTCGGGGAGATGCCAGTCGGCGAGCACGCGCGCCCCGATCTCCCATTGGTCGGCTCCGATCATGAGCCGTTCACGCTCATCCAGCTCGAAGTCGGAATAAACGACGCCGGCCAGAACCGATTCATAATCCTTCGCGAGCGCCGTCGCAAACGCCAGTCTCCCGATCCGCGCGAGCAAGCCGGTGATGAAGGCTTCGTCCGCCTCCCAACAGCGCGTCCACCGGGCGAGCGCGCGCGTGGCCAGCGCGCAGGCGAGAGACCGCGACCAGAACTCGTCGAAATCGAAACCCGCGCAGGTCTCGTCGCGCCCCGCCGCGATAAGCGAGAATGACAGCGCGATCATCTGCGTCCCGCGCATGCCGATGCGAGCGACCGCCTCGTCGATCGTCGAGCCATGAAAGCCGAGGCCGACGAGCGGCGAATTCACATAGCGCAAAACCTTCGCGCCGAGCGCGGGATCGGCGCTGATGATGCGCGCAAAATCTTCGAGCGAGGCATCCTCGCTCTGGACAAGACCGAGCAGTCGCGCGGCGACACCCGGTGGCGAGGGCAGTCTGCCGGATGCCTTCAGTTGCTCAAAAGGGTCGTGGGTCATCGGTGGCGGCTCGTTCGACGATCCCGTCAGGAACGGCCGCGAGACGACGGAAAGAGAGAGGAGCGACCGCGAAGACAGGATGTTTCCCAGTCGATCGGATGCGAACGACGCGCCTGAAGGATTTCCTCCATCGTCGCGCGCCGGCGGCTTTGGCGCCGTCAGCCTGCCGGGCGGTGTATCCAGATTTTCATGACAAACGGATTCCTCTCGCAACGGCCGGACGCGGCGCGTGGATCAGGGGATCATGAACGGAAGGCTCACCTTCGTTCGGACCGGCCGCCCATCCGCCATCGCCGGAGTGAACCGCCACTCCTGAAGCGCCTCCAGGCACCGGCGCGCGCTGTCCTCATCCGGCGCTTCCACCACCACCGCGTTTTCCGGCAGGCCGCTCAGGTTGACTTCGAACGAAATCACGACCCTGCGGCCGGACCGATCCGGCGTCGAGGCGATCTGCGGCTGAATCGTCTGAATCGCTTGTGGCGTGGAATCCAGCTCGGACGGCGAGTAGAGCCGGTTGAACAACTCGAGGCGGACCGCGACATCCACCAGTTGCTCGGCCTCCGCGACGCGCGTGAGCTTCTTCGTCGAATATCCCGGCAGCTCCAGCATGAGATTCAGCTCTCCCGGAGCAACGTCGGCCAATGCCATCGGCGTCGTCCCGATCCCGACGCCGTTCAGCAACACCGTCGCCCCCGCGGGCTCGCTCGAAACACGAAGCGCGGCGCCGACAAAGCGATGCTCGACCGATGTCGCGCGGTAATTTTCGATCGTGAAACGCCGCGAATGCCGCGGCCAGCCCTCGCGCAGGTAGGTGAGGATGTATTCGCCCGGGGCGAGGTCCGGCAGCGCGGCCGGCGTCACCCCCTGCCGGGTTTCATCGGAGGCGACGAACAACCGCCCCTCCGCCGGCCGCAGGTCGAACGCGACGCCGGCTGGTATTGAAGTTATGGATACGCTGCCCGCCTGCCGTCGCAGTTGGATCACTCCGGGATCGGCGACCTCGCTTTCCCGGATCTCGATTTCCGTCGTGACGTCGTCGAAGCCGTCTTTCGAGATCACGACCGGATACCGTCCGAGCCGAAGATCGTCGATCAGGGCCGGCGACTGCCGCGGCGCATAATTGCCCACCGCGACCGTCGCGCCCGCGGGCTCGGTGACCACGCGGACGGAACCGCGCGCGGCCAGCAAACGCCTGGCGGCAGCCTCGCGCGCGGCGGCCTCGCGCTCGACCTGCTCCGTGGCGGCTCGCGCCTGCGCGATCTGCTCGGCCGCGAGCGCTTCGGCGCGCCTCCTCGCCCCGGCCTCCTCTTCGGCCCGCGCCTCCGCCTCGCGCAGCGCATCGCGGTTGGCGGCGGCGCGCTCTTCGGCGGCGGCCTTTTCCATCAGCGCGATGCTTTTCTGCTTCTCGACTTGTTTGAAATAAATGCCTCCCAGCGCGCCCACCGCCGCGATTGTCGCGGCGAGCGAAACCCAGCCGACAATCCTGCGCCGCTTCGATTTCTCCGGGACGGCCGTCGCAATGCTTTCCGCGGAAGCCGGCGCGCCGGGTTCCGACGGCGCGCTCGAGCCGGCCGATGGGATCGCCCGCGCCGGGGCCTTGTTTTTCAACGCCGCGGCGGCTTCGATGCTCGAAACCGGCTCGACCGAAAGCGGACGTGGAAAAGCGGGCGCGCGGCGGCCCTTTCCACCGCGCTTGTCCACCGGCTCGGAAGCGTCGCGCGCCTCCGCCGCCGGCGGCGGCTCCAACGGCGCCGGAGCCTCGACAACCTTGCGCGCCGCGCCGGCGTCATTCCACGTGGGAAACGCGGATTGCGGGCCGTTCTGAATCAGGTCCACCGCGCCCAAAAGGCCGAGCCACTCGGGCTCGACCGCCTGTTGTGAAAGCGATTCGTCGAGCGCGAGGCCGGCGCGCTCGATCCACGCGCTGATGGCGGGTTTCCACCACGGCAGCCCGAGAGACTCCGCGAGCCGCTGACCAACCCACGACTGGCCGGTTGGCAAACCCGAAAGAAAAAATCCCGCCAGCTCGCGATTGCGCGCCGCCTGCGCCTCGGCGATAAAAGGCAGCGCGGCATCGGCCAGCTTTGCGCCGATCCCCGGCGCCGATTCCGAGAAGTCGTACTTCGGATTGAAGAGCAGCTTCGCCGCGGCCCCGCGCATCCGCAGGTTCACCGCGGTCGCGATGGATTCGACCACGTGCTCGAAACAAAACGATACGCGACGCAGCAGCTCGACGCCCGCCGCGCTGACGACGAAAAGCGTCGAGGCCGATCGGCCCAGCTCGAGAACAAAGACTTCCCTGTTCTGCCCGCTCGACTTGAGCAGGCGGCGCGTCGCCGCGAGGAGCGCGAACGTCGCCGCGCCGCGCGAAGGTTGCGAAGCGCCGAAGTCGCCGGCCCACTGTTGCGCGCGCGCCATCGATTCGGCTGATGCCGCCGCGGACAGCCAGTGGCCCCCGCGGCCTGACGCGCCGATCGGCCCTTCGCCGGCGGAGGTGAGAGCCAGTTGCCATGCGCCCTCGATCGCGTCCTCGCGCGAGGCGAGAAACTTCCGTATCGCGTCGCTGGTCACACTGGCGCGCGCCTCATCCGACGTCGCGAGATGATACGACGTGTCGGCCGGGCGAAGCAGGCAGGACGCGATCGCATGCGCGCCGATCCCGGCGGAAAGATCGGCCGAGGCATCCTCCGGTTTCTCGCTCGCGTGCGTCTCCTGGAAGCGCGTGATCGTCCATCGATTTCCGCGTTGTTCGAGCCGCGCGATCCGCGCGCAAAACTCGTTGATTTCAAGGAATACTTTCGAACGTGGCGCCGACATGTCGTGAAGCAAAAGCGGGCAGATGCCCAGGGTTGATGAGGGCATGAATACCCTCTGCCATGAAAACGGTTTGCCGCCCTGCAACTTGACCGTACCCGCGGCGGGAAAAATGTCGGCGGCGCGTAAATCTGCCGTCCCCCATCACGCGAAACAGACTTTTCACATCTTCGCGAAAATGCCGGCGGCGCGACCTCCGATGGCTCCACGAGTAAATTCGGACATGCGTGTGTCGTAAGATCTCTAACCCGGTCCGGTCGCGAAACAGTGGACTCCGGATCGCCGCGGACATGCCCATGAAAATCCAGTCAAAGATCCTGCTCCTGAGAAGCCACGCCTCCGATCAGAAGGCGTGTTCCGCCGTCGCAAGCGGAGGGACTTTCTACTGGCGCCCGATCGTCTCGACCGACGCGATCAACGCCGCATTGGAAAACGAGGATTTCCAACTCGTCGTTCTCGACCATCGCCTGGCGGATTCCGACGGCATCGCCGCGATCGGCTCGCTGCGCAAGATGCAGCCCAACGCGAAGGTCATCCTCGTCAGCGATGCGCTCGAGCTGAACGACGTGGTCCAGGCCATGCGCATCGGCGTGCGCGAGGTCTTCCCTCCCCCCCTGGACGTTCCGGGGCTCATCAAATGCATCGAGTCCAGCCTCGACGCCGACTTCAGCGCCCCGGACCAGGAGCGCTGGTCGGTTCTCCTCGAGTTTCTCGAGGAGACGCCGGCCGAGCCTTCCGCCGCGTCCAGGCCCGCCGCCAAAAAAGCGAAAACCGCCCCCGCGGCGACGACCGACGAGCACAAGCTGGCGAGGGAGATCGAGGAGGCGGCGAAGGCGAAACGGCAGTTGGAGGCGCTCGATTCCGAGTGCAAACGCCTGAGGCAGGATGTCGCGCGGCTGACCACGATCGAGGAGCACGCGCTCTCGCTCGAGAAGGAACTGGAAACCGCGCGCAAGGACGCTCCGGCGCAAGAGCCCGCCCCGGGCGCGGCCGCGGCGGACCAGGAGCGTATCCAGAAAGCGGAGACACACGCCGCGGAACTCGAGCGCGCGCTCGAGGCCGAGCGCGCCGCCCGCGCCGGGCTGAAGAGCGAACTCGCGGCACACGCCGAACAAAAGACGACGCTCGAAAGGGCTCTCGAGGAAACCCGGCAGGCGCTCGCCGCGGCGGAGAAGCGCGCCAGCGAGGCGCCGGCCGAGCGCGACCCGGCAAAGCGGCAGGCCGATGACCGCCGCGCCCACGCGACCAAGCAGGTCGCCGAACTCACCCGGGAAAAGGCGAACCTGCTCTCGGAACTCGCGCGCGCGCAGGACGAGGAGGAAGCGCGCGCCAGCGAGCTCGAGGCCGCGAACAAGCGCATCGCGGAACTCGACGGGCGAATCCAGATTCTGGATACGACAACCGCAAAGCTCGCCGAAGCCGAGGCGCGGTTGAAGAAGCTCCAGGCGGAGAACCTCGAACTCGCCGGCGAGAAAAAAGCGTTCGCCGAGCGCGACGCCAGCCGCGCCGAACTCGAGAAGAAACTCGAGGCCGAAGGGCTGCGCGCGGCCGAACTCGCGCGCGACTTGCAGGCGACGAAGGCGGAGGCCGGCGAGGCGATCCTCGCCGCCGAGTCGAAACTCGCCTCCGAGCAGGCCGCGATCGCGAAAGAGCGTGAAGCCATCGCCGCGAGGGAACAAACCCTCGTGAGCGAACGCGAGGAACACCGCAAGGCATCGGAGCAGATCGACGAGCAGCTCAGCCAGCGCGAAGCCGCCGTGGCGGCGAAGGACAAGGAGATCCAGTCCACCGCGGCCCGGCTCGAGTCCGAGAAGGAATCCCTCCAGGCCGCGCTCGCCGCGCACAAGGAGCAGGAGGCGCAGCTCGCCGGGATCGAAAGCGCCATCATGTCCGACCGAAAGGTTCTCGACGAGAAACTCGAGCAGGCCGCGCATCAACTTTCTGAATACACGAAAAATCTGGCCGGGGTCGAAGCGCGCGCGCAACAGCTCGCGCAATCCGAAGCCGAACTGGCCGCCGGCCGCGCCGCCCTTGAAGAGCAGGCCGCGGCGTTGAAGGTGGAAGCCGAAACCCTCGCGAGCGAACGCGCGAAGATGGAGGCCGCCTCCAAGGATCTCGAGGCGCACCGCCACGAATTGAACGACCGCGTCACCCGCTTCGAGCAGAAGCGCGACGAAATCGCCGACGAGATGAAACGCTTCCTCGCCGCCTGCTGAGTCGAAGCACAGGCAGGAGGCAGCAACACCGTTGCCACCGAACCGTCGGCCCACGATCTGGAGGGCAGCATCCCGATCGACGGCGGCTGAAAAGCCTGGCAAGGAGGTGCTGCGGTCAAGGAGTTCCTCCGGCCTCGTGAATCATCCTGTGTCGCGCGTGCGAGCGGCGTGTCGATCAACGGGAGGAATCGATCCGGGAAACGGAAGCGATCTATTTGCATGCGTGCAGGTTGGGTGGCGAGAAAATGATATCGCCGGCGCCATGATCCCGACGGTGGACTGCACGGCCGCGCCCCATGTCCTGCAGGCTCGCCTCAAAAAATCCGGCGCGTGGTGGACCCGAAACAACGCCCACGCCATGGCGCGACTTCGCGTCACTTGCGCCAATCATCTCTGGAATGCGCCCTCGACCTGCGTCGGCGCCTCCGCGCTTGACATGCTACAGCGCGCGCAGCTTTCTCCGATCCACGCTTCATGAATTCCTCCGGCACGATCCTCCTCGACCTGATCGCCCGCAATATCCTTGCGGTCGTCGTCGTCGTCGCGATCCGCGGCACGCCGGGAGGGTTCTGAATCAAACAGACTTTCGCCCCCTCCGGTTGCCCGACCGGAGGGGGCTTTTTGTTTTTACGCCCCGAAACGGTCGCCGGCGATGGAGTGGGCCGATCCCACAACCAACGTCATCACATGAAAGACCACACAGGTGCTGAAATCCTGCGCATCCTGCTCGAACGGCAGGGCGTGGACACGATCGCGGGCATGCCCGGCGGAGCGATCCTGCCGTTCTACGATGTCCTGCCCGAAGGAAACATCCGTCACGTCCTCGCGCGCCACGAACAGGGCGCGGGCTTCATCGCGCAGGGCATGGCGCGCATCACCGGACGCGCCGCCGTGTGCGTCGGCACATCGGGGCCGGGCGCGACGAATCTGATCACTGCGATCGCCGACGCACGCCTCGATTCGGTGCCGCTGGTCGCGATCACCGGCCAGGTTCCCCAGGCGCTCATCGGGACGGATGCGTTCCAGGAAGTGGATACGTACGGGCTCACGCTGCCGGTGACGAAGCACAACTTCCTCGTGCGAGACGCGCGGGAGTTGCTCGAGATTGTTCCGCTCGCGTTTCAGATCGCCGAATCCGGCCGGCCGGGCCCGGTGGCGATCGATATTCCGAAGGATGTGCTCAACGCCCGCGTGACGGTGGACGCGTGGCCCGAACCCGGACATCGCCTGCCGGATGCGGCGTGCAAGGAAAGCGACATCGACGAGCTGGCGCGAAGGCTCGCCGCCGCGGAGCGGCCGATCCTTTACCTCGGCGGCGGCATCATCCATTCCGGCGCGACAGAGCAGATTCGCGCGCTCGCGCGCCGGCTCGACGCGCCGGTGGTGAGCACGTTGATGGCCCTCGGCGCGATGCCGGCGGACGATCCACTCTTCATGGGCATGCTCGGCATGCACGGTTCGGAGGCGACCAACCTGCTCCTCGAAGAGGCGGATCTCCTGCTCGCCGTCGGCGCGCGTTTCGATGATCGCGCCACGGGAAAGGCGGCCGAGTTTTGTCCGCGCGCCGCCATCGCGCACATCGACATCGACCCCGCCGAAGTGGGAAAGATCAAGACGCCGTTTCTCGGCCTGGTGGGCGACGCGCGCGACATCCTCGAGCGCCTCCTGCCGCGTGTCGCGGAACAGCGGCGCCCCGCCTGGCGCGCGCGTGCCACCGAGCTGCGCGCGGCCTCCGGCAGCGGCGCGCCCGACCGCTCGATCGATCCGCTGCATCCGGTCAATCTCTGCGGGTTTCTCGGCGAGACGTTGCCCGCCGACGCGATCATCACGACCGACGTGGGCCAGCACCAGATGTGGGTCGCGCAGGCTTATCCGTTTCACCACCCGCGCACCCTGCTGACGTCCGGCGGACTCGGCACGATGGGTTTCGGGCTGCCTGCCGCGATCGGCGCTTCGCTCGCCGCGCCCGGGAAACGCGTGGCATGCGTGAGCGGCGACGGCTCGATCCTGATGAACATCCAGGAACTGGCCACGCTCGCCGAACTCGATCTGCCCGTCGCCATCCTCGTGTTCAACAACGCCAACCTCGGCATGGTGCGGCAGCAGCAGGAACTGTTTTATCGACAGCGCTATTCCGCCTCGCTCTTCGAATCCGTGCCGGACTTCGCCGCCGTCGCACGCGCGTTCGGAATCCGAGGCGCGCAAGTGGAGCCGAATCGCGATCCGCTCGGCGTCATCGCCGATGCGCTCGCGAAACCCGGCCCGTGTCTGATCGACATTCCCATTCGCGTCGGCGCGAACGTGTATCCGATCGTCCCTCCCGGCGCGGCCAACCGCCAGATGATCGCCGCAGCCGCCACCGCCTGAACACGCCCATGAAAACAAACACCCACCCTTCCGCCGTAATCGAACTGCTGGTGCGCAACCATCCGGGCGCGATGTCGCACATCACCGGGTTGTTCGCCCGGCGCGCCTTCAATCTCGAGGCAATCGTCTGCGTGCCCGTCGGCGACGGCGCGCGCAGCAACATCCTGCTTCTCGTCGCGCGCTCGCCGCGGCTCGAGCAGATGGAACGCCAGCTCTCGAAGCTCCACGACGTGCTCGCCATCCGTCCCCGCGACGATCTCGACCCTTCCGTATTTCGCGGCGTCGCGTCGCTCATCGGCATGGAAGGCGTGGCGGCGCATGGCTGACGACAGCCTCGAACCCTGCCCGGATGGGCAGGGTTCCGCGCTTGCGCGCCCGCGAGCGTTCACAACACTCGCGCCACCATGTCGGAAACACCCAAGACCAAAGTCATTTTCGAAACCACGCAGGGCGCGATCGAGTTCAAGCTCTTCCCGAACCTCGCGCCCAAGACCTGCGAGAACTTCGTCGGGCTGATCGAAAAGGACTATTACAACGGCGTGATCTTCCATCGCGTCATCCCCCAGTTCATGGTCCAGGGCGGCGACCCGACCGGCACCGGCCGCGGCGGCAAGTCGATCTGGGGAAAAACCTTCGAGGATGAAGTGACTCCCGACATCCGCTTCGACAAGAGCGGCCTGCTCGCGATGGCCAACGCCGGCCCGGGCACGAACGGCAGCCAGTTTTTCATCACGACCGCGAAGACCCCGTGGCTCAACATGCGCCACACCATCTTCGGCGAAGTCGCATCGGGCTACGACATCGTGCAGAAGATCGAGCAAATGCCGACCGACGGCAACGACCGCCCGGTGGACGAGCAGAAGATCATCAAGGCCTACGTCGCCTGAGCCAGGCTCAAAAGCGGGGTTGCGCTTGCCGGTGGCCGCGCGGCCTCGCAGCCTGCCGCAATGGCAGCGAAAAAGACGCGCAAAAAAGCGGCGGCTTCGCCGGTCGCCGGCACCGCCGGACTGGCGACGATCGGCGACTGGCTGCGGTTTGCCGTCACGACCTTTCACCGCGAGCCCATCGCCTTCGCCCAGGGGCTGCGCGGGCCTCAGGAAGAGGCGGCGTTTCTCGTCAGCCGCTTCCTCGGCATCGGGCCGGAGGATCTGCCGCATTTTCTCGGCTCCCGCCTGACTCCGCGCGAGATCGCCGGCTTGCGCGAGCGGATCCGGCAGCGCGTCGAAGAACACATCCCCACCCCCTACCTCGTGAAGGAAGCGGTGTTGAACGAAGTCGAGTTTTACGTGGACGAGCGCGTGCTCATCCCGCGCTCCTACATCGCGGAGTTGATGCCGGGGGACATCCTCGCGTATGCCGGCGAAGACTGGATGCCCCGGCGCATCCTGGAACTGGGCACGGGCTGCGGCTGTCTCGCGATCCTCGCGGCGCGCGCGTTCGGCGCGGCGGTGGTCGATGCCGTCGATCTTTCGACGGACGCGCTCGAGGTCGCGGCGATCAACCTCCACGCGCACGGCCTCGAGAACCGGATGCAGTTGATTCATTCCGACCTGTTCGACGGCGTGCCGCCGATCCCCTACGATCTCATCATCGCCAACCCGCCCTACGAGCCATCGGCGCTCGTCGATGAGCAGCCGCGCGAACTCGCGCGCGAACCGCGCCTCGCCCTCGACGGCGGCGTCGACGGCATGGCGCTCGTGCGCCGCATCATCCGTGAAAGTCGCGCCCACCTGGCGCGGGACGGCATCCTCATCCTCGAATTGGGTGGCCTGCGTCTGGAGATGCTCGCGGAGTTTCCAAAACAAAAGCACCACGTCTTCAGCCTCCACGACGGCGCCGACGCCGTTCTCGGCTTCCGCGCGAAGGATCTGCCGAAGCCTTGACGACGGGCTGCCGCGCGGGCGGCGAACAAACGCGCCCGGGCATCGCGCGCCACCCGTCAGTGGCCGCTTTCGTAGTGTTGAAACACCTCTTCGAAGCGCCCGGCCACGGCCGCGGCCAGTTCGTCCACGAGCGCGCCGTCGATGCCGGTGCGCGTGACCACGCCTGCGTCAATCGCCAGTTCGCCCGATTGGAGATCGGTCGCCTGGGTCGAGCGCTTGGCCGCGAGGTTCGCGAGGTAGACGAGGTCGGGAACCTCCTCCATCGCGCGCTCGGGCTCATGGTGATGGATGATGCCGCGCACGATCGTCTCCGGAAGATTCCAGTGCTGCGCGATCACGCCGCCGAGTTCCGCATGGTTGATCTGCAGGATCTCCGCCTCCGCCGCGAGCGGGCTCAGCCGGCCTTCTTCACGGCCGCGGCGCAGGAGCCGCAACTCCTCTTCCGAGAGGCAACGGTCCATGACCAGCTTGCCGACATCGTGCAGCAGCGCCGCCGCAAACGTGGCGGCGGGCACGTTTCGCTTCGACACGCGGGGCATCAGTTCCGCGGCCAGCGCCGCGCGCACCGAGTGTTTCCAGAGTTCGTGCTCGCCCAGCGCGTAGGCGCGCACCGGCTCCCGCATGAGCGCGCGCGCGTGCGTGCTCAACGCAAACGCGAGCACCTGCGCGGCCCCGAGCCGCATGACGGCTTCCTTCACATCCGTCACGCGCGCCTCGCTCGCACTGAAGGCCGAGTTCGCCATCCGCAACATCCGCACGGTCAGCGCTTGATCGAGCGCGACCACTTCCGCGAGGTCGTCGAGGCCCGCGTCCGCGTCGCCCACGAGCTGCGCCAGCCGGACGGAACTCGCGGGCAACGGCGCCATTTCATTCGCGGCTTTGATGAGCTTGTAAATATCGACCATGGTTGGAGATGCCCCGGACGGTAAACCAGCTTCCCGGAAGAAAACAGCGAATAGTCCCGCGCCGATCCGCGCCGCCGGCGCCTGTCGGTGAAGCCCTGCCCGGACGAGGGCGCGGAGCGGAAATCAAAGGACAGCCGTCGTAAATCCGGCAGGGCCGCGCGCGCTATTTCACCGCGCCCGCGAGGAGCCGCAGCGCGTGCTTCGGCGCGAGCTGGGTCGAGGCGAACTTCGCCAGATCGGCGATCGTGACCGCGTCGATGCGCTGGTCGTAATGCTCGCGGTCGTTGAAGGGCAGGCCGTAGAGCGCGTTGAGCGCGGCGTGCGCGGCGCAGGCGGCGTTGCTCTGCGTGCCCATGCGCTGCCCGGCCTTCAGCCGCGTCTTGCAGCGTTTCAGCTCCGCGTCCGTGACCTTGCCGGCGCGCACGCGCTTCAGCTCGGCGGCGAATTCCTTCAACACCTCCGCGCTGCCGGCCGTGTTCGTCCCGGCGACGAGGTAAAACATGCCCGTGCTCATGCCGACCATCCGTCCCGAACGGACAAAGTAGGCGAGGCTCTTTTCCTCGCGCACGCGCTCGAAGAGGTTGCTCGACATGCCGCTGAAAAGTTCGTCGGCCACTTCCGAGACATGAAAGTCGTCCGCCAGAAGCCCGCGATGGGGATACGCCTCGAAAACCACGACCTGCTGGCGATCCTGCGGCAGCGTGTGATTCCCCGACACCGCCGGACCGGCGAACCCGGCCGCGACTTCCGGCCGCTCCGCCTGGCGCAGGCCACGGAGCAACCGTCTCAACTTCGGCAGCAATTCGCCCCGCCGAAACGATCCGGACACCGCCACGACGGTGTTGCCCGAGACCACGAGTTTCCGGTGCAGCGCCCGCAGCGTCGCGGGCGTGATCCGCGCCACGCTCTCCGCCGTGCCCGACGCCTCCGCCGCAAACGGATGGTCGCCGAAAAAAAGCTGCCGCATCCGGCGCCGGCCCGCCGTGACGACGTCGTCCTCTCCCTCCTCGATGTCGGCGATCTGCGCCTCGCGTTCGCGCTGGACCGTTTTCGGCAAAAACGACGGTCGCAGCACCGCCTCCTCCAGAAGATCGAGCGCGAGGTCGAGATCGTCCGGCAACACCTCGATGGAAAGGCCGAAGCTGTTGTTGCCGCCAAACTCCGAGAAGGAACCGCCGGCGGATTCGATCTCCGCCGCGACCCTCGCGGCCGGGCGCTTCTTCGTGTCCTTCGTCATCAAAGTCGCGAGCAGGGACGTCGATCCCTCCCTGCCGCGCTCCTCGAACGTCGGCCCGCCCTGCCACACGATGCGCAGGTGCGCCTGAGGCAGCCGCGCGTTCTCGCGCAGGAGCAGGCGCGCGCCGCCCGGAGCCTCGACCTCCTCGAACTCGATCGGGCTTTTCGGGGAAACGCGGCTGATGGTCCTCCCGGTGACCGATTCCCGGGGACGCAGGGTCGCGGTCGTCAGCACGCCATTTCCCAGCCAGGCCCGGGCCACGCGGTCGAGATCCTTCACCGTGAGCGCGGAGAGGCGTTTCAAATACGTCGCGGGATAGGCGAGATCGCCGACCACGACCTCCGCGACGCCGAGGCGCGAGGCCTGGCCGGACATGTTGCGGCGAACATTGATCTCGGCCACGAGCGCCTGGCGCACGGCCTTCTGCAGTTGGGTGTCGGCGAACCCCTTTTCGCAGGCCCGCCGCATCTCCTCGCGCGCGGCCTCGAGCGCGCGATCGCCCTTGTCCGAATCCGCGAGGATCGAGATGTAGAACAAGCCCTTGGTGCCCGGATTCCAGTTGCTCGCGTCGATGCTCTGCACGAGCTTGCGCCGCTCGCGCAAGGCCTGCCAGAGGACCGAGCTGTCGCCGTGGCCCAGAATCAATGAAAGCACGTCCAGCGCCGGCGTGTCCGCATGCGTGAGCCCGGGCACCTGATAACCGACCGCGGCGCGATAGACCTGCACGTCCTCGGTCAGGTCGATCCGGCGCTCCGCGAGCTGTCCGGGCTCGTCCGGCACGAGCACGGGCGCGACCCGCGAACGGGCGAGCCCCCCGAAATGCCGCTCGATCCCGGCGCGCGCCTTTTCCGGATCGACCGCGCCGGCGATGACGAGCACGGCGTTGTTCGGCACGTATCGACTTTCATGATACGCCACGAGGTCTTCGCGCCCCAGGCGCGCGAAAACCTCGCGATGCCCGATGACAGGATGACGGTAGGGATGCTCGCGAAACGCCGTTTCCATCAGGCTCTGCGAGACGCGGTAGTCCGGATCGTCGAGGCCCATGTCGATCTCGCGCAGGATCACCTCGCGCTCCTTCGTCACCTCCTCCGCGGGCAGGCTGGAGTGAAAGACCGCGTCGCCGAGGACATCGAGCGCAACGCCCACGTGCTCCGAGGGCACGTCGATGTAATACACGGTCCGGTCGAAGGTCGTGTAGGCGTTGATATTGCCGCCGTGCTCCTGCACCACGGCCGAAATTTCACGGCCCGCCCGGCGCTTCGTGCCCTTGAAGAGCATGTGTTCGAGAAAGTGGGAGATGCCGCTTCCGAGCCACGGGGCCTCGTGGATGCTGCCGGTTTTCACCCAGACCTGCACCGAGGCGACCTCCGCGGAATAGTCCGGCCGGATCAGGACCGTGAGCCCGTTCGGAAGGACGAAGCGGATGACCGGCTCCTCCAGGAGCGGCTCGACCATGCGGGCGACGCGAAGGTTGGGATTTTGTTTCGAAGCCATGCGGAAAACGAAAAAGGCGAACGCGCGCGACACCGGCGCGTTGCGCAAATCAGGAAGGTTTGGGCAACCTTCCTAGAAGGTCTCGGTGTTCGCCACCTCGGAAACGAGATTCCGCCGGTGTCGCGGGAGGAACGGCTTTATGAACACTTCGCTGAACTCATAGACCTCGGAAAAGTCCTCCTTCCGGTCGCCGTCCGTCTTGCTGAAGACGCCGAAATCGATGAGCTGGTAAACCATCTCGCCGAAATCGCCGCAACGGCCGATCCCCCATTGCTGAAAGACGAGGTGCGTCATCGGGCCGAACTGCGTCACCGCATACTCGCGGATGCCCTCCAACAGCTCCGGGCCGGTGACATGATTCGAGCCTCGCTTCTGGCCGGACTTCGATTCCGCCTTGCGCACCTGCTTGACCGTGTGGTCGAGGGCGTCGCGAAGGAAAAAATACGCGCGCTTCTCGTAGCGCGGGTCTTCTTTGCGAATCAGGTCAACAACATCTCCGAAATCTGGCTCTTCCATGGAAGCGATGACGCAAGTTGGTCGATTCCCCGCCTCCGCGCAACCGCCGACGCTCGACTTCCCCAACTTCCTTCCTTTTCCCTCCCCGTTCCTCTTCCCAACACCCGATCACCGGGCCACGATCCTGTAACGTACGCGACAGAATTCTGGCTTTTCGTGGATTTGCGTGACGCTGCTGGCGGGGCGCTTTAGGGGCATCGCGATGAACGCGGCGAAAATCGGGGTGATCAACGTGTCCGACCGGGCGGCGGCCGGGGTTTACGAGGATCTGCCGGGCAAGGCGGCGGTGGCGGTGTTGCGGGAGTTTCTCCGCACGCCGTTCGAGGCGGTTTACCGTGTCATCGCCGACGAGCAATCGGAACTCGAAGCCGCCATGATCGAGATGGCGGACGACGCCGGATGCTGCCTCGTGCTCACGACCGGCGGAACCGGCCCCGCGCCGCGCGACGTCACGCCCGAGGCGACAGAAGCCGTGTGCGAAAAAATGCTGCCCGGCTTCGGCGAATCGATGCGGGCGGCGTCGCTGAAACACGTGCCGACCGCGATCCTCTCGCGCCAGACCGCCGGCATCCGCGGGCGCTGCCTGATCGTGAATCTTCCCGGAAAACCGAAATCGATCCGCGAATGCCTCGAGGCCGTCTTTCCCGCGATTCCGTATTGCATCGACCTGATCGAAGGCCCGCGTTTGGAAACCAACGAGGCGGTGATCCGCGCGTTCCGGCCGCCGGGGTGACAGGAGACTGGCGGCGCGGTTTCGACGAGGGACACTGGCGCCCCCTCCGCGATGCGCTTCACCGCTTGACGCAACTGCTACGCTGGGCATCTAGAAACCCGACCGTGCCTTCCCGATCTTCAAGTTCATCGCGCGACGCGCGGAGCACGACGAGCCAGCCTGGCGCGTTGACGCGGGCGCTGGCGGTTGCCGCGGCGGTCGCGGTCGTCACGGTCGGTTTGCTTCAGGCGAGCCCGGAAGCGCACGAGCGCGTTCATGCGGATTCGCATCACGCGGACCACGTGTGCGCCGTCACGCTCGCGGAGGCGGGATTCTGCGACACCTCGGCGAGCGCGCCGGCTGTATCCACTTTTTCGGCACACGAAGCGGCGGAATCGCCCGCCGCGTCGGTCCACCACTGGACCGCTCCCCACTACTGGCACCAGCCGGCGCAGGCGCCGCCGGCTCAGGCTCGAGCCACTTCGTAGCCGCTCCGCGAGGAGCGGGACGCACTCGAGAGCCCCCGCCCTCCCCGGGCGGGCCTGCGGCGAAACGCGCGGAGGGATCCGCGCCACCATCGCTGCGCAACCACAGCCGGTAGTCCCATGCATCCGAAATCATTCTCCCTTCCCTTCAGCCGTCCGCTCGGCCTTGTGCTGGCCGGCGGCGCCGCGCTCACCGTTCCGGTCGATGCGCAGACCTCCACGCCTGCTCGAGAAATCGTGCAACTGGACGATTTCGTCGTCACGGCCTCGCCCTTCGCGCGCAGCGCCGATGAACTTCATCAAGCGGCGACGCTCCTCGCGGGCGATCGCCTCGACGACATCCGCTCCGGCACGCTCGGCGAGACTCTCGCCGGACAGCCCGGCGTTTCCTCCACCTCCTTCGGGCCGGGCGCCAGCCGTCCCATCATCCGCGGCCAGGACGGCGAGCGCATCCGCGTGCTCACCAACGGGGTCGGCACGATCGACGCCTCCGGCGCGAGCCCTGATCACGCGGTCAGCCTCGATCCGGCCCTGGTCGAGCGCATCGAGATCGTGCGCGGCCCGGCCGCCCTCCTCTACGGCAGCTCGGCGGCGGGCGGCGTCGTCAATGTAGTTGAAAATCAAATACCAATCAAACGCGCGCCCGGCGGGGTCTCCGGAATCGTCGGCGCGCATTTCGACACGGCCGCGAACGAGCGCGCGGGCTCGGGATCCTTTCGCGGCGCGAGCGAGCGCCTCGGCTGGCAGGCTTCATTCTCCAGACGCAAGTCCGACGACGTCGACATCCCCGGCCACGCCGAAACCGAACCGCGCGACGACGAAACGCCCGGCACGCTCGAGAACAGCGCGGTCGACACCACGGCAGGCTCGGCCGGACTCGCGTGGTTCTGGAGCCGCGGGCGCGCGGGCATCGCCTTCTCCGGATTCGACACGCGCTACGGCGTTCCGGGGCACGAGCATCATCATCACGAGGACGAGGATTTCGACGCGTTCGAGATCGACATCCTCGCGGATCCGATCGGCGATCCATTCGAGATCGCGGCCGGGGAAGACGAGCATGAGCATGAGCACGACGGCGTCTCGATCGACCTCGAGCAGCGGCGCCTCGATCTCGCGGCGGACGTGACCGAGCCATTTGCGTTTCTCGAAAACGTCCGCTTCCGCGCGGGTTATGCCGATTACCGGCATCTCGAACTCGAGGGCGACGAAGTCGCCACGCGGTTCGACACCGAGGGTTGGGAGGCGCGGGTGGATGCCGTGCATCGTCCGATCGGACGCGTGGAGGGCGCGATCGGGTTTCAAGCGCAACGCCACAAACTCTCGGTCGCGGGCGAAGAGGCGTTCCTGCCGCCGACGCGCACGACGAGCCGCGCGCTTTTCGGCATCGAGGAAATCGTGACGGGGCCCGTGCGCTGGCAGGCGGGCGCGCGCGTCGAGGATCAGGCGGTGTCCGTGTTGGACGGCTCCGCGAACGACCGGTCGAAAACCGCGTGGAGCACCTCGGCCGGCGCGCTCTGGACGATCGATTCCGGATGGGCGCTCGCGCTTTCGCTCGCCCGCACGGAGCGCAATCCCACCGCACAGGAGTGGTTTGCCAACGGACCGCACGCGGCCACGCGCGCGTTCGAGATCGGAGATCCCGGCCTCGGAAAAGAAAAGTCGACCGGCATCGACTTCAGCCTGCGACGACGCGCCGGCCGGGTCACGGGCGCGGCGAGCCTGTTCCGCACCGACTACGATCGTTTCATCCATGGGGCGGCGACGGGCGCGACGGAGGATGGCTTCGATGTGTATCGGTTCGAGGCAACGGACGCGCGTTTTTGCGGCGGCGAGATCGAGGCGACCTGGCATCTGCACGAAAGCGACGCGCACGGCTTCGAGCTGACCGTCATGGGCGACGTCGTCCGCGCGACTAATCGATCGACCAACACCGATCTCCCGCGCATCCCGCCGGCTCGCGTCGGCATCGCGCTGGACTATCACGGCCGGGCCTGGGCCGCGGGCGTGGACGTGAGGCGCAGCTTCAGCCAGGATCGGGTGGCGCCGCTGGAGTCGCCAACTTCTGGATACACGCTCGTCGGCGCCCATGTCGGCCGCACCCTGCAGTTCGAGCGCCAGACCGTGTCGTTCTATCTGCGCGGAACCAACCTGACCAACGAGGAGGCCCGGCCGCACACCTCGTTTCTCAGGAACGTGGCGCCGTTGCCCGGAAGAAACCTGATCGCGGGCGCGCGGCTGGAGTTCTGAAACATCGGGAAACGTGGCGGTGAAGCCGCGAATCCACCGCGAAAAATAAAAGCCGGGGGCGCTTCCACGCCCCCGGCCGAAAACCGGCTTCGGTCTGCGATCCGATCAGGCCTTGGCGGCCGCCGCCTCGAATTTGGGCGTGAGGTACTCCGCGCAACTGTCGAGCGAGGCGAGGTGAATGTAGTCCGCCTCCGGAACCTCGATGCCATGGCGCTTGCGCAATTCCATCACGATGTCGAGAAAGTCCATCGAATCCAGCTGGAGCTGATCGCGAAGCCGCACGTCGGGCTTGATGTTGCCAAGGTCTTCGTCCGGAGCGATGTCCGCGATGATCTCCAAGACCAGCTTCTTGCATTCCTCTTTCGTCATACTTTCTGAGTGATGGGTTTCAGTGAGTGTAGCGTCGTGCGATAAGCGCGGAGTTGATACCGAGCATACCGAACGAGTTGTTCAGGATGGCGTCAACCCGTTTAACCTCGACGGCGTGGTTGACCACGAGGTTGGGCAGCGCGCAGGCGGGATCGAGTTCGTCGATGTTGATCGTGGGGTGAACGAGGCGGTCGTCGAACGACGGCAGGTTGCCCGCCAATTCGAGCGCGCCGGCCGCGCCCATGGTGTGGCCGATGAAGCTTTTGGTGTTGTTGATCCAGGTGTCGGGACAGCCGTCGAAAACGGCGGCAAGGGCCTGGCACTCCTGGATGTCGCCCTGCGGCGTGGCCGTGGCGTGGGTGTTGACGATCTGGACGTCGCCGGGCGCCATGCGGGCGCGTTTCAAGGCCGCGCGCATGCACTCCGCCTGCCGCTCGGGGTTGGGCAGGACGTAATCGGTGGCGTCTGAATTGACACACCAGCCCGCGACCTCGGCGTAGATGCGCGCGCCGCGCGCGAGGGCGTCGTCGAGCCGCTCGAGAGTGTAAAGGCAGCCGCCCTCGCTCACGACGATGCCGTTGCGCGCCTTGTCGAACGGGCGGCTGGCCTTTGTCGCGTCTTCGTGGTGGGCGAGCGCGCCCTGGCTCTTGAAACCGGCGAAGATGCCGAAGGTGTGGATGCTCTCGGAAACACCGCCGCCGATGGCGAGATCGACCTCGCCGAGCTGGAGCATCTGCGCGCCGGTGATGATCCCGAGGTTGCCCGCCGCGCAGGCCGCGCCGACCGCGTAGGCGGGGCCGGTCACGCCGAGATTGAGCGAAGCCTCGCCCGCGGGATTGTTCGCGACGGTGCGGGGGTTGTGATAATGCGACCAGAATTTCGTGTCGTAATTGAACTGCGAGATGTTGTGGATCTCGTTCTCGGTCTCGACGTTGCCGTGCTCGGTCGTGCCGACGTAGATGCCGATGCGGCTGCGGTCGCGGTTTTCCCAATCGAGCCCGCTGTCGGCCAGCGCCTCGCGCGCGCAGTAGATCGAGATGGAGCCCGCCCGGGTGCCGACGCGGACTTCCTTGCGTTTCTGATGCCTCAGCGGATCGAAATGGCACACGCCGGCCGGCACGCGCCCCATGTAGCGCATGTCGACAAACTCCCCGCCGGCCTTCCCCGCCAGGAGGTTGGCGCGAAACTCGGAGAGGGAATTGCCGTTCGGCGCGGTGAGGCCGACACCGGTGATGACGATTCGACTGAGTGATGGATCGGAACCCATGAAAAACGTGCCTCCGCAGAGGTGAACGGCGAACTTTTCGGTGGCGTTGGGCGAGGTCAAATCAATACACCCACGGCAGGATGAACGTACTCGTCGTCGGGGGAGCCGGTTACATTGGCAGTCATTGCGTCAGGCAGCTCATCGCTGCGGGCCACCAACCCATCGTTCTCGACAACCTCGTCTTCGGCCACCGCGGCGCCCTCCCGCCGGACGTGCCGCACTACGAGACCGATCTCGGCAACGAGGAGGCCGTCGCCATGATCCTGCGCAAGGAGCACATCGACCTCGTCATGCACTTCGCGGCCTTCGCCTACGTCGGCGAGTCCGTGACCGAGCCGCTCAAGTATTACTTCAACAACTGCGTGGCGACCTACCGCCTTCTGCGCGCGATGATCAACGTCGGCGTGAAGAAATTCGTCTTCTCCTCCACCTGCGCGACCTTCGGCGTCCCGGAGCGTCTGCCCCTGGTCGAGGACATGCCGCAGCACCCGATCAATCCCTACGGGCAGACCAAGCTGGACGTCGAACGCGCGCTCCTGAACATCGCGCGCGCCAACGGCCTGAGTTTCGCCGCTTTTCGCTATTTCAACGCCGCCGGCGCCGCCGAGGACGGCTCGATCGGCGAGGACCACGATCCCGAAACGCACCTTATCCCGCTCGCCTTCTACGCCATCCAGGGCCGCATCAAGGAACTCACCGTCTTCGGCGCCGACTACCCCACCCCGGACGGCACCTGTCTGCGCGACTACGTGCACGTCGACGACCTCAGCCGCGCGCATATCGCCGTCTTCGACAAACTCGACAAGCCGGGCACGAGCCTCTTCTACAACCTCGGGACGGGCCGCCCGACCTCCGTCCGCGAAATCATCGACGCGGTCGAAAAAGCCACCGGCAAGAAAGTGCCGGTAAAATACGGCGACCGCCGCGCCGGAGACCCTCCTTCGCTCTACGCCGATTCGTCCAAGGCGCAGACCGAACTCGGCTGGAAAATAAAATTCCCGACCATCGACGGCATCGTCGAAACCGCCTGGCGCTGGCACCGCGCCCACCCCGGCGGCTTCGGCCGTTGAAGGATCCGGTGGCAAGAGACAGAGGACGGGAGCCAGGGGACGGAAGTCGAAGGTTGAAAGTCGAGGGTCGAACGTTCCTCCTGACCGGGTTGACGTCTGCTCGCATACGCCTGACACCTGAGTTCCGCCCCCTGATTCCTGCCCTCTGACGTCTGTCTCCTGATCTCATGCAAGCCCCCGGCGAGCCCTCCGCGTCCCCGCCCCCAAGGCGTCCGGCTGGCGCCCGGGCCGAGCGCGCGCGCAAAGCCGGCTCGGCGCAGTTGAACGTGATTCCCGTCGATGCGATGCGGCTTTTCGTGCACTGGTTCGTGCCCGCGGATCAACTACGGCGGGCGCTCACGCAGGTCCGCGGCGAGCGCGCCGGCGCGCGATTGCGCCTGAGGATACTCGACGCGCGTCCCGGCGGGCGCTCCGGCCTCGCCGACGAACCACGGCAGGAGTTCGCCGCGGGCGGCGGGTGGCACGAGGGATTCGTCACGCTCGACCGGCCGGGCGGCTCGATCGTGGCCGCGCTCGGCATTCAGGACGGACGCGGCGCCTTTTCCGCGCTCCTCACCTCGCTCGTCGTCACGCTTCCCGATCCGGCGGCGACGCCAGCGCCGGTGGCCGCCGCGCCGGCGAAAGAGCAGAGCATTCCCCAGCTCAAGACCGCGCGTGGCATGCCCGGCGTTTCCGTGGCCCGCTCGCGCCGCGGCGGGAACGAGCCTTCGATGAGCCGGATCCTCGCGCGGTTCGTCGAGCCGGAAACTCCGCCCCCGGCAGCGTCGCAGGCAAAACACGCGCCCGCGCCGGAGATGATCGCGTCCGGGGAACGGAGCGAACCGGTTGCGCGCGAAACGGAAGCAACCGACCAAAGCGCGGAGATCACCCGCGTCGAAATCGAGCCCGCGCCCGATACCGTGACGCAGGCCGGGGCTGCGGCGGATGACGATGCCAAGCCGGCCGAAACACCGGCGACCGCGGCCGAAGCCGCGGATGCGGACGCGCGCGCAGACGCGGCCCCGGCCGGAGAAACGCATCCTGAGCCCGCGACCTCGCCCGACGCGCCCGAGCATTTCGCCAGCTTCTTCGACCACCCTGCCGAAGGAGAATCCGCGTTTCTCCGCGCCCGGCTCGTCGTCAGCGGGCGCCTGGGGGCTGGCCATCGATTGCGCATCGGCGGCGAGGAGATCACCGCGCGTCCCGGCGGCGCGTTTTCCTATCAGAAACAGCTCGAAGGCGCGCCGCTGGCGTGGGCGTTTTTGTCGCAGGCGGCCGCGATGGACGCGGACGCCGGGGCGCCGTCGCTCGAAGTCATCGCGGCCGACGCGAGCGCGGACGTTCCGCTCGCCATGCGCGTCTCGATCGAGATCGAGGGCCGGCTCGCGTCTCCCGCGCATCGCTTTCTGCTTCCGCCCGGGATCGAGGCCGACGCGAGCGGGCGCTTCAGTTTCATTCGCCCGCTCCCGGCCGGCGCGTGGTTTCTTCCTCAACTCGTCCTCACGGCAGAGGCGTGATGGCGGCGGCGCCTCGCAACGTCGATGGCGGCGCGCAACTCTCCCGGCGGCGCGTGGCCATCGTCCTGCACGCGCACCTGCCGGACTGCCGCCGTCCCGCGCGGCCGGCCAGCCTCGAGGAATCGTGGTTCTTCGAGGCGATGACGGGAACCTACCTGCCGCTCATCGGCGTGTTCGAGCGGCTGGCGCGCGAGGGCGCGCGCGCGCGGATCACGCTCAGCCTTTCTCCACCGCTGCTGCTCATGCTCGAGGACGCGGATCTGTTGCGACGCTGCCGTCATCATCTCGACGACATGGCGGCGCTCGCCCTTCGCGACGCGCGCGCGGGCCCGCCGGCGTTGCGGGACGCGGCCGCGTTCCAGGCGGATGTATTCGAAAAATCAATACACGCGCTCGATGCCGTCTGCCGGGAGGGCGGCGCGGCGCGCGTCTTTTTGCGTTTTCGGGAAACGGGGATGCTCGAACTCGCGACCACGGCCGCTTCGCACGCTTTTCTGCCCGCGCATCAAACGAGGCCTCAGGCGATCCACGCGCAGATCGCCATCGCGCTCGATATTTTTCGCCGCCGGTTCGGCTGCGCGCCGCGTTTCTTCTGGCTGCCCGAGTGCGGCTATTTTCCGGGATTGGACGCGATTCTCGCCCGGCGCGGCCTCGAGAGCTTCGCGCTGGAGGAAAGCGGAGTTCGCGCGTCCTCGCCCCCGGCTCCCGGCGCGCAGGTTCCGGTGCGCTGTCCCGGCGGGACAGTCGCCCTCGCGCGAAACAGCGGTCTGTCCCGGCTCGTGTGGTCCTCGGAATCTGGATACCCGGGCCACGCCGACTATCGCGAGTTTCACCACGATCACATCCACGCATGGAGCGCCCCGGATATCGCGCGCGATCTCGGGCATCCGCCGCGAACGCATCTCGCGGGCCTCAAATACTGGCGCGTGACCGGCCGCGGCGAATCGAAGGAACCCTATGACCCGGCGCGCGCGACCGCGCGGGCCCGGGCGGACGCGCAACATTTTGTCGCGACGTTGACGCGCGACGCGCCGCACGGGATCTGCCTGTTGCCGTTCGACGCGGAATTGTTCGGGCATTGGTGGTTCGAAGGGCCGCAGTGGCTGGAGGCGACGCTGCGCCTTTTGACGGAAAGCGACGCGTGTGATGTCACGACCGCAAGCGGGGCGATCGACGCGACTCCCGCGATGCATTCCGGGACGCCTGCCGCTTCGACCTGGGGGCATCGCGCGGACAACAGCTTCTGGGTCACGCACGAAACCGCGTGGGTTTATCCGCAACTCGCCGCGCTGGGCGATCGCCTGCGCGCGCTCGCGAGCGGTCAGCCACCGGTTTCTCCCGGGCGCTTGCGCGAACGCGCGCTGCAACGCGCGGCCCAGCTCCTCCTTCTCGCCCAGGCCTCGGACTGGCCGTTCATGGTCTCCGCCGGCCCGCTCGCGTCGCTCGCGCAGACGCGCCTCGGTCACTTGATCTCGTCCGCCGGCCAACTCCTCGAGATGATTGAAACCGGCGCGATCGACGAACCCACGCTCGCCGCCCTGGAGGTTTCCGAACCTGCGTTCGGAACGGTCGACCTCGGATATTTCGTCGAATGAGGGCCGATGCCAAAAGCCACAATTCTGTCGCGTACGTTACAGGATTTTGGTTTGGGAGCCGGGATCGACGTTCGCGCCATCTTCGGACTCGTGGAGCACGTCGGCAACGGTGATTCGCATGCCTCGAATGCACGGCTTGCCGCTGCGCTTTCCGGGTTCGATCGTGATGATGCGGCGGTGGTCCACGCTCAAAACGCGCTCTGGCAGGAAGCGGTTTCAGCCGCGAGTTGCGGGCATGGAGGGTTGAAATTTTAAGTTTGAGCTGAAGCGCCCGGCCAACGCTCTCAGACCGGCTGGCTCCACTTGAAGAAGAGGGTGGCGCTGGGCGGGAGGGTGATGGCGGCGGACTGCGGGAAGCCGTCGCAGGCGATTTCCTCGGTCGTGATTCCGCCGGCGTTGCCGAGGTTGCCGCCGCCGTAAAATTCGGAATCGGAATTGATCACCTCCGACCAGTGGCCGCTGCGCGGAAAGCCGAGCCGGTACCCCGAGCGCGCGACCGGCGTGTAGTTCCCGATGACGACAAGCAGGCTCGACGAGGCCGGGTCGAAGCGAAGGAATGATATCACGCTCGCGTCGGCATCCGTGCAATTGATCCAGCGGAAGCTTTCGGGATTGAAATCGCTGTTGGAGAGCGCGGGCTCGCTGCGATAGAGTTTGTTCAGGTCGCGCACGAGGCGGCGCACGCCCTCGTGGTCCATGTATTCGAGCAGGTGCCAGTCGAGGCTGCGGTCGTGCGCCCACTCGGAGGATTGCCCGAATTCCGAGCCCATGAAGAGAAGTTTCTTGCCCGGCCAGGCCCACTTGAAGGCGTAGAGCGCGCGGAGCTGGTGGGCCTTTTCCGTGATCGTGCCGGCGGCCATCTTGAGGAGCATCGAGCCCTTGCCGTGCGTCACTTCGTCATGGGAATACACGAGCACAAACTTCTCGGCGTATTGATAGAGCATGCCGAAGGTGAGGTCGTTGTGGTGCCATTTCCGGTGGATCGGATCCTTGGAGAAATAGCGCAATGTGTCGTGCATCCAGCCCATGTTCCACTTCAGGTCGAAACCGAGTCCGCCTTCCGAGGCGGGCTTGGTCACGCCGCCCCAGGCGGTCGATTCCTCGGCGATGGTGACGACTCCGGGGAAGCGCTCGTGCACGACGGTGTTCACCTGGCGCAGGAAATCGATCGCCTCGATGTTCTCGCGCCCGCCGTAGCGATTCGGAACCCACTCGCCGGCCTTGCGCGAGTAGTCGAGATAGAGCATGGACGCGACGGCATCGACGCGCAGCCCGTCGATGTGGTAGCGGTCGAGCCAGGAAACGGCGTTGGCGATGAGGAAGTTTCTCACCTCGGCGCGGCCGTAGTTGAAGATCAACGTGCCCCAATCCTGATGCGCGCCCTGGCGGGGATCGGCGTGCTCGTAAAGGTGCGTGCCGTCGAAGTGTTCGAGCGCGAAGCTGTCGCGCGGAAAGTGCGCCGGGACCCAATCGACGATCACGCCGATGCCGCGCTGGTGGAGGTAATCGACGAAGTATTTGAAATCGTCCGGCGTGCCGAAGCGATGCGTCGGCGCGAAGAAGCCGGTGACCTGATAACCCCACGAGCCGTCGAACGGATGTTCCGCGAGCGGGAGCACCTCGACGTGGGTGAAACCCATCTCGAGGACGTAATCCGCGAGCACGGGCGCCATCTCGCGGTAGCTGAGCGGCCGGTTGTTGTCCTCCACGAGCCGGCGCCACGAGCCGAAGTGCATCTCGTAAATCGAGATCGCGCGATGATCGATCGACGCCTGCGCGCGCTGTTCGATCCATGCGGCGTCGTTCCACGTGTAGCCCGAATCGACGTCGGTCACGATCGAGGCGTTGTTCGGGGGAGCCTCGAAGTAGGTGCCGTAGGGATCGGTCTTGAGCCGGATCGAGCCGTCGCTGGCCGCGAGTTCGTATTTATAGAGTTCGCCGGCGAAGAGGCCGGGAACGAACAACTCCCAGACGCCCGAGCGGCCGAGCGCGCGCATCGGATGGAAGCGCCCGTCCCATTGATTGAAGTTGCCCACGACGGAGACGCGCCGGGCGTTGGGCGCCCAGACGGCGAAGGAGACGCCGGGCACGCCATCGATCGCGCGAAGATGCGATCCCAGTTTCCGATACGCCTGGTGCTCGTTGCCTTCGTTGAACAGGTAGAGATCCTGATCGCTCAACGTCGGCTGGAACGAATAGGGATCGAAAAACTGCCGGATCTCGCGCGCCTCCGTCTCGAGGCGCAAACGGTAGAGAAACGGCTCGGTCCGCTCGTCGATGAAGACCTCGAAGAACCCCTCCGGGGCGAGGCGCTTCATCGGGTAGAGGATGCGCTCCTTGTTGTCCACATCGACGACCGCGCACGCGGCCGCGCGTTGCAGGAAAGCCCGGACGACGAGCCCGCGACGGCCGTTGTATTCGCACGGGTGCATGCCGAGGATGTCGTGGGGAACCGCGGATCTGGCGGTGAGGAAGTCCTTCAGTTCGGCTTTGCTGATGATCACGATGAAAAGGGATGTGAAGCTGGCGCGGCCAACGGCTGACCGGCTGTCGGGAAGCTAAGCGCCCGGCGCGGCGTGGTCTAGACTGTAACAAACCCACGGCGTCTTTCCCGCCCCGCGATGTGAGCCCGCCCTTGTCAGGAGGCGTTTCGCGGGCATGATTGCCGCCGAAGCGCCACCCGTCGGCGGCGCGACGACCGCGATCGGAAACCACCAACCCCACCCGCATCCCCATGGCCTACGTCGTCACCGACAACTGCAACGATTGCAAATACACGAGCTGCGCCGCCGTCTGCCCGGTCGAGGCGTTTCACGAGGGGCCCGACCGGCTCTACATCAACGCGGACACGTGCATCGACTGCAACGCCTGCGTGCCGGAGTGCCCGGTGGACGCCATCTTTCCCGACTACGAGGTGCCCGAGCAGTGGCAGGCGAGCATCGAAATGAACCGCACTGAGGCTGAAAAATACCCGCAGATCGTCGAGGCCAAGGACGCCCTCAAGGGGCCGGGCTGCGTCAATCCGAACGCGGCCTGAGCCAACGATGCGATAAGCGCCGGCCTTTTTGTCGTGGCTGGCGAAGCACTCGGCGCTCGTCGTTTCTCAATCGCTCAACCCGCCGCGGCCGGCGCCTTTTCCAGGTCGGGCGGCAGTTCGTGCAGCGTGGCTCCCTCGTTTTTTTCCAGGAAGAACTTCATCAGCCACTCGTTCGGGAACAGCACGACCGGATCGTCGTGGCTGTCGAAGGCGATCGCCACGCCGCCCGGCAGGATGAGGGTGCCGAGGTCGATGTCGCGTCCGCCGAGGTCGAGCCAGCGGATGGTATTCCACGGCGCCGACTCCATCCGCGCTTCCGCGCCATATTCGGATTCGAGGCGAAACTTGAACACGTCGAACTGCAGCGGACCGACCGCGGCCAGCACCGGCACGGGCGAGAAGGCGTTCTTGAGCGTCAACGCCTGCACGACGCCTTCCTGCAAAAGCTGGCTGAGCCCGGCGCGGAATTTTTTGTCGTTCCCCTTGTTCGGGTTCGAGATGTAGCTGAAACATTCCGGCGGGAACCGCGGCATCTCGTCGTAACGGATGCTGAGATCCTCCGAAAGCGTGTCGCCGATCCCGAATTCATCATGGCCGATCAAGCCGATGACGTCGCCCGGCCAGGCTTCATCGACCGTCTCGCGATCGCGGCCGAAGAGCTTTTGCGAACTCGAGAGGCGGTGCTTCCGGCCCGTGCGGATGTTGTTCACCCACATGTCGCGCACGAATTTTCCCGAGCACACGCGCATGAAGGCGATGCGGTCGCGATGCTTCGGGTCCATGTTCGCCTGGATCTTGAAAACGAATCCGGAAAACACCGGCGCCTCCACCGGCACCGCTCCGTTCGCCGACACGCGCGCCTGCGGCGGAGCCGACCACTGGAGAAAACGATCGAGCATGAGCTGCACGCCGAAGTTGTTCACCGCGCTCCCGAAACAAACCGGCGTCTGATGCCCGGCCAGAACCTGCGCGTGGTCGAACGGCTCGGCCACGAGATCGAGCATCTCGAGTTCCTCCAGCACGCGCGCGTGATCCTCCGGCTCCATCCGCTCGCGCACAAACGGATCGTCGATCCCGCCCACCTGCTCCGGCGCGCGATAAGCTCCGCCAGGCACTTTCTCGAACATGTGGACCTCGCGCGCTCCCCGATCGAACACGCCGCGAAAGCTCGGGCCGTTGCCCAGCGGCCAGTTCACCGCCACCGGCTTCAAACCGAGCTGCGACTCCAGCTCGTCGAGCAGCGCGAGCGGCTCGCGCGTCGGCCGGTCGCATTTGTTCATGAAGGTGAAGATCGGGATGCCGCGATGCCGGCAGACCTCGAAGAGCTTGCGCGTCTGCGCCTCGATGCCCTTGGCCGCGTCGATGACCATCAAGGCCGCGTCCACCGCCGTCAGCACGCGGTAGGT
>CAZFCY010000042.1:0-31187 GCA_964517665.1 uncultured Opitutaceae bacterium | reverse complement strand
CGTCATTCGGATGCATGCGCGGACCGTAGGTGTTAAAAATACGGACGATGCGGATATCGACCTTGTTCTCGCGGTGGTAGTCGAAGAACAGCGTCTCCGCCACGCGTTTGCCTTCGTCGTAACACGAGCGACGGCCGATGGGATTGACGTGTCCCCAATAGCTCTCCGGTTGCGGGTGCACCTCGGGATCACCGTAAACTTCCGACGTGCTGGCTTGAAAGACCCGCGCCTTCACGCGCTTCGCCAAACCCAGACAGTTGATCGCGCCCATCACCGAGGTCTTCGTCGTCTTGATCGGGTTGTATTGATAATGTGGAGGCGAGGCCGGGCAGGCCAGGTTGTAGATCTGGTCGCACTCGAACTTGAACGGATCGACGACATCGTGCCGCACGAACTCGAAACGCGGGTGCTGCGCGAGGTGCGCGATGTTTTCCTTCCGCCCGGTGAAAAGGTTGTCGAGGCAGATGATCTCGTGCCCCTCCGCGATCAACCGATCGCAAAGATGACTTCCCAGAAAACCGGCTCCACCCGTGATGAGAATGCGCATAGGTTGAAAAACTATCGGCGATCAAACCTCCCGCTTGACGAGCGTCAACCGCAGCGGTCAGCGAGGAGCGAAGTTTGAGGTCAAAGTCGAACTCTCAAATCGCAGATCTCGACAGCGCCGCGCCCCTCCGCCGCCAGCCACTTCAACTTAAACTTCAACTTCACCTTCAAGCCCCCGCGCCCGCCTTGTAGCGCTCGATCCACGCGCGGCTCCACGGCAGGAAATCGCCCGCTTCGAGGCGCTCGCGCGCCTGACGGAAGAGGTCGAGATAGAAACTGACGTTGTGGAGCGTGAGCAGGGTGCAGCCGAGGATCTCGCCCGCCATGACGAGGTGGCGCAAATAACCGATCGAGAAATTCCGGCACGTGTAGTTGTCGAAGCCGGGCACGAGCGGCGCGTCGATCGCGCGGCAGCGTTCGTTGCGGAGATTGACGACGCCCGTGGGCGTGAACGCCGCGCCGTTGCGCGCGAGGCGGGTCGGCAGCACGCAATCGAACATGTCCACGCCAAGCGCAATCATCTCGAGCAACTGCGGCGGCGTGCCGAGCCCCATGGTGTAGCGCGGCTTGCCCGCCGGCAAAAACGGCGTGGTCGCCGCCACCTGCTGGAGCATCTCCGGCTCGCCTTCGCCCACCGCGACGCCGCCGATCGCATAGCCTGGAAAGTCGAGCGCCATGAGCGACTCCGCCGCCTCGCGCCGGATGTCCTCGAAGGTCGAGCCCTGCACGATGCCGAAGACGTGATGACCCGCCTCGAGGAAGCCGGCGTCGCGCGCGATCTGCAGGCATTGCCCCGCCCAACGCGTGCTGCGCTCGACCGCCCGGGCACAGTCGTCGCGGCTGCACGGAAACGGCGGGCACTCGTCGATCACCATCGCGATGTCCGAACCGAAATCCATCTGCAGTTGCATGACCTCGCGCGGACCGAGAAACACGCGCGCCCCGTCCAGATGCGACTGGAAGCTGATGCCCTCGTCCGTGATCCGCCGCAGTTTCGCGAGGCTGAAGACCTGAAACCCGCCACTGTCGGTCAGGATCGGGCCGTCCCAACCCATGAACTTGTGCAGGCCCCCGAACTCGCGGATGAGCGCCGAGCCCGGCCGGAGCGCGAGATGATAGGTGTTGCTCAGGATGATCTGCGCGCCGGTCTCCCGGATCTGCGCGGGCGTGAGCGACTTGACCGTCGCCTGCGTGCCGACCGGCATGAAGATCGGCGTCTCGACGGTTCCGTGGCGCGTGCGCAACCGGCCCCGCCGGGCCGCGCTCGCGTCGTCCACCTTCAGAAGTTCGAAGTGCTCCGGCATGTCCGCGCAAGCAGAGCGGCGAGCGGAATCGCGTGGCAATCCCGGAAACCGCGGCGCCTCACCCCTCCGGCCGCTTGACCGGCGTCGATCGCAACCGCTAATTTCCCGCCTCCACATGCTGCTGGTCATCGACAACTACGACTCGTTCACCTTCAATCTCGTGCAATATTTCGGCCAGCTCGGGGTGGAGCAGCGCGTGTTTCGCAACACCGGGATCACCGCCGAAGAGGCCCTCGCGCTGAAGCCGGAGCGCGTCCTCATCTCGCCCGGCCCATGCTCCCCCACGGAGGCCGGCGTGAGCCTCGACATCATCGGCGCCTTCGCCGGCAAAGTCCCGCTCTTCGGCGTCTGCCTCGGGCACCAGGCCGTCGGACAGTATTTCGGCGGGCGCGTCGTCCGGGCCGGCCGGCTCATGCACGGGAAAACCTCGCCCATCCACCACCACGGAGCCGACCTCTTTCGCGGCCTGCCCAATCCCTTCAACGCCACCCGCTACCACTCGCTCCTCGTCGAGCGCGCCTCGTTTCCCGACTGTCTGGAAATCACCGCCGAGACCGCCGAGGGCGAGATCATGGGCTTGCGCCACAAGACCTTGCCGATCTGGGGCGTGCAGTTTCACCCCGAGTCCATCGCCACGGAACGCGGCATGGACATGCTGGCAAATTTCCTGAAACTGTAGCCCGTCAGTTTTTAAGAGCGCAAACTGTAAGCACAGACACCGCGCCTCCGCTCGCACTTTCACTCTTCCCTCGCTCCCTCACTCCCTCAAAAATGCGATGCCCGCGTTGCACGTCCCCTGAAGACCGCGTGATCGACTCGCGCGTCAGCAAAGACGGAGCCAGCATCCGCCGCCGCCGCGAATGCATCGCCTGCGGCCACCGCTACTCCACCACCGAAACGATCGTCCGCGAGGGGCTCGTCGTGATCAAACGCGATGGCAGGCGCGAGGAATTCGACCGCGCCAAGATGCTCAACGGCCTGCGCAAGGCCTGCGAGAAACGCCCGATCGATATCGAGCAGCTCAACATGCTCGTCGAGGACGCGATCGACGCGCTCGAGGCCCAGTACGACTGCGAAGTGCCGAGCCTCGCCATCGGCGAGCAGGTCATGCAACGCCTCCGCCGCATCGACCCGATCGCCTACGTGCGCTTCGCGAGCGTCTACAAGGACTTTCGCGACATCAACGAACTCATGGCCGACGTCAGTTCGCTCGGCGCGCCCCCGGAACGATGAGCCCGCGCGACCGCCTCGCCCGGCTGCACTGCGTCAACGCGCTCCTGCACGCGCTGACCGGCCACGATCTCTATCTCGCCCAGCAACTGCTCGAGGCCGTCGATGCCGCCATCGGCCGGGGAACGACGCTCGAGCACAACGATTTCGCCGCCACGCTCGCCACGCTCCATCGACAGCTTCTCGGAACCGCGCCGGAAGCCGGCTTCGCCTTCTGCGACGGCAGCGCCGGCGAGGCCCGGGCCGGCCCGCTCTTCCTGCGCGCCGAGCTTCTCGCCGCCCTGCGCCGCAACGCGCCGAAAAGCCGCGCCACGATCATGGTGGGCAACCTCCCCGGCTCCGACACGAAAAGCCGCCGCGCGCGCGCCGCGCAATCCGCCGCCCGCGAGCACGCCGATCTCGTCGCCTGCCTGCGCGACCTCGTCGCCCGCCGCGCCAGCCCGCGCTCGATGCTGACGCTGCTCTTCGTCTGAGCCGCCGCGCGCCCCCTTCCACGCCATGCCCGACAAGACGATCTTCCAGCGCATCATCGACCGCGAAATTCCCGCCACGATCGAGCACGAGGACGAGAAGTGCGTCGTCATCCGCGACATCCAGCCACAGGCGCCGGTCCACCTCCTCATCGTGCCCAAAAAACAGATACCGCGTATCGGCGAAGCGGATACGACGGACGAGTCCCTGCTCGGCCACCTCATGCTCGTCGGCGGCATGGTCGCGAAAAAACTCGATCTCACCGAAGGCTTCCGGCTCGTGATCAACAACGGCCCGCACGCCTGCGAATCCGTCCCGCACCTGCACGTCCACCTCCTCGCCGGGCGCCAGATGACCTGGCCCCCCGGCTGACGCGCCCCTTCGCCGGAGCGTCCTATCCGCCCATCACCGTGACGACGACCCGGCGCGTGTGCGGCGAGCGGCGGTGTTCCCAAAGGAAGACGCCCTGCCACGTGCCGAGCTGCAGCCGGCCCTGGGCAAACGGGATCGTCTCGCTCGTGCGCGTCAGCGCCATCTTGATGTGACCCGGCATGTCGTCCGCGCCCTCGAGCGTGTGCTCGAAATCCGGATCGTCTTCCGGGACGAGCCGGTCCAGCCAGCGCTCGAGATCCCGCCGCGCCGAGGGATCCGCGTTCTCCATGATGACGAGGCTGCAACTGGTGTGCCGGCAAAACACATGCGCCACGCCCGCCGCGACTCCGCTCGCGCGCACGACGCGATCAACCTCCCCGGTAAACTCGAACATGCCCGCCCCGCGGGTCTTGATTTGAAGCGTTTCCTGGTGAACAGCCATCGCCGTGTTCAGTTCGCCGCCGCGGCCTCGTAGGCGCCGTCGGCGCGTTTGCGCACGAGTTTTTTCAGCTCGAGCATGAGAAGCCCGCCGGAGACCTCGCCGGCGCCGCGGCCGGTCAGGCCGCTGATCGTATCCACATTCAGAATACCGCCGCCGCGAAAACACTGGAGGATGAGCGACTCGTCATCGGAAAGCCCGGCCGGCTCGGGCGCGTCCGGCCCGGCGTCGCCGCCGGCGGGCAACGGGCCGAGGCCTTCGAGATAGTTCAACTCCTGCAACACATCCTCGACCGAGGTGAGCAGCGTCGCGCCCTCCCGGAGGAGCTGATGACAACCCCGGCTCGTCGCCTGGTCGATCCGCCCCGGGACGGCGAAAACCGTCCGCCCCTGCTCGCCGGCGAATCGCGCCGTGATCATCGCGCCGCCCGTCGTGTCGGTTTCCACCACGATGATCGCCTGGCACATGCCCGCGACGACGCGATTGCGCATGGGAAAGCTCTGCCGGTCCGCCCGCCGGCCGAATGGAAACTCCGAAATGACCGCGCCCTTCCCGCCGATGCGCCGGTAAAGATCCAGGTTCTCGGGCGGGTAGATGATGTCGAGGCCGCAGCCGAGCACGGCCGCGGTTCTGCCCTCGACGGAAAGCGCGCCCTCGTGCGCCGCGGTGTCGATCCCGCGCGCCAGTCCGCTCACGACGCAGAAGCCGAGCCGCGCGAGTTCGGCGCCGAGTTTCTTGGAAACGGACTGCCCGTAAAGCGTCGAGCGCCGGCTGCCCACGATCGCGATGCAGGGCTCCGTCAACCTGTATTCACCAATAAAGTACAAACCGATCGGCGGATCGTGAATCTCGCGCAACATCCGCGGGTAATCCGGATCCTCGCAGGCGACAAACTTTCCGCCCGCGCTTGCGAGCCGCGCCTCCTCTTTCGCGAGCGGAAAATGCTGCCGCCAGTTCCGGATCGCCTCGGTCACGGCCGGCCCGACCCGCCTCGCCTCCCGCAGGCGCGCGGGAGGCGCGTTCAAGACCGCGAGCGGATCGCCTTCGCAGATCTCGAGCAGCCGGTTGAGCGTGATCGGCCCCATGCCCGGCAGGCCGTTGAGAACCATGAAGGCCTGCCGCCGGGTCAACTCCTCAGCCACGATCGTCCTCCTCCCCGGGTTCCATCGGAAGCGGCGGCCGTTGCGCAGGCACAACGCCTGGGTTCGGAGTCCCGTCTTTCTCGCGCAACGCCGCGCCGAGGTGATCCGCCAGTTGCGTCACCCTCGCCGAAACCTCTCCGCCGGAGCGGGCGAGCGCGTCGGCCGCGCGGCCATGCCACACCGCGCCGCACGCCGCCGCGCGCAGCGGGGACATGCCCGTCGCGAGGAGGCCGCCGATCAACCCGGCGAGAAAATCGCCGCTCCCGCCCCGCGCGAGCACGGGGCCGCCGAAGGGTGAAATGTAAACCGTATCCGTTTCGCAAATACGCGTGGGCGAGCCCTTGAGCACGACGACGGAGCCGAGGGCCTTCGCGGCTTTGCGGAGCGCGTCGTCGCCCACATCGGCGGCTCCGGAGACGCGCGCAAACTCCCCGGCGTGAGGCGTGAGGACGGTTCCGGCCTCGAGCGGCCGGCGCGCGTCGATCACGTCCGGATGCAACGCGTCGCCATCGACGACCACGGGCACGTCGATCGACTTGAGCAACTCGCGGACGAGCGCATGCGTCTCGCGGTCGCGCCCGAGCCCCGGGCCGGTGAGCAGCGCGGTGCAGCGCGTGGCGCGCGCGATCACGGCTCCGCGCCCCTCGAGCGCAAGGCCGCCGCCGGGTGTTTCCGGCATCGGCGCCCACATCGCCTCGGGCAGCCGCGCCGCAGCGGAGGCCGCGATGCTCTCGGGCACGAAGGCGGTGACGAGCCCCACGCCCGAAAGCAGCGCCGCCTCGACGGCCATGAGAACCGCGCCCGACATGTCGCGCGTGCCGCTGACGACGAAAAGATGGCCGAACTTCCGCTTGTCGGAAACGGATGCGCGCAACGCGCCCCAGGGCGCGAGCGCCCGCGGCGTGAGGATGCGCTGGCGCGGAGGCGGGCGCTCGATTCTCGCGTCGAAGAAACCGATGTCGATCAACCGCGCCCGGCCGGTGTATTCACTATTCAACGACGCGAAAACCGGCGCCTTGGCCACGCCCGCGGCATAGGTGAAGTCGGCGCGAAAGGGCGTTTCCGCCGAGGCGTCCCCCACTCCGCTCGGGACATCGACGGCCGCGCGCAGGCGGATGGCGGGATGGTCGTTGACGAGTTTGATCAACCAATCCGCCGGGGCGCGCAACGGCGGACGGAACTGCATGCCGAAGAGGCCGTCGAGACAGAGATCGAATCGGGTTTCGCCGAGGCGCTCGCGCAGGCGCGCGGCGTCGCGCCCGTCCGCCGCGCCGTCCACACAGATCCAATCCAGCCGCCGCCGATGCGCGGCGCACAACGCCTCGAGCGCGCGCCGCGCAAGTGGCCGAAGCGCGGCAAAGCCCGGCGCGACGACGACGAGCGCGGTCGCGGCCGGGCGCGCATCCAGAATCTGGCGCGCGGCGAGAAGCGCGTCGCCGCCGTTGTGTCCCTTGCCGCAGAGCACGAGCAGCGAACCGTCGTCGGGAATGCCGCCGATCTCACGGGCGTCCTCCGTCACCGCGCGGCCGATGCCGCGTCCGGCGCGGCACATGGCCGGCCATTCGCGCGCCTCGTCGCCGCCGAGCAGCCGCCGCTCGAACTCCCGCGCCTCCGCGCACGAGAGCACGGGCAGCGAACCGGGAATGTCGTCCAAATCCGGCATGCGCTTCGTCACCAGGATTTATAGCCGCAAAGAGTCACAAAAACCGGGTGAGCCCTTTTGCGCCTTTTGAGCCTTTTTGCGGCCATTGCTTTCCGATCGCTGTGGTTTCGATCGATCACTCGCGCAGGATGACGGCGACGGCGAGGGCGTTCGCGTCGGTGTGGGAAAGCGTGACGAGGACGCGCGTGCCTCCGATCCGCCGCAGGAGTTGCGCGCCCTGGTCGTCGAGGCGCACAAGCGGCTCGTGGCGGGAGCCGTGATAAATCGAGACGGATTTCCACCCGAGTTCGGCGCCGATGCCGGTGGTGAAGGCCTTCGAGACCGCCTCCTTCGCGGCGAAGCGGGCGGCGTAGTGCTTGTGTGGATACTTCATGCCCTGACAGTAGGCGCGCTCCTCCTCCGTGAAGACGCGCGAGATGAAGCGCTCGCCCTGGCGCCCGAGCACGCCGGCGATGCGCCCGACTTCCACGATGTCCGCGCCGATTCCGATGACGAATCCGCCCAGCATGACCCCGAGATCGATTCCGGCCATCGGTGGATCAGGCGAAGTTCATCCGCGCCTTCATCTCGCGCACGGCTTCCTCGATCCCGGTGAAGAGCGCGCGGCTGAGGATGGCGTGGCCGATGTTGAGTTCGTGCAGGTGGGGAATCATCCGCACCTCGGCGATGTTGACGTAGTTGATGCCGTGGCCGGCATTGACGAGCAGGCCGCAGGCGTGGGCGCGCTCGGCGCCGTCGAAGAGCCGCTTGAATTCGCGGGCGCGGCGCGGGAGTTCGAAATACGCGTTGGCGTACGCGCCCGTGTGCAACTCGACGAACGGCGCGCCGACCCCGGCCGAGCGTTCGATCTGCGCCGGCTCGGGGTCGATGAAGAGGCTCACGGCGATCCCGGCGTCGGCGAGGCGGGTGACGGCGCTGGCGAGCCGGCGGCCGAGGCCGACGGCGTCGAGACCGCCCTCGGTCGTCACTTCGGCGCGGTTCTCCGGCACGATGCAGACCGCGTGCGGCTTGATCGCGAGGGCATGTTTCACCATCTGCGGCGTGCAGGCCATCTCGAGGTTGAGCCGGGTGGAAACGCTCTCGCGGAGGCGCTCGACATCGCGCGGCTGGATGTGGCGGCGATCCTCGCGCAGGTGCACGGTGATGCCGTCGGCCCCCGCGCGCTCGGCGGCTTGCGCGAGCGCGACAGGATCGGGCTCGATCGCGCCGCCACACGCGCGCGGCTCGTCGCGATAACGGGCCTGCCGCAGAGTGGCTGCGTGGTCGATGTTCACGCCGAGAAGGAGCGAACGCTGGGATGACATGGGGCGGACTGTAGCAGAAACTTCGCGTTCGACTAGCACGGAGCGGGGCGGAAACTGGAGGCTTTTCCATCCCACGCCGCATGACCGCATCCACCGCCTCCCGCCCCGCGCCCCGGCAGGAAAACCTCCTGCTCAACCTGGCGTTCAACATCATCCTGCCCGCGCTCATCCTCAGCAAGCTGAGTTCGGAGGAGCGGCTCGGCCCGATGGGCGCGCTCGTCGCCGGCCTCGCCTTTCCGCTCGGCTACGGCATCTACGACCTCATCACGCGGCGAAAATGGAATCTGTTTTCCATCGTCGGCGTGGCGAGCGTGACGTTGACCGGCGGCCTCGGGCTGATGGAGGCGGAAGGCCTGTGGTTCGCGATCAAGGAGGCGGCCGTGCCGGCGATGTTCGCGGTGGCCGTGGTCGTGACGCTCCCCACGCGCAAGCCGCTGGTGCGCGCGCTGATCTTCAACGAGGCGGTGATCGACGTGCCGAAGGTCGAGGCCGCCCTCGCCGAGCACGGGACGCGGCGGGAGTTCGACGCGCTCCTGCGCACCTCCACGTGGTTTCTCGCCGGCAGTTTCGCCCTGAGCGCGGCGCTCAACTTCGTGCTCGCGCGGATGATTCTCGAAAGCCCGGCCGGCACGCCGGAGTTCACTGCGGAACTGGGCCGGATGACCTGGCTCTCGTGGCCGGTGATCGTGCTGCCGAGCATGGCCATCATGGTCTTCATCCTCTGGCGCCTGTTCGGCGGCATCCACCGGCTGACCGGCCTCGGCATGGAGGAACTCATGCACAAGAAAGAGCGCAAGGTGTAAGAGCGTAAGCTATAAGGGCGGCCTGTCCCCTGACTCCTGTCTCCTGTCTCCTGTCTCCTGACCCCTCAGCGGCGTTCTTCCGGTGGGACGTAATCGCGGATCGTCGGGCCGGTGTAGATCTGGCGCGGGCGATAGATGCGCCCCTTCGGGCTGGCGGCGACTTCGCGCCAGTTGGCGACCCAGCCGGGCATGCGGCCGATGGCGAACATGACGGTGAACATGTTCAACGGGATGCCGATCGCGCGCATCATGATCCCACTGTAGAAATCGACGTTGGGATACAGCTTCCGATCGAGGAAATAGGAATCCTGCAGCGCGGCCCGCTCGAGCCGGCGGGCGATGTCGAGGAGCGGATCCTTGCTGCCGAGGGCGGCAAGAAGCTCCTCGCAGGCGCGGCCGATGATCTTGGCGCGCGGATCGTAGTTTTTATAGACGCGATGGCCGAAACCCATGAGGCGACTCTTGCCGGTCTTCGCCTCCTCGATGAAGCGCGAGCCGTCGTCGCCGTTGGCGTGGATCGCCTGGAGCATCTGGATGACGGCCATGTTGGCGCCGCCGTGCAGCGGGCCCCAGAGCGCGCAGATGCCGGCGGCGGTGGAGGCGAAGAGATTCGCGCCCGAGGAAGCGACCATGCGGACGGTCGAGGTGCTGCAATTCTGCTCGTGATCGGCGTGCAGGAGGAGGATGAGGTTGAGCGCCCGCGCGACCTCCGGCGGGCAGGTGTAGAGGTCGTAGGGCTCGGAGAACATCATGTGCATGAAGTTCTCGCAGAAAGCCAGGTCGCGCTTCGGGTAGATGACCGGCAGCCCCTTGCTCATCCGGTACGAAATCGCCGCGATGGTGCGGACCTTGGAGATGATGCTCGCGGCGGCCTCGTCGAAGTTTTCCACGTCGCGGGCCTGATCGTTGGTCGCGAGGTGCGGGTAGTAGCAGCCGAGCGAGTTGCTCATCGCGCCGAGGATGGCCATCGGGTGGGCGTCGCGCGGGTAATGCTCGAAAAGATACACCATCCGCTCGTGGATGAAGGCATGCTCGCTCAGGAGGGCGGAAAACGCCTTGCGCTGCTCGATGGTGGGAAGTTCGCCGTAGATGATCAGGTAGGCCGTCTCGATGAAGGAGGATTTCTCCGCCAGTTGCTCGATCGGGTAGCCGCGGTAGCGCAAAACGCCCTTCTCGCCATCGATGAATGTGACCTCGCTCTGGCACGAGCCCGTGTTGCCGTAGCCTTCATCGAAGGTGATCAAGCCCGACTTGGCGCGCAATTCGCGCACGTCGAGGGCTTTCTCTCCTTCGGAGCCGACGAAGACGGGCAGCGTCAGCTCGGTATTATCAACTTTCAGGACGGCTTTTTGTGACATGATGGATGCAAGTTGGGAGGCCCGTGCCGCGCGAGACGGCCGCACTCGAAAGGGTCTAAAGGCCACCCCCCGCTTGTAAAGCGGAGTGTGCGCGGAAAGTGCGGCGGATCAACGGTTCGCGGGCCGCGCGGCCCCGGAGTCCTCCAATCCGGAGACGCCAGTCGCGAGGGCGGCGAAGTTGCGGTAGAGGAGCAGGCCCTTCGACTGGCTTTTCTCCGGGTGAAACTGCGTGGCGAAACAACGCCCGCGAGCGATGGCCGCGACGAACGGCCCGCCGTAGTCGCACCAGGCGAGCGCCAGGCCCGCGTCCTCCGGGACCACATGGTAGCTGTGCACAAAGTAGAAAAACTCCCCGGTCGCATTAAGGCCTCTTGCCAGCGGACAGCCCGGATCGCGAAACTCCACGGTGTTCCAGCCCATGTGCGGAATCTTGTAATCATGCGGCAGCCGGAAACGCGCGACACGCCCCGGAAAGACGCCGAGCCCGGCCGCGTTTCCTTCTTCGGAATGCTCGAACAATGCCTGCAGGCCGAGGCAGACGCCGAGAAACGGCCGGTCCGCCGCGATCCACTCCCGCACGAACTCCGCGAAGCCGCTCCTGCGCAGGCCGGAAACGCAATCGCCGATCGCGCCCACCCCGGGAAGCACCAGCCCGGCCGCCTCGCCCACCTCGGCGGGCTTCCCGACGATCCGCGCCCGCGCCCCCACGGCATGCAGCGCCTGCGAAACACTGCGCAGGTTGCCCATGCCGTAGTTGATGACCGCGATATCGGACGCCATTCCGCAAAGTCACAGGCCGCCATCCGGCGCTGACGAGAAAAAAGAGCCGCCCCGTCCCGGCTTCGCGATGCCCGGCTTTGTCGGGTTCCGGTTAATTCCGCGACGCGAAAGACGAATGATTTACCGTCCCTAAACACCCGCTTCGATCAGCCGCCCTCCCCTTTCGCCCTATCACGATCCATGCCCGACCGATGACCAGCAGAACTCCCAAGTCATCCCACTCGCGGCTCTACACCGCCCTGCGCGGGCATCTGGCTCGTGGCTTCGACTTCGGCGGCGTCGTGCTTCCGATGCTGCCGGAAACCGCGGGCCGCGTCATCTCCCTCGCCAACGATCCGAATGCCGAGGTGCGGGATCTCCGCGCGTTGATCCACCGCGATGACGCGCTCGCGGCCAGCGTGCTCCGCTTCGCCAACTCCGCCGCCTACTCGACCGGCGAGGAGATCACCTCCCTCCAACAGGCCATCATGCGGCTCGGCATGACGACGATCAGCGGCATCGCCATCGCCGCCTGCCTGGACGGCAATTCCTTCAAGTCCTCCAGCTACGACGCGCTCCGGCGGCGGATCCTCACCCACGCGCTCGTCTGCGCCGGATTCGCCCGCGAACTCGCGCGCCGCAAGCGCCGCAACCTCGAGGTCCTTTTCCTCTGCGGCCTGCTGCACTCGATCGGCAAGCCCGTGCTTCTGCGCGTGATCTCGGATCTCCAGCGCAAGCTCCGCGGCTTCCTGAACGAAGGCGAGGTCGTCCTGCTCCTCGACGAATTTCACTGCTCCGCCGGCGCCACGGTCGCGAAAACGTGGAAACTGCCCGGTTATCTCCAGATCGTGACCGCCTGTTATCGCACTCCCGACGAGGCCCCGGACTTCGCCAAGGAAACCGAACTCACCGCCTTCGCCGCGCGCCTGGCCTCATGGGCGGCGCACTCGATCCCGCCCGACGTGAAAAGCGTGCGCGAGTTCGAGGACTGGAATCAGCTCCAGTTCGACGAAACGGCGATGGAGGAGCTGATCGAACACGGCCGGTGCCTTCGCAAATCGACCATGGTCTCGCTGGTCTGACAAACCCGGGGCACGCGCGGTTCAACCGGTGTGCACGCGGCGCAGTTTCACCACCGATCGCCCGTCGCCGATCTCCGCCCAACCCTCGAGCGTGTGCCCCTGGATCCCGAGCCGCATCCGCCTCCACGGCTCGATCATCACCGGCGTCTCGTCCGCTTCGTCCGTGGCCGAAGCCCTGGGCAGCCGGACGAGGAGGAGGTCGCACGGCTCGCTCGCGTAGCGGTTGATCGCGATCTCGACCGCGCAAACCGTCGATTCGCTCTCGCCCTCGATCGTCGCGAGCGCGCGGCCTCCATCCGGTTCGTGGTTGAAGACCAACGACAGCGTTTCCGCGCCGGCGTCGCTTCGAATCGTGCCTGAGTAGGCGAGCCCGTCCGCCATCGCGGCCCGCGCCAGCGCTTCGCGCGGCAGCGCCCCGGCCCGCCGCATCGCAACCTCGTCCGGGGAGACCAGGCTCAGTTTCAAGAGAAAGTCGCCGCTCGAGCACGCGACCGCGTTGCCGGGTTCGACGATCCAGCGCACCTCCATCTCGAAATCGGCGCCGGCGTCCAGGATCGGGCCGCCCTCCGCGATCGAATCCACCGCGCGCGTGTGCCCGCTCACGATCGCGGCCTCGCCGCCGGCATCGCCCGCCACCACGCCGGTGAAGGCGCGCGCGTTGCGCCAGCCGCTGTCGTTGCGCAGAATGAAGCTGGCGCTCGCCGTCGCTTCATCCATGGCGGTGAACTCGAGAAAGAACGGCGTGGGTGAAACCTGCCCGGTGAGCGTTCCGCCCATGCCGTGAAAAATCATCCCGGGGCCGACGGCGGCAAAAAACCGCGCCGCGGCCGCCCGCGCCCGTTCGGTCCGCGTCTCCTCGGCGAGGACCTGCAGCGCGGCCACCTGCTCCTCGAACTCCGACCACGCGCGCATGGTGTCGCGAAACCAGATCCTTCCGTCCGTGGAATCGAGCACCACGGCCTGCCCGTGCCGCGCGCGCGGCAGGCCCGTTTTCAGCAGTTTGTCGAATTCGGCCGACATTTCCTTCAACGCGTAACGCCAGCCGCTCCGGGCCCACCCCACCCGCGCGCTGCCCTGCAGGTCGAACGACAGCCCCTGCGCGCTCGCCGCGACGACATAGCGATGCTCGAACGGATCGGGCGGCAGCCGTTTCCCGATGCCGTCCGCCTGCGGCCCCAGCTCGTCGGAAAGTTTCCGCGCGATCGCGCAAAGCGTGGAAATCCGGCGCGCGGTGAAGCGGCCCGTCATCTCCGGCGTGAGCGGCACGGTCGCATACAGCGGCTCGGTGACCGTGATCCGGGCCGAGAAACGCACCATGAACTGCAGGCGGCCGAACAGGCGCTCGGCCCGGCTTTTCACGGAGGCGAGCTTGATCGCGCCCCCGTAGCCCCTGGCCACGAGCAGATCGACGAGGAATCGCTCGGTGTCGGCGCTGGTCGGATGTCGCCCGAGCCGCGCCCGAACTCCAAAGACGCCCGCCCCGACGACCAGCGCCAGAACGGTCACCCCGAGGAATCGCGACTCCGTGGCCCCCGCGGCGGCAAGCGCCACGAGAGCCGCGGCAAACAAGCCCACAGCCAGAACCTTGTTGGAAAAAAGACGCATCGAAGAGGATGGCGCGCCGACGACGAAACCCCGGCGCGCCCGACTATGGAGTTTCGTCGTCCGAAAGCCATCGCTGAAGAGGCAAGCCCGGCCGGCGCCGGAAGGCCGCCGGCGACGCGAGGCGGTCAGTCCGCCCAATCGACCCCGACTTCGGCCACGACCGCGTCGATCCCGCGGATCTCCTCCGCGGGAAAGAGGCTGTTGATCCGCGTGATCACCTGCTGGATGATCCCGTCCGGGCACGAGGCGCCGCCGGTGACGAGAATGGTGAACGGCCCGCCGGCATCCGGCAGAAACGCGCGCTCCTCCATCTCGCCGGCGCCAGGCGCGCCGGGCTTGTAGGGGAAATGGTAGTGCAGGATCCGCTCGCGCGAGACGATGTGTTGCTCGGACTGGATGTAGAAGGCGCGCTCGCCGAAACGCTCGCGGCACATGCGGTAGAGCTGGTAGGTGTTTGAGCTGTTGCGGCCGCCGACCACGATCGCGGCGTGCGCGCCGGCCTCGAGCGCGCGCTCGAGCGCGTCCTGATTCACCTGGGTCGCGTAGCAGAGCGTGTCGCCCTTGCTCTTGGCGTGGATGTGCTCGCCCACGCGCTCCGGACCGAAACGCCGCGCGAAGACCGACTCGAGATGGTCGATGATGCCGACGGTCTCGTTGCGGAGCAGCGTCGTCTGGTTGACGACCGCGAGCTTGTTCAGGTCGCGCTCGATATCGAAACCGGCGCTGTGCCGCACGCCGAGCGCCTGGAAGAGCGCCTCCTTCGTGGCGCGATCCGGAGCCAGGATGACCTCGCCCAGGCGGCGCGCCTCGGCCATGTCGCGAATGACGACGCTCGCGGCGTGCTTCGCGCAGTTGGAAAAGGTCGCCTTGGTTTCCTCGTGCTCGTCCTTGCCGTGGATGACGATGCTGTACCCCGCTTGCGCATACCGCCGCGCGGCCTTCCAGACCTTCTCCACGAGCATGCAGGTGGCGTCGTAGCGGTTCACCGCGATGCCGCGCTCGATCAGCTTGACCTTGTCCTCGTCCGTCGCGCCGAACGCCGGGGTGAGGACGATGTCGCCCGCGCGCAGCTCGTCCCAGTAGTCGCGCCCTGTATCCGGGTTCTGGATACGGATGCCGCGATCGGTCTGCAGGTAGATGAGGCCGCGGTTCCTCAGGTCCTCGTTCACAAACGGATTGTGGATCAACTCGCTGATCATGTAGACCCGGCGGCCGGGGTTCGCCGCGATCGTCTCGTAGGCGCGCTCGATCGCGTTCTGCACCCCGAGGCAGAAGCCGAAGTGGCTCGGGAGCAGGTAGCGGACCGCGCCGAAGTCCAGCCGCTCCGGATCCGAGGCGGTGCGCTCCTTCTGGCGCCGCACGGACTTGATCGCCTCGCACAACGCGCTCTGATAAAGCGCGCGGCCGCGCTCGTCGGAGTTGTAGACCGCGCGGTTGCGCTGCTCCTCGGTGCGGAACCGGTAGAGATACTCGTTCTCCCCGAGATTGAGGTAGGGAACGCGGATGAGATGCGGCGCGACCGCCTCGAGCGCGGCGGCCAGCAACGGCGTCACCCCTCCGGGATCAGCCGCGATCCGCGCGCGCAATTCGAAGACGCTGTGCCACGCCCAGCCCCGCGGCCTGGCGTCGTCGTCGCGCAACGAGCAGGCGTAAACCGGAATCGCGTCGCCCCCGGCCTCGCTTTCGATCTTCCCCAGCGCGACGACGCGCACGCCCCCGCCGACCGCCGAGGCCACCTCCGCCTCGATCCTCGCCTCGTCGCCTTCCCTCCCGTGAAGCGAAACATCGAGCGGACCATCCGCCGTCGCGGACCGCGCCCCGACGAGATGCCGCGCGTCGAAAACAAGCGCGCACCAACCCACGCCGCCCTGCCGCGCGAGGCGGCCCGAAGCCAGAGGAGAAACAGCCATGTCCGGTTCCAAAGCGCCCAAGCCAACACGCGCGCCCCCGCAAGCGCAAGCGCCACCCCGCCCCGCCACCACCCGGAGAGCCCCCGAAAGCCACAATTCTGTAACGTACGCGACAGAATCCCGGCCTTCAACGAGGCGCCGCGCTTCTTGGTTCTCGCCCATCCTCCGTCGCGAGGTACAACGGAGCGCGATGATCATGAGCCTGCGCCATGCGCTCTTCGTTCCGCCGCGCCGGAGATGGATCGAGGATTTCAACGCGCAACCGGCGGCCGCGCCCCACGACGACGTCCAGCGCGCCCTCCGTCTTTAGATCCCCGCTCACCCGCCTTCGCCAGACCATGAAATCCACCCCACAGACCTTCTCCATCGCGCTGATGGATTTCCTCACGATCATGCTGCCCGGCCTCGCCGTCACCTACGCCGTGCAGAACCGCCTGGACCAGATCCTGCGGCGCATCGGATTCGGCGATGGATTGACCAACGCGGAATACTGGCCGGCGTTCTTCGTCGTCAGCTACCTCGTCGGCCACCTCGTCTTCCTCGTCGGCGCCAGGCTCGACGAGTTCGTCTTCGAGCGCCTCAGAAGAGCCACGCCCTGGCAGCAGACGCAACGGCATGCGATCGGAAAGATGCCCTCGCTCCTGATCACGCGCGTGTTCGCCCGCGTCCTGTTCGGGAAGAACGCGGACCTCGCCCTCATCCAGGTCATCGACCTGAGAAAGCGCGGCATTCCCGACAGCCACGGGCAGGTCGTCGTGAACGCCTTCCAGTGGTGCAAGGCGCGCCTCACCCTCCGCCATCCGGCCGCGCTCGCCACGGTGCAGCGCATCGAGGCCGACTCGAAATTCTTCCGCAGCTTCTCGATCGTCCTCCTCTTCGTCATCGCCCTGCTCGCCTCGCGCGCGCTGCGCGGCTGGGCCGACATGCCCGCGATGGGATTTTTGTTCGTTCTCCTCGGCCTCTCGCTCTGGGGCTATATCGAACGCCGCTTCAAGGCGACCCAGCAGGCCTACGTGTTCATCCTCACGCTGGAAGGCATGCCGCAGCCGGAGGACGTGACGAAAAACTGAGCGCGGGAAAACCCGCGCCGGCCGTTTCCCCAACGATCAGCGAGTGGCGCCCCCACTGGGAATCGAACCCAGATTAACGGTTTAGGAAACCGCTGTTCTATCCATTGAACTATGGGGACGGTGGCCGGCACAGCACGTCCCCTGAAATCGACGGCGCGGGCAAGTCTAAACTCGGACACGGGGGCTTCCCGCCTTGTTGCGCGCCGGTCGAGCTTTGCGGTCGATTTCGCGGCGCGGCTCGCGCAAGGTCGCGATCGAAATCGACCGGCCGGGCCGGCGGGTTTCAACCCCATCATGGAACCTTCCGTTGCTTTTCGTTCACGCGTGCTCGCTCGCGAGTGGCTCGCGGGTGGCTGGCTCAATCTCGGCTCCTCGCTCACCGCGGAACTCGCGGGGCGTGTGGGCTTCGACTGGATCCTGCTCGATCAGGAGCACGGCGCGGGCAGCGAGAACACGTTGCTGCATCAACTGCAGGCGGTTTCCGCCACGCCGGCCACGCCCATCGTGCGGATCGCCGCCAATGAAGCGCCCCGGTTCAAGCGCGCCCTCGATCTCGGCGCGCGCGGCATCATGGTTCCGTACATCGAGACGGAGGCGGAGGCGCGCGCCGCGGTGGCCGCCCTGCGGTTTCCGCCGCGCGGGGCGAGGGGCGTGGCGAAGTTCAATCGCGCGGCCGGCTTCGGGCTCGATTTCGCCGACTATTACGCGCACGCGCACGAGCGGCTCGTGCTCGTGACGCAGATCGAGACGCCCAGGGGAATCGACAACCTCGAGGCGATCGCGGCCGTCGATGGCGTCGATGCGCTCTTCGTCGGCCCGATGGACCTGTCGACCAACATGGGCGTGCAGGACCAGTGGGACGATCCCGCTTTCACGGCCGCGCGGCAGCGTGTTCCGGTCGTGGCGCGCGAGGCGGGAAAGGCCGCCGGCATCCTGCTCTCGAATCCGGCGCACGCCCCGATCGTGAGGCGGGAAGGCTATACCTTCGTCGCGCTCGGATCCGACGGTTCCTTCGTGCTGGCGGGAATGAGGCAAGCGCTCGAGACCCTGGGAAAGGCCTGATGAAGATCGTCGAAATGCGGATCACGCCGATCGCGCTCGGCGATCCGCCGCTGCTCAATGCCGCCGGCCTTCACGCGCCCTACTGCCTGCGCACGGTCGTGGAACTCGTTTCCTCCGACGGCATCACCGGCATCTCGGAAGTTCCTGGAAGCGCCGGGATCAACCATGCGCTCGAAGCCGCGCGCGAATCCGTCCTCGGCGCCGACCCGCGCAACTGGCACGCGCTGCAATCGCGGATCCAGGAGCGATTCACCGAAGACACGGCGGACGCCCGCGGCGAAGCGCCGTGGGACAAGCGCATCCGCGTGCAGGTCTCGAGCGCGATCGACGTCGCCTGTCTCGACCTCGTGGGCCGGGCGACCGGCCAGCGCGTGGCGACGCTCCTCGGCGGCATCGTGCGCGAACGCGTCCCCTACTCCGGCTATCTCTTCTACAAACACGAGGGCGCGGGCGGCCCGCTTGGGTTCGGCTCCGACGCCGGCGCCACGGGCTGGGCCGCGGCGCGTCAGCGGGCGGCTCTCGATCCGGAAGGCATCGTGGCCCAGGCAAAGGCGATGGTGGAGGCGTTCGGATTCGAGTCGCTCAAGCTCAAAGGCGGCGTCTTCGAACCGGATCAGGAGGCCGCCGCGATCAAGGCCTTGCGCAAAGCCTTCGGTCCCGGGGTTCCGCTGCGGCTCGACCCCAACGCGCTCTGGACCGTCGAGACCGCCATCCGCATCGGACGGGATCTCGCGGGAACTCTGGAGTACTACGAGGATCCCGTGCGCGGCCAGGAGAACATGGCGGCGGTGCGGCGCGCGATCGATCTGCCGCTCGCCACCAACATGTGCACGGTCGCGTTCGAGCAGTTGCCGTCTTCGATCGCGCTCGGCTCGGAGGACATCATCCTGACCGACCACCACTTCTGGGGCGGCCTGCGCGCCTCGATGGAACTGGGCGCGATCTGCCGGGTTTTCCACCGCGGCCTGTCGATGCACTCGAACAGCCACGCCGGCATTTCGCTCGCGGCCATGACGCATCTCGGCGCGGCCATGCCGAATCTCGGCTACGCGCTCGACACGCATTATCCGTGGCAGAGCGACGAAGTCATCGCCGGCGGCCGGCTTGCGATCGAGAACGGCTGCGTCGAGCTGCCGCAAGGGCCCGGTCTCGGTGTCGAACTCGATCGCGAAGCGCTGGCCGCGGCGCACGAGCGCTTCGTGGCTTGCGGGCTCACCCACCGCGACGACGAAATCGAAATGCAAAAGAAAACGCCGGGCTGGAAATTCCAGGCCACGCGGTGGTGAAAAATGGAGCAGCCACAAAGAGGCGCAAAAAAGAGGAGGCTGTTTTTGCGCCTTCCGAGCCTTTTGTGGCTACAAAAACTTCCTGTCTTCGGATCTTTGTGCCTTTCGCATCTTTGTGGTTAAACTCCACAAGAAATCCCACATGAGCCGATCCATTCCCTTCGAAAACGTCGCGCGCATGGCCTCTCCGGGCGACAACGTGGCGATCGCGATCCGCCGGCTCGAGGCCGGAACGGAACTCGTGATCGACGGGCGAACCGTGACTCTTCCGCACACGACGCCGCTCGGGCATCGCTTCGCCGTAAAGCGCATCGCGCCCGATGAGGAATTGAAGTCGTGGGAGCGGCCGTTCGGCGTCGCGACCGGGGCGATCGCTCCCGGCGACTACATCTGCAACCAGGAGATGCTCGACGTTCTCTCCTACCGCGAGGCCGGCGCCAGGCTGCCGGCCCGCCCGAACTTCGCGAGCCGCATCCTGCGGCATGTGTTCGATCCGGAGGCGTTCGCCCCCGCGCCGCCGGTCGGGCGCGTCGCGCGTCCCGCGACGTTTCTCGGTTACCGGCGCGGCGGCGGGCGCGGGGTCGGCACGCGAAACTACATCGTGATTCTGGGAGCCAGTTCGCGCACGGCGGGATTCGCGCGCGCGCTGGCGGATCGCCTGCAGCCGCTCGCCCGCGCGCATCCCTCGCTCGATGGCATCGTGGCGGTCGGGCACACCGAAGGCGGCGATCCCGCCGAGCCGAACAACATGCCCGAGCTGCTGCGCGCGCTCGCCGGCTATATCGTTCACCCGAATGTCGCCGCCATTCTCTGCGTCGATTACGGCGTCGAGCCGCTGAACAACGCCCGGCTGCGCGACTATCTCGACCGGCATCGCTATCCGCTCGCGGAGACGCCGCATCGCTTCCTCAGCATCACCGGCTCGACCACGCAGGCGCTGGCCGAAGGCGAGGCGCAGATTCGCGCGTGGCTCCCGCGGGCAAGCGAAGCGAAGCGAACCGCCGAGCCGCTCGCCGGCCTGTGTTGCGCGCTTCAGTGCGGCGGCTCCGACGCGTTCTCCGGCATCTCGGGAAATCCTCTCGTCGGCGCCGTCGGCCACGAAGTGATCCGGCACGGCGGCCGGATGTGCCTGACGGAGACGGACGAGTTGATCGGCGCCGAAAGTTATATCCTGCAAAACATGCGCGACCTCGAGACGGCGAAGCGTTTTCTCGAGGCAGTCGAGCGCTTCAAGACCCGGCTCGCGTGGCACGGCTCCACCGCCGAGGGCAATCCATCGGGCGGAAACAAAATGCGCGGCCTCTACAACATCACGCTGAAGTCGATCGGCGCCGCCGCGAAGAAATCGCCGATCACGCGCGTGGACCGCGTGATCGACTACGCCGAGCGCCTGCTCGAGTCCGGCTTTTATTTCATGGACGGCCCGGGCAACGATCTCGAGGGCATCGCCGGCCAGGCCGCGGGCGGCTGCAATCTCTTCCTCTTCGTCACCGGCAACGGATCGATCACCAACTTCCCTTTCGTTCCCACGATCAAGATCACGACTACGACCGCGCGCCACGAACTCCTGCGCAACGAGATGGACGTGAACGCGGGCCGCTACCTCGACGGCGAATCGATGGACGCGCTGCGCGACGAAACGTTCGAGCTGGCGCGCGCCGTCGCGTCCGGCCAGCGCACACAAGGCGAGCGCGCCGGCCATTCGCAGATCTCGATCTGGCGCAACTGGAGGCAGACCGACGCCTCGCGCCTCGACTCGATCCGCTCGCGCGCGGCGCCCGACGGCCAGCCGCTGCGGCTGAACCTTCCCGATGCCTGGGAGGGTCCACCTCCGTGTGGACCGCTTCGGCCGCGGACGACACGGAGGTCGTCCCTCCACGCCTCGCCCATCGCGCTGACCACGCATCGCACGGCGACGGGCCGCGCGCTGGAGCGCATCGGCCTCGTCCTCCCGGCGAGCCTTTGCTCCTCGCAAATCGCGCGCATGGCGGCGCAGCGGCTGAACGACCGTCGTGTCGGCGCGGGGCGGATCGATCGTTACGTCGCGCTCGCTCACACGGAGGGCTGCGGCTTCTCGGGCGACGCCCTGTATCGAGCGTTGTTGCGCACCTACCGGGGTTATCTCACCCATCCGAACGTGGCGGCCGCTCTCGTGCTGGAGCACGGGTGCGAGAAGATCCCGAACGATCTCGTGCGCCAGCATCTCGTCCATTCGGAGATCGACCCGCGGCGCTTCGGTTGGGCGAGCGTGCAGCTCGACGGCGGCATCGATCGCGTGCTCGCGCGCATCGAGGAGTGGTTCGCCGGCGCGGCGGAAAACGCCGAGCCCTCGAAACCGGAAACAGCCGGGCTCGAAGCGCTCGCCCCCGGCCTCGTCAGCGTCGCGCCCGCCGAGCCGGGGCTCGCCGCCGCGTTGATCGATCTCACCGTGGCCGTGGTGGAAGCCGGCGGCAGCGTGTTCGTCCCCGTTTCCGATCCGCTGGTTTCCTCGGATGCGTTTGCCACCCTGCTCGCGGAGGGAGAAACCATTCGCGCCACGCTGGCCAACGGCGAACGCGCCGCTCGCAACGGATTGCATCTCGTCGAAACGGAGTCGGCCCATCCGGCCGAGATTTTCGCCAGCCTCGGCGCTTGTGGAGCCAACATGCTGCTGTGCGCTGTCGACCGGCATCCGTGCCCGGGGCATCCGATGCTGCCGGTGCTGCAGGTCGCGCCCGGAACACCGCGCGAACGGCTGACGAACGACGACATCGATTGCTTCGCGCCGCCGGATCGTCGTGAAGCCCTCGCCGCGATCTTGAGTCTCGTCGCGGCGACCGCGAGCGGGGCGCACGTTCCGCGATCCCGCGCGGCTGGCTTGATTGATTTTCAACTCACGCGCGGCCTGCTCGGCGTGAGCACCTGAGGCGGCGATTGGCCGCAGAGGCCACCGAGGATGCACAGAGGTTGTGGAGCGAGGCGTCTGACCATTGAACCGCAGGCCCCAACATGTTGGCCTTACGGATCGTCCTCGTTCTCGTAATCCTTCTCTTACTCGCGAGAACGATTACGAAAACGATCGGCGGCTGCGATGATTCGACGCTTGCCGCAGCACGAGCCTGAACGAATCGTCACCCCGCCCCCCGCCCATGGATCCCCTCCTGCTTCTCGCGATCGGCATCGTCGTCGTTGTCGCCGGCATCACCTGGCTGCGCCTGCACGCGTTTGCCGCGCTCATGGCCGCGGCGATCGTCGTCGGCGTGCTGACGCCGCCCGAAGCGATCGAGCAGCGCGCGCTCGCGCAGGGACTCGACGCCGCGGCGGCCGCGGAAAGAGCGGACGAGGATCTCGGCACGAGGATGGCGGCGAAATTCGGATCGATGGCCACGCGCCTGGGCATTCTCATCGCGATGGCGTCCATCGTCGGCATCTGTCTGATGGAAAGCGGCGGGGCGGAGCGGCTCGTGCGCTCGATCCTCGCGCTGTTCGGAGAGAAGCGCACGCCGCTGGTGTTCGCGGTCAGCGGTTTCGTTCTCTGCATCCCGATTTTCTTCGATACGGTTTTCCTGCTCTTGATTCCTCTTGGCCGCGCCATGGCGCTCCGCACCGGAAAGAACTACGTGCTCTACGTCCTGTGCATGCTGGCCGGCGCGGTCATGACGCATTCGCTCGTCCCTCCGACTCCCGGCCCGCTCTACGTCGCGAGCGCGCTCGGAGTCGATATGGGCGCGATGATCCTCGGGGGCCTCGTCGTCGGCGCGATCACGACGACCGTGGGTGTCGCCTACGCGTTCTGGGCGAACCGGAGATGGCCGTGCGACGTGAGCGAGGTGTTTCCCGAGGCAACCACCTTCACGGAGAAACTGGACGCCGCGCTGCCGCCACTCACGCTCGCGCTGCTCCCGATCGTCCTGCCGCTCGTGCTCGTGGCGGGCGGCACGCTCTCCGGGCGCGCGAGCGACACCTCCGGCCTGGCCGCGTTTTTCCACGCCGTCGGAAACCCCAACATCGCGCTGACGATCGCGGCCGCGGTCGCCCTCGCGACACTCGCCTGGACGCGGCGGGCCGATCCGAAATCGGCGGGAGCCGCGGTCCAACGCGCGCTGGTCGACGCCGGCGTGATCATCCTCATCACCTCGGCCGGCGGCGTCTTCGGCGGCATGCTCCAGGACGCCAACGTCGGCGGACGCATCGAGGGGCTGGCGCGCGAGTTCAACCTCGCGGTGCTGCCGCTCGCCTTCGCGGTCACCGCGCTCGTTCGCGGCGCGCAGGGCTCGGCGACCGTCGCCATGATCACGGCCGTGGGCATCTTCGGAAGTTTCGCCTCGGCGGAAACGCTCGGGTTTCACCCCGTCTATCTCGCGCTCGCGATCGGCTGCGGCTCGAAACCCTTCGCGTGGATGAACGACAGCGGCTTCTGGGTCGTGTGCAAGACCACCGGCTTCTCCGAAGGGCTGATGATCCGCACCTTCTCGGTCGCGCTCACGATCATGGGTCTCGCCGGCCTCGTCGTCGTGATGCTGGCGGCGCGGCTGCTGCCGTTCGCGTGAACGCGCAAGCAGCCATCTTATTCTCGCGCATGAAACGTTTAGCCGGGCCATCCGCGCCGTCCTTGCGCCGCAGCTCGGCATGAAGGTCGATGAGGAAGTTCGTGTCGAGCAGGAGCATCAGGCGCGCGCTTTTCGTTGCGCATGCAGCCGGCGCGAGGTCTCCAACTCCTCGGCTGTAACGGTGGTCTTGCCGTGACCGAACTCTGCCTCGAGCAGATCGAGAGCCCCGCCCATGGTTTCAGCCGGTTCGTCCCATGTCGCGCGACGAACAACCTCGGTGAACGATTCCCGCGGCGAGCGCTTCGCCCGTTTCAGAATTCTGTGGGCGTCTTCGGAAAGGGAAATGGTTTTGAAACCCATACACAGAACCACACACAGAGGGTTCCGGATCAAGGCCGCGGCGCGAGCCAGACTCTGTCGGGAAAGCGCCTCATCTTCAGGCCCGGATCGGCGGGGCAACCTCCGTGTCGTTCGCCTTCGACTCACGCCAGCACCGCGACGGCCTTGATCTGCGCCCAGACCTTCGTGCCGGGGGCGAGCTGCAGCCGGTCGCAGGAGTAGCGCGTGATCCGCGCCAGCAACGGCGTGCCGCCCGCATCGACCAGAATCAGCATGCTGCCCGCGCCGGGATCTTCGTCCGCCTTCAAGTCCACGACGCGCGCCTCCAGGAGGTTGACGACGCTGGTCGCGCGCGGCTGTTCGAGCGAGAGGCTGACGTCGCGCGACTGGATCTGCGCGCGCAGCGGCGTGCCCGGCGCGACCGGGGCATGGCTGATGCGCAGCGTCCCACCGCTCACGTCGAGGCGGAGCAGCCGGTAGGTTTCGTCGTAGACGCCGGCCGTTCCCTCGACGATCACGCCGGTGTCACGGGACAACATTCCCGGCAGATCGAGCCGCGCGAGCATCGTGGCGAGCGGGCCGCTGCCTACGACCGTGCCGGCGTCCAGGAGGACGAGATGATCGGCGATGCGGACGACTTCATCGACGGCATGGCTGACGAAGATCACGGGAATCTCCAGTTCCTCGCGCAGCCGCTGAAGGTAGGGCAGGATTTCATGCTTTCGGGCGGCGTCGAGCGAGGCGAGCGGCTCATCGAGCAAAAGCAGGCGCGGGCTGGTCAGCAACGCGCGCGCGATCGCCACCCGCTGGCGCTCGCCGCCGGAAAGATTCCCGGGCGCGCGATCGATCAGGTGACCGATGCCGAGGAGCGCGATCACGCCGCCGCGCGAGACCGGCGCTGCTCCGGCGCGCCGACGGCGCAGGCCGTAGTCGAGATTGCCGCGCACGGTGAGGTGCGGAAACAGATTCGCCTCTTGAAAGACATAGCCGAGCGCGCGCCGATTCGCCGGCACGAAGAGGCCGCGCGCGTCGTCCTGCCACGTCTCGCCGCCGACCTCGAGAAAACCACCTTCGATTCGATCGAGGCCCGCGATGGCGCGGAGGATGGAGGTCTTGCCCGCGCCCGAGGGGCCGAAGATCGAAGTCACGCCACACCCCGGCAGGTCGAGGCTCACGTCGAGCGTGAACGACCCGCGCGCGACACGGAAACGCGCGGCGATTCCCGGTGTAGTTGAAATCTTCATACCGCCCGCCTCCGCATCAGGCGCTCGCTGAGCCACAACGCGCCGAAGGCGAGCGCGAGCGAGACGAGCAGCAGCCCGAGGGCCGCGTCGTCCTGGCCGAGCTGGACGCGATGATAGATGCCGAGCGCGAGCGTGATCGTCTCGCCCGGGATCATCCCCGCGAGCATCACGGTCGCGCCGAATTCGCCGAGCGCGCGGGCAAAGGCGAGGACGCAACCCGCGAGCAATCCCCGGCGCGCGAGCGGAAGCGTGACGCTCCAGAAGGCATCCCACGGCCCGGCGCCGAGCGTGCGCGCAGTCTCCTCGAGCCTCGGATTCACCTCCTCGAACGCCACCCGCGCCGCGCGCACGAGCAGCGGAAACGACATCACCGCCGTGGCCAGCACGACGGCCTTCCATGTGAAGACGATCTCGAGCCCGAACACGTTCTCCAGAAAACTTCCGAGCGGCCCGCGCCGTCCGAAAAGTTTCAACAGGATCAACCCGGTCGCGACCGGCGGCACGACCATCGGCAGCGCGACCAGCGTTTCCACCAGCACCTTGCCGGGCCACCGGCGCCGCGCCAGCAGCCAGCCGAGCGCCACGCCGGCGGGCAGGATGAGCAGCGTGCTCAGCAACGCGATCGCGAGCGTGAATATCGTGACGTGAAGAACGTCGTCCACGCGTCGATTCGCGTGAAGAAAACCCGGCTTGGCAAACACGGCGTGGCGAGCGCTTCGCCTTCGACCCCGTGGATCGAGCGGTTGAATCACCCGGACCGATCCGATCGAGTTCCCCCCGGCCCGCGGCACGCGCCGCATTTCCCCTGCCCGCTACCCGTTCGCCGCTCGCCTCATCCCAGCCGGTCGACGAGCAGGCACGTGAACACAACCGGCAGATAAATCAACGACGCCGTGAAAAGCCGGCGCGCCGCGCGCATGCCGTCATCGCCCCCGGCCCTGCGCAAAAAGTCGAAGGCGAGCGCCACGAAAACGACGCCGCAGACGATCGCGCCCGCGCCGTAAACCGCGCCCGTGATGCCGAGCCACACGGGCACGACCGAAACCGCCAGCAACGCGACCGCGTAGGCGAGAGACCAGGCCGCCGTGCGCGCGCCCGTGGGGTCCAGAACCGGCAGCAGGGGAAAACCGGCCGCGCGGTAGTCCTCGCGGTAAATCCAGCCGATCGCGAAGAAGTGCGGCATCTGCCAGAAAAGCAGAATGCCGAACAACACCCAGCCGAGCGCCGTGATCCGCCCCTCGGCCGCAGCCCAGCCCAGCAGCGGCGGAAGCGCGCCCGGGATCGTGCCGATCTCGGTCGACCAGTGCGTGCGGCGTTTGAGCGGCGTGTAGATCAGGACGTAGGAAACCACCGTGGCCGCGGCGAGCGCGGCGGAAAGCAGGTTGACCCCGAGCGCGAGCATCAACGTCCCGCCGAGCGACAACAACATGCCGGAAGTGAACGCGGCCGCGGGCGAGAGTTGCCCGTCCGGCAGCGGCCGGCCCCTCGTGCGCTCCATGATGCAGTCGGTGTCGCGCTCCCACCACTGGTTGAGCGTGAGCGCGCCCCCGGCCGCGAATCCCGTGCCGACGACCATCGAGAGCGCCTCGCTCCACTGCCACTGCGGGCGCGCCGCGGCATAGGCGGCCACGGCCGTCATGACCGAAAGCGTGCTCAATCGCGGCTTGGTCAATGCCAGCAGCGAAGCGGCCGTCGACACACGCCGCTCCACCCCATCCAGCCTCGCGGAATGGTGAGAGCGGATGGCAGGCGCGTGGGGAGTGGGTGCGGGCGTCATGGCGTCTTTGGCGGGAAGCAAACCGCCAAACGTTAGGTTCCGCCGCCCCGGGCTCAATGCCAATTTCCCCACCCGGCAAAGTGCGGGACCACGCCCGAAAACCCGGGGACGCGGCAAGCCTCCACCCTTCCCGGGGCCGGAGGCGGAAAATCGATGGCAAACTGCACAGTTTGGGCTCCTGCGCCCGCGCCCGTTTCACCCGGGCTTGTTCAACAAAAGTCGTGTGACGGCCAAGGCGTCACACAACTTTCAGGGTTAGGCGACGACTGGAGTTCGTTGGGCATACCAGGCATGGATAAGACAGGTCTGGAGAAACAACACTGGCGTCTCAAAACCGCCTGAGGCGATGATGGAACCGACCTGCTCCAACGGCAGCACCGCCACATCGCGCCCGTAAGTGACACGGAGCTTCTCGAGCTGCTCTGGCGGAGACCCTGTCTCCCGCATCAACCGAATCCAGACTCCGAGAAGATTCTGGTAAGTCGAGGAAGTGATGTCGGACGCCAGATCAGCGCTCACCAAATATCCGCCCGGCCGCAACCGCTCGGCGATGGCGCTGAAGAAACCGGCTCTCGCCTCCGGGACGAGAATGAACTGAGACACGAGCAGCGAAGTGGCCGCGTCAAAAGCCGCCGAAGGTGGAAGGGAATCCAGGTGGCCTTCGTGAAAGACGCACCGGGGCGTGATGCCACGCGCTTCGGCTTTCCGACGGCAAACCTCCAACATCGGCGACGAAGGCTCCACCACTGCGAACCGCCACTGAGGAAACTTCCCGGCGAGATAAATCAACTCCGAACCCGTCCCCGCGCCGACACAAAGAATCCGCGCCTCGGCGGGCAGGTCGGCAAGCACCGCGCCCATGAGCAAGTGCAGCGCATCACGCATGGCAGCCAGTCTGGCGAATCGCTGGTCGTATGCGGCAGCGTGTTCCTGGTCGAAAGCGACTGGTGGTTCCTGGCGTTGCATAGTGGATCGTGTGCGCTTCTCTCCAGGACGCGGGTTGCACCGACGAGCGGTCCAGAGATCAGACACCCCGCCGGGGGCGGCCGAATATAATAGACCTCCCGGATCTCACTGCGCGCAACCGGCTCGTCTGTCTGTTCGCACGGCTTCTTCCTTTCCGCCAAGATACGGCGGATCTCCTTCGGTTCCCGGCGCATATCAACGACTGCGACACCGTCGTGACGTCCGGCTCGATGGCGAAAATAGCCGCGAAACAGGCATCCCGGATCATCGCTCGACGGAAGAACCTATACTTCTTCGAAAATAACTCCGGATGAAAGTGAGCGAGGGCCATGCTGATCAAGCTGCCCCGACCTGCGCCTCCGTCAATGTCGTCTTTCCCTTGGCGATCAACGTCACCCGTCGAACACTCCGCGGCAAGCGCGGGACTGCAGTGACGGCTCTCGATTTTTGGGGCGTGGCGACTCCGACACGACGCAGGCCGCGACGCTCGCGCCCGTGTGTCGGCCAATCGTGCGCGACGGCCGCCGCCACCAGGCCCTGCGCCCGTTCGACCTGCGCGAGGTGTGGCCGGCCGGACTCACCGATCGACAAATCGCCGGGAAAATCAGCCGCCGCCGCCACTGTCTTGTTCGACCAACGGCCCCTCGTTCCTGGCAATTTGATCTGCCGACACATACCAGGGAGCATGCTCCACCCAATAGATATTCGCCTGAGGCCTCATGCCTGGATCCGAATCCAATAATCCGCTCGGCACGACCCAGAACTGCCGATTGCGGCTCAACTTGGGCAGGGGTGAGCCGCAACTCCTGCAAAAGCAACGCGGGAATCCCGGGTTCTCTTTCGTATCCACAAAGAGTTCGATGAGGTCTTCGCCCTGTGTCCATCTGACAGAACCTTCGGGAAACGCCATGTTTGCGGCGTGAACGGACCCGCTCGATTTTTGACATGAACGGCAGTGGCAATAGAGAAACTTGAGCGGAGTTCCGACAACCTCGAAGGCCACCTTGCCGCATAAACAGGATCCCGTGATTGGCTTCATGGTATTTTGCTCAACGTTGAAGTGCAGACACCTCGCCGGTGACGACCGGGAACGGAAACTCTCCTGAAGAATCAGGGCAAAGCTCTTCGCACCCTCCACTGGCAGAACCAGCGTCCAGGGGCGCAAGCGCGCAGGGGGCGCGCATGTGCTCAGTGGACGGTCATGGCCAGTTCGTCGTTTTCGATCGTGAACTCGATGCTGGCGCCGTCGCCGATCTCGCCGGAGATGAGGGCCCGGGCGAGGCGGGTCTCGATGTGCCGCTGGAGGAAGCGACGCAGCGGCCGCGCGCCGTAGACCGGATCGAAGCCGCGGTCGGCCACCCAGGTCTTCGCCTTCGCGTCGAACTCGACGCGCACACGGCGCTCGGCGAGCCGCTTGTTGAGATCGACGAGGAGCAGGTCGACGATGCGTCCGATCTCCTCGAGCGTGAGCGGCTTGAAGAGGACGATGTCGTCGACGCGGTTGAGAAACTCCGGACGAAAGGCCTGGCGCAATTCCGTGAAGACGGATTCGCGCACCGACTCGGGAATCGTGTCGCCATGGACGCGTTCGACGAGGTGACGGCTGCCGATGTTCGAGGTCATGATGACGACGGTGTTCTTGAAATCGACCGTGCGCCCCTGCGCGTCGGTGATGCGGCCGTCGTCGAGAACCTGTAGCAGAATATTGAATACATCCGGGTGCGCCTTCTCGATCTCGTCGAAGAGCACGACCGCATACGGCTTGCGCCGGATCGCCTCGGTGAGCTGCCCGCCTTCGTCGTAGCCGACGTAGCCGGGAGGCGCGCCGATCATGCGCGCGACCGCGTGCTTCTCCATATACTCGGACATGTCGATGCGAACGAGGCTGGCCTCGGAGTCGAAGAGCGATTCCGCGAGCGTCTTGGCCAGCTCGGTTTTTCCGACGCCGGTCGGGCCGAGGAAGATGAAACTGCCGATGGGCCGGCGCGGATCCTTGATGCCGGCGCGGGCGCGCAGGATCGCGTCCGAGACGAGATCGACCGCCTCGTCCTGGCCGATGACGCGCTCGTGCAACTGCTCGGGCAGGCGCAGGAGTTTCTGCTTCTCGCCCTCGAGGAGACGCGTGACGGGCACGCCGGACCATTTCGCGACGATCTCGGCGATCTCCTCCTGCGAGACCTCCTCCTTGAGCAACGAGTTCGTGTGTGTATCCGAAGTCTGGAGACGCGCGAGCTCGGCCTCGAGCTGGGTGAGCGTGCCGTATTTCAACTCCGCGGCCCTGCTCAGATCGTAGGCGCGCTCGGCGCGCTCGATGTCGAGCTTGGTCTGCTCGATCTGCTCGCGCAGTTTCCGGAGTTTTCCGATCGACTCCTTCTCGTGCTCCCATTGCGCGCGCAGCCCCTTCGACTGTTCGCGGAGGTTGGCGAGTTCGCGCTGAAGCGCTTCGAGACGCTCGCGGCTGGCGTCGTCCTTCTCCTTCGCGAGCGCGGTTTCCTCGATCTCGAGCTGCATGATACGACGCGTGAACTCGTCGAGTTCCGTCGGCATGCTGTCCATCTCGGTGCGGATCATCGCGCAGGCCTCGTCGACGAGATCGATCGCCTTGTCGGGGAGGAAACGATCCGAGATATAACGATTCGAAAGCACGGCGGCGCTGACGAGCGCGTTGTCCTGGATGCGCACGCCGTGGTGCACCTCGAAGCGCTCTCGCAGGCCGCGCAGGATCGAGATCGTGTCCTCGACCGTCGGCTGGTCGACGAGCACGGTCTGGAAACGGCGTTCGAGCGCGGCGTCTTTTTCGATGTTCTTGCGGTATTCGTCGAGCGTGGTCGCGCCGATGCAGTGCAGTTCACCGCGCGCGAGCATCGGCTTGAGCATATTGCCGGCGTCGATCGCGCCCTCGGCCTTGCCGGCGCCGACGATGGTG